>NZ_JCAIUM010000002.1:0-461250 GCF_059445545.1 Paenibacillus sp. Y568
CGTAAACGAATCCACAGTAAACTTGGTTATTTATCGCCGGTTCGCTTTGCTGCGCTCTTTCAAAAGAAGAAGAATGCATAATAAATTTCTTAACGGAGTGTCTACTTTCTTGACGGTGGTCCAGTATTCCAGCTAATTCGTTTGTATAGAGCCAAAGTGTCGGAGAATGGATGAGTTAATGGGAGAAACTCCAGTTAGAACGTGGGAAGTTGGGCTCTCGCGGAAAAGTAACAGGAGTATTGGAGGTTGTCCTCATATGAGGTGATGTATGTTCATCAGGATATAAGATTCCACCTCTGTTTGCATAAACCAGGTAGTTACTGTATCGTTTATGATGTTGGAGTAGCAGGTCTCGTCGTATGTATCCTGATAAGCCCTGTCGCATTTGGATTGGACATACTTCAATATATAGAATGAATAAATGACGTATGGGAAGTGAATAACAATGAATGGTCAACTAAGATCAACCATATCCGCAGGACTTGAAGTAGATATCGTACTGAAACAAGATCAACCAACGGGTAAGTTAACTAGAGGAATCGTTAAAGATATTCTTACGAATTCGCCGAAGCATCCTCATGGGATTAAAGTTCGTTTAACCAGTGGACAGGTTGGACGCGTGCAACATATTATCCAGAAATAACTAGGTAACGAATGAATATTTGTGAACATAACAATTACATTGATATCCGTGAACATAACAAAGGCAGATTAGAACTTGGTTAATCAAGTTCTAATCTGCCTTTGTCTTGTGCATTAAATGTGATGAGATGCTATTGCATCATCCCAAAACGTTCTAATTGATCCCACAAATTCTCTTCTATTAATATCTCTCGCTGCTTAGGACCGAGAAGATCGAAATGTGGAAACGTCGTTCGATTATGAATATATTTAGGTGGTAAGTCATGAGCGATACACCATTCCGATAGGCGATTTACATCCGCACAGCCTACTTTTGTAACGGTATTGAAATTTGGAAATCGAGGGTCGATCCAATAATGAGTCAGGTAGGCAATTTCGCCTCTGTTTACGGCAGCTTTCCACTGTAATAGTTCTTCTCTTTTTATACCAAATGCCATATCTGCTGTTCATCCCTATCTGTTTATTACTACTCATTATACATGGGTTGTATGTAAGATTCTATTTTGTATGTTCTAAGGTTCTAAAGATTCTAAAGATTCTAAAGATTCTCAAGGGTCTAAAGCTTCTGAGGTTCTATAGGTTCTAAATGCTCTAAATTCTCTAAATTCTCCAAAGACTCAAAGCTCCCACAAACATTTGTAACTTTATGAATATTATTCGCGTTATAAGGTAGATGAATTTAAGAAAGGGTAGGTGTATTCAATGTCATCATGGCATAAAAAGTGGACCAAAACAGGTATAGTATTGCTTGCTATACTAACCGTATTTCTTAACGTATTCTCCACAAATAGTACGGTATCTGCTGATAAGGCTGTCATCTCTATACAAAACTCTGTTAATAAATTAGAGGTTCCCCTGGTGATGCCAGCTTGGACTTTTACGGTAGACAAATCAACTAGTGTAAACTCAGACATGGCTCAACAAAAGGCTGTAGCTGAAGAAGGGAAAGTGTTCGCTTTCGTTAATAAAAAGTTGATTGCTGTAAATGCGGTCACAGGTAAGAAAATATGGTCATATGGTGCCCAACTGCAACCTATAATTATCTATCATCAGGGGATACTGATCGGGTTGACTCAAGATCATAAAATCTACGCGCTCGATGCCAAGTCTGGTCAGAAAAAATGGTTATCTTCCACCACAATCATGGGTGAAGGAACTCTTATACCTCGAAATGACACATTATATGTTCTCCAGTCCCAAACAACACATTCGATTGATCTGAAGACCGGAAAATTGAATTGGTCTGCAGATGAGCTATCTTCAGTGGGAGGTTCAGGAACGGATATCATAGAATCAGATGGGGTTGTGATTCGTTCTTTTGTGGTGCAAGGGGCACTATCCTATATTCAAACGGATGGGTTTGATCAACAAACGGGTAAGAAACGATGGGAGATTTCGCATCAGAGTTTCCCTATAGCCGTGAAAGATGGACTTATGTATTCGGTTTCTTATAATTACGCATTGGATACGAATACGATGTATGAGCGTCACCATATTATGAATGTATTTAATGTGAAAACAGGTGAAAAGAAGGGTGAGCGGATTTATAAATGGAAGCTCCCAGTTGATTATTATAATCCGGGTCTGCAAGGTGGAATGAACGGATCCATGTTCGTTGACGGCAATGATCTGTATGTATTTCAAGGTAACGTCATTGCGAAGTATGATTTCGCTAATTATAAGGTAGATGGTAAGCCCGTTCAGAAATGGAATGCTCCTTCTGAGGTCAAACCCCCATTACTGACACTTCATCAAGGAAGAATGTTCTTCCGAAGTTCATCTGATGTGCTTCTATCAGGGATGAAGCTTAATGATGGCCAACAGATTGGGTGGTACGGCGACAATCCGGCGGCACAAATTGATATCTATGGGAATGGGATATACAGAGCGCAGACAGATGGAGTGTTCTATGCGTATAATCTATTAACCACAAGTTCTGTATTGAGCGTGATAACAGGTTCTAGAAACTATGGACCTACTTTAAAGACGGGACAGATGGCTATCATCCAAGCAGAGGGTAAATTAATAGGAGTGACTATTCCAACCGCATTAAAGTAAGTAAGTCATTAAATAATGTCACAATAATATGTTTTGCGAGAGGAGAGGGGACAGAAATCTCTTCTTTTTTTACGTACTTCGTACTTGTGACAAACTATCCTATTTCAAATGTGAGAACGTTTCTAATCGACAAATAACTTGGGTATTCGACAACGAGGCTATGATATATTTACGGGTGCTTCTCTACAGCATTTATACGAATTAGGAGGAACATCCATTGAGTATTATTGAAGTGAGACGATTAACTAAGTCATTCCGACAAGCTGTGAAGGAACCTGGTTTGAAAGGGGCCTTGAAACATTTAGTAGTACCAAAATACATAGATAAAATAGCTGTAAAACCGCTGGATCTTACCATAGAAGCAGGAGAATCTGTCGCCTATGTTGGACCGAACGGGGCAGGTAAATCGACAACAATTAAGATGTTAACAGGCATTCTTGTGCCGACCTCTGGCACGATTGCCGTTAATGGTATTAATCCACATAAGAAAAGAATGGAGAACGCACAGCAGATTGGAGCGGTCTTCGGTCAACGGACACAGTTATGGTGGGATATTCCGATTGTAGAATCATTCTCGTTACTTAAGGATATTTATCAAATTCCTGAAGCTACATACAAATCGAATCTGGATCAGTTCATTGAGATGCTAGGAATGAATGAGTTCATTCATTTATCCGCTAGAAAACTTTCTCTGGGTCAACGTATGCGTGCTGATCTAGCTGCTTCTCTTCTACATAATCCACCAATTCTATATTTAGATGAGCCGACGATTGGATTGGATGTATCTGTCAAACAACGAATTCGCGAGTTTATCAAGAAAATTAATCAAGAGCAAAAAACGACAGTGATGCTTACTACACATGATCTGGGTGATATCGAAGATTTATGTAAAAGATTGATTATCATCGATCAAGGATCGATCATATATGACGGTACCTTAGAACAAGTGAAACGTCACTTTGCGAAAGATCGACGTATTTTTTTCCAAGTGACATCCCCTCGTCCGTTATTATTGGCAGAAATCTCAGAAATTCCAGAATTACAACTGGACGTCCTTAGTGAGTTAGAGTTCTCCATCTCATTTGATCGATACCAGTATACCGCGAGTGATATTGTCAGTCGGGTGATGAAGCATGGGGAAATACAGGATTTCCGGATGGAAGAGTCTGATATCGAACATGTCATTAAAGCGGTCTATGATGGGAATTTGGATTTAAATCAGACGTTGTAACTGTAAGGAGGACGTTAATTTCATGGTAAATATCAAAAAATATAAAAGTATCTCGAATCGTTCTCTACAAAATGTATTAGCCTATCGAACATCCTATATCATCACGGTTGCGTCTAATTTCGTGAACTTATTGGCTATTTATTTTCTATGGCAAGGTATTTATGGCGGACGAGCTGAGCTCGGAGGATACACATGGGACCAGATGAAGACGTATTTACTCGTGACTTTTCTAGCAAACTCAATTCTTTCCTGGTACTCCGAGACATCGGTATCTGGCAAAATACTAGACGGTAGTGTCGCAGCGGATTTACTGAAACCGATTGATTTTCAAAGTGCGAGATTTGCAGAAACATTAGGATCAAGTGTACTAGAAGGCGGAATGAGTGCCATCGTTATAGGTACATTCATGTTATTTACTCCGGGTGTCACGATCCCACATTCACCGTGGGTCTGGTTATTATTTCTCGTAAGTATGTTTGCTGCAATGATCGTGAAATTCGGCATCGTTTATTTAGCAGCTTTGCTATGTTTCTGGTCAACGGGTTCAATGGGGGTCGTATTAACTCGTATTGCGGTTACCAATTTACTATCGGGTGCTTTGGTACCGTTGGCATTCTTCCCAGGCTGGTTAGAGAACTTAGCGATGTTTCTTCCCTTTCAGAGTATTATTCATACACCAACGGTGATCTTCTTACAACAAACCGATAGTTATGAGATGTTGAAGCTGATCGGAGTTCAATGTTTGTGGGGATGTTTGTTATGGATGGCAGGTAAATGGATGTGGAGTTGGGCTGTTCGTCAAGTGACCATACATGGTGGTTAATAGGATAGATTACAGTCAACGCGCATATTTAACTTTTAAATACAGGTGAGATGGGGCGAGATCAGATGCAGCTTTCACGAATTCTTTTTTTGTATAAAAGAATGTATATCCAGCAACTCAAGTCAATCTTAGAGTATAACAAGGACTTCTACATATTGATGTGTTCGGCAGCCTTGACTCAGGCACTTGGTTTTATCTTCTTATGGGTCATTTATGATCGGATCCCAGATATCAATGGTTGGCAGTTCTGGGAAGTGGCATTTATGTATGCGATGATATTTCTAACAGAAGGCATTGCATCCTTATTCTTTGAAGGAACGTGGAGGATGGGTGGGCTTGTGAACCGAGGAGAGTTGGACCGATATTTATTGCGTCCTGTCCCGGTGATTTTGCAAATTTTCTGTACGGGAATTGGTATAAACGGCATGGGGAATTTACTTATTGGAAGTGTGATTGTGTGGCAAGCGTTTAGCCATGGTAATATAGATTGGTCCGTGGCCAAAGTAGGGATTATCCTTCTGCTCATGATCACAGCGATTATCATTCGTGTATCTATTAATCTAGCAGGCAATTCAGCAGCGTTCTGGATTCGAAATGCGGGAAATGCCTTCCCATTAATGGTGCATAGCTTAGCCGATATGGCTAAGTATCCGATTACCATATTTAATCAGGGAATACGTATCTTTATTACGACGTTCATTCCTTATGCATTTATTAGCTTCTATCCTGCTACCTATATTTTTGATAAAAGTGACTGGTACGGTTGGTGGATGTTAGCACCCGTAGTAGCTGTAATTAGTGCGTTCGCGGCATATGGCATATTCCGTGTGGGACTTTCACGATATGAAAGCACAGGGAATTAGAGCGATTTTGATGGATTTATGAATGCTTGCTTAAGATCTTGAATCCTTAGGGGGGAGGACTAATATCGATGAAATATATTCAACTAGTAAAGGAAATTATGGATTGTGCACAGGTTCGTAAGGACCTCGACCTTGTTCGGGAATTGAACCTTCCACAGAGTTGTATCGCTGCAGGATATGTACGAAATCGTGTATGGGATGCTCTGCATGGGTATGAGCATGAGACACCGTTGAATGATATGGATGTGATCTATTATGACCCTACAGATCTATCCGAGGAGAGGGACAAGTTTCTTAGCTTAACGTTGATTATGAAGGATAAGAAAGAGGGTTGGTCCGTGAAGAATCAAGCACGCATGCATCTACGGAATCATGTACCTCCTTACGATTCAACAAGTGACGCTATGAGTTGTTGGCTAGAGACAGCAACGGCTGTTGGAGTGTATCTTGATGGGTTAGATCATATACAGGTTATTTCTCCATTGGGTCTGGATGATCTATTTCAATTAAAGGTAAGGCAATCTCCAAGATACTTCGATACAGCTCATTTCATGAAAAGAGTGACAGAAAAGCAATGGCTGACACAATGGCCGAATCTTACTTTATGTGAATAATGAGATAGGAAAGTCATGGTGGAAGAGGTTGAGAAATTTGCCTCTTTTTTGTTGTTTTTGAATATCATTTTCATTAACTGTTAAATGTTGTTAGAATGATTAAAGGGAATTACCTCCTATCAGCGAAACTATATTAGTGATAAGGAGCATAAAAGGAAGGGAGCCGATTGATTTGAGTAAATTCACCAGATTGTTCAAAAGTGAAAAAAAGATGGTCGAAGCAAAGCCAAGTCTTGTGGTATCTTCTTTAGAAAAAAGACATATCGCTATATACTTAGATGAGCAACCACTTGTTGTCATAACAGGAGAGACTGCAGACGCTCGTCATTTACTTTCTAAGAGAATGAAAGAGCTATGTAGGAAGAGTGGGTATACGTTCCTGGAGGATACTTCAAGAGAAGAAATGACGGTCCTTACGAAAGACAATACATACAAACTAATAGTCGATTATTATTATGAAGTTCATGAAGGGGAAGTTAAGCTTCATATGAATGAAATGGTGATATTGTTTCCGCAAAAAGATAATAAAGTAGATTTTTCAAGTGCTCATCACTTTCTAAGTTCTACCTTTTTTCATAAACTATAACATGATGAGGAACATGTACAGAGCATGTTCTTTTTTGTTTTGATTCAGACAATATATGAGAAGTTCAATCACATAAGGTGCGTCTTAGTTGATATTCTCCATCAAACCCTTTAAAGTAACGTAATGGAGCTATTGTGATTTGAACCCATTTGCTGGAGGTATACACCATATGTTAATTAACGTGAAATCATATATTCACAAACCGGAAGTAGCAGAACTACTCTCTTACGCTGTTTTTCCAGATGATAAGTCCTTAAGAACTGCGGTACAACATTATGAGGAGACGGACTCATTGAAGTTGTATGGCTTTGAGGATGAGGAGCTATTAGTTGGATTAATCGGCTTTGAGATGGATGGGGATAGAGTCCTCACGGTTCACCATTTGGCTGTCTTGCCAGAGAATAGACTGAAGGGATATGGACGGGGAATATTCTTTGAGTTAATTAAAGCTCAGAAGCCATCTCAGATGATCGCAGAAACCGATGAGGATGCCGTAGACTTTTATCGTAATATTGGATTTGTGGTTATCAGTCTAGGTGAGACATATCCGGGTGTGGAACGATTTAGATGTATTTATGATGTTGAGGACGAAGACGAAGAATAATCATAGGATAGAAGAATTAGACCGAAGGAGAGTACTCTGGATGGTCTTTTTTTTTTGTTCTGATAAGCCCTTTAGTTTAGATGTTTGTAAACGATTTTTCAGATTTTTTTCTGAAAAGGGGTGGAATCATTTATAAAAACGTTAATAAGTAATTTATATTCATAAATACATGAACTAATTAATATATATGTTTTCATAAACGTTATTTTTTATTTTGAAAGCGAATACATCTAGCGTGACTTGAATGATTATCTAGATGGCATTACACAATGTGATATCACAATTATTAGGAGGGTTATACATGAAACAAAAGTGGTTGATTGGGGTTATGGTTATCTCCATGTTGCTGTTTCTAGCGGGTTGTGGCAAGTCATCCAATAATGCGGATGGGAAGACTTCAGTTCTAGATGGTGGAGCAGGCGAGACGGCAACTGAGCTATCCTATTGGACATTTGTAGAGTTACATGGACAACATTTTGAAGAGATGCTTAAGAAATGGAATACAGTCAACCCAGACCGTCAGATCAAGTTGAATGTTACTGTCATGCCTTATGATGATATGCATAATAAATTGTCCATTGCAGTTCAGACGGGTGTAGGAGCACCAGATATCGCAGATATTGAGCTTGGGAAATTTCCAGACTTTTTGGCAGGAACACCGCAGTTAGAAACGTTGAACGATGTAGCTGAGCAATATAAAGAATCGGTTGTCCAATCTCAATTGGATCTGTACAGCAAAGAAGGAAAACTCTATGGATTGTCCACTCATGTAGGAGCAACCGTCGCCTTTTATAATACCGAAATATTGGAGCAAGCAGGCGTCAACTATAAGGATATTGTGACATGGGATGATTTTAAAAAAGCAGGGATTCAAGTATATGAAAAAACCGGAAAATACATGGGTACAGCAGATACAAGTGCAGGATGGCAGGCTTCGTTGTTGCTAGCGCAACAAGGTGTTGATTTCGTAGATGATTCTGGGAAACCGAAAGTTAATTCAGAACAAATGATTAAAGCTATGAGCATGCTGAAAGATCTGCAAGAAAACAATGTTGTATCTACAATCGCCGGTGGCCAACCGGATACGGAAGAAGCGTATGGTGAATACAATGCGGGGAATTACGTTACAGCTTTCATGCCTTTGTGGCAGATGTCGAGATATACGAATTACATGGCTGATCTGCAGGGTAAGATTGCTTTAGCACCACTTCCGGTATTTGAAAAAGGAATGCCTAGATCATATGGTGGTGGCGGAACGGGGACTGTGGTGACCAAAACAGCTAAAGACGTTAAGTTGGCAAAAGAATTTGCAGCGTATGCCAAATTATCACTAGATGCCAATATCGAAATATGGAACACGCTCGGGTTCGATCCGATCAATATGAGTGTGTGGGATATGAAAGATGTTACACATAATCCTGATAATCAGTTCGTGAAATATTTTGTGAATAATCCGTTTGATGTATTAAATGAAATTCGAGATGAAATCAAGTTGATTAAGTCCACATCCGTATCACCAACGATTAATAACGTTCTTAATACAGTTACATTCAATGAAATCTTTGAAGATGGTAAAGATATTACACAATCATTAAATGATGCCCAAGCGCAGATTGAGCAAGAGTTGAAATAACAGGATTGCAAAAAAATAGGGGCTACTCTTAATCAGGGTAGCTCTATTATAAAGGAGTAAGGTGATGATAAAAAGATTCCTATACTCACAGAAGGTCGCTCCTTACGTATTTGTGTTGCCTTTTATCATTATATTCATCGTATTCTGGGTATACCCTCTAGCGAATTCATTCCAAATGAGTTTTCAAAAAGTAACACTTGGTCAAGAAGCAAGTTGGATAGGTGTAGATAACTACACCAAATTGATGGGTGACAGCATTTTTTTAAAATCGATTTATAACAGTGCCATATATATGATCCTGACATTGGTGGTCTTAATTCCATTTCCGATGCTCTTTGCAGTACTGATTAACAATAAATTCATGTGGGGTAGGGGATTGTTCAAATCGGCTTTTTTCTTTCCGGCCCTTACTTCAGTGGTTGTAGCTGGAACGATCTTCAGATTGATGTTTGGGGAAATGGAAGGGTCGATGATCAACAATATACTAGGTATATTCGGAATTGAGCCCACGAAATTTCTGAAGGGACAGGTGACAGGATTTATTGCGTTACTGTCGCTAGCCACTTGGAGGTGGACAGGTGTTAATATGCTCTATTTTCTATCAGGATTGAAGAATATACCGGATGAATATTATGAAGCTGCTTCTATTGACGGAGCATCCGCATTCCAGAAGTTCACGAGAATAACGATGCCTTTATTGAAACCTACCACAATCTATGTGCTAACGATCAGTATCTATGCCGGTCTATCGATGTTTATCGAGAGTATGATGCTGTGGAATGGAAATAACTCTCCCAAGAATATTGGACTTACCATCGTAGGTTATTTATATCGTCAAGGGATTGAGAAGAATAACCTGGGATATGCCGCAGCTGTGGGGATTGTACTATTGGTCATTACGATGATCATTAATCTAACACAACTATCCTTTAGTGGCATGTTTAAGAAGGAGGATTAATATGAAAAAGGAGAATGTAATTCGAATAATCCTCTTCATTTTCTTTGTAATTCTTAGTGTTCTGATTCTATTACCATTTTACGCAGTTACCATATCTTCTTTTAAGCCAGGTGAAGATTTGATCCGATATGGGCTTAACTTGAAGTTTGATCTATCCGTTATGAATTTCGATAACTTTAACTATTTATTTACGGGAAATCATTCGTACTTTACATGGTTTGTTAATTCGATTGTATTAACGGTTGTACAAGTAGCCTTGACGTTGATCGTAAGTGCTACAGTAGCTTATGGGTTTGCAGCATATGACTTTAAGGGCAAGAACTTTCTATTTATATGTGTCTTGCTAATCATGATGGTTCCTTTTGAGATATTGTTATTGCCTCTTTATACTTTGACCTACAAGCTGGGGTTGATGGACAGCTATGCTGCTATTATTCTACCGGGGATTGCGAATGCGGCAACGATTTTCTTTTTCAGACAATATTTAAGAGGAATTCCTAGAGAATTGATTTCAGCCGGTAGGGTAGATGGGGCTAGTGAATATGGAATCTATATTCGGTTGATTCTGCCTATTATGAAGCCGTCCTTTGCGGCTATGGCGATTCTAAATGGAATGAATAGTTGGAATAATTTCTTGTGGCCATTTATGGTTCTGAGCAGCGATACGAAATATACACTTCCGATAGGTTTGAAGACGTTACTTACGCCGTATGGGAACAATTATGATCTGCTTATCGTAGGATCGTTTTTTTCTATTCTGCCTATCTTTATTCTATTCGTAGCTTTCCAAAAGTACTTTATCGATGGCATGACAGCAGGTGCGGTGAAAGGATAAGTTGATCTGGATTTGTATGTATAGATATGTCTCGAGTAATTAAGGTGGCGACTTGAACAAAGGAGAAATCATATATGAGTACAAATAAGAACTATATCAATCCACTAGTTGAGCAACGAGCGGATCCATGGGTATATAAGCACACAGATGGTTACTATTATTTCACGGCTTCTGTGCCGGAATATGACCGGATCGAAGTGCGGAGAGCAACAACGATTCAGGAGTTACCTGAGGCACAGCCAGTAGTCGTATGGTATAAGCATGAGTTCGGCCCAATGAGTATCAATATATGGGCACCTGAAATTCACTTTATTGATGGTAAATGGTACATATATTTCGCAGCTACTCATACAACAGAGACGAAGGATGGGGTATTCGACCATCGTATGTATGTATTGGAGAATGAATCTTTCAACCCTTTGGAAGGAACGTGGAATGAGAAGGGACAAGTGATAACAGCTTGGGAATCCTTCGCTCTGGATGCGACTTCGTTTGAACATCAAGGTATCCAGTATTTCGTATGGGCGCAGAAGGATCCAAATATTCCAGGTAACTCTAATCTCTATATTTCAAAAATGTGTAATCCCTGGACATTAACGGGACCGCAGACTATGATCTCTACCCCCGAACATGCATGGGAGAATATCGGGTACAAGGTAAATGAGGGTCCAGCTATACTGAAACGTAACGGGAGCATATTCATCAGTTTCTCGTGTAGTGCAACTGACTTTAACTACTGCATGGGACTGTTGGTAGCGAATGAAGATACTGATCTATTGAACCCTCGTCGTGGACCAAATTGCCAGATCCCGTATTCCAGACGAGTGAAGAGAATGGACAATATGGTCCAGGCCATAACAGCTTCACAGTCAATGAGGACGGAGAAGATGTGATCATCTACCATGCTCGTAATTATAAAGAAATCATAGGTGACCCTCTTTATGATCCAAACCGCCATACCCGTGCTCAAGTCTTCCATTGGAATGAGGATGGCTTCCCGGATTTTGGGGTGCCTGTTCGAGATGGGAATGAGGAATGAAATGAGGCATTAGATACAAAATCCCGGTGGAGAAGATCCCACCGGGATTTTGTAGTAATAGAACGATTGAAACTTAAATAAACAATCGAATAATATCATTTACCGTTTCGGGGTCATTAATTGATCTCCAAATAATCAATGTAAGCATCCCATGTTCCGTCATCCGCTGTTACAACGAGCTCAATCTCTTGATTTCCAGTGCCGTGGCTAACATTGTTTAGGGAATACACCGCAGGGCTGCTCCCACCGAAGTAAAAGGTACCCTTTGTCTGTCCACCGATTTTCAAGTCGACTCTGGCCATACTGGAGTTATTCGAAGCGCCGCGGAGTGAGAAATTATGGGTGCCGTTCGCGAAATACTGTGTGTATTTTACCAAGTCGTTGTTAGCGTATAACGCAACTCCTGAGAACGGAGAGCTGATATTTCCAGTGTACTGGCCGCTTTTGGTCATACTTTCGGCTTCCTTTTTGGTACCTGTACTTGGAGGATTTGTTCCTCCGTCTCCACCTCCGTCGTCAGGAGCGACTGCCCTTCCGGTACTCGGCGAGATCTTACCAGAACAAAAGCCGCGGCTCTTGAGATTCTGAGCGATCTGTGGGATCGCTTGGAGTGTAGTCTGATACTGATCATGCATCAGAATCACATCACCGTTTTGTAGTCTACCTGCAGCGGCTACGATCTGGGCGGTGGTGGCGCCATTCCAGTCCTGGGAGTCAACGTTCCATAACACTTCGGTAAGGCCATTTTGGGCCAAGATGGACTTCAAGGTCGCATTAGTCTCGCCATAAGGCGGACGGAATAGATTCGGTGTGGTTCCACTAGCTGACTGGATCGCCTGCTGCGTTCGTGTTATTTCTGAAGTTATTTGTGAGCTGCTCAGTGTAGTCAAGTGTGGGTGTGTATAGGAGTGGTTACCAATCCACATGTTAGCACTTACTTGGGCCTGTACCAGAGACGGGTTATTCTGCGCATTTTGCCCGAGATTGAACATCGTTGCTCGCAAACCTGACTGTTTCAGCGCATTGAGTAGATTAGTCGTGTTGCTGCTATTGGGGCCATCGTCGAACGTAAGACCTACGTAACCATTTGGGCAATTGGCATCGGCAGCATTAACGATAGGCATCATTGGACTAGAGAATAATGGACATAAGAGTGCCAAGGCAGCCACCCCTTTTACTAGAATTGATTTGAACATAAAATTATACCTCCTCTTAATAAATTGCCAGTATAGTTGCTCAGGTCACTCCGTACCGATTCAACTTTCTTTACTAGATTAGGTTGTAGGCAACATCTCCTTCCGAATATTCAAATTAAAAGAGCGCTTACAATAAATAACTGCTAACTCTACCTTTTCGTTGGTGAGAATAACTTGTGCAAGGTGAACAAAGTATAAATGATGCGAATATGAAAGTAAACTTCCAATTTAAACATTTTATAGTAGTTTTTAATCTTTGTTATTTTCAACTTTTAAATACAAAGATCTATACTTTTCACTGTATAATCTTTAATTTGTTAATGGATGAATAAGGAAAAATTTGATAAATTTATATTTGTAAACGCTTACAAGTAAAGTGTTAAAAGGAGGTGATGACGTTAGCGGTTGCCTAGTACAGGCAGCACAGCATTATAGTAACACTAAATGCAATTTAATTCATAAGGAGGACTGTTTAATGAAACCAAAGAGATTGAGGTTAATGGTCGCGATTTTAACTTGTTTTGCGCTTATATTACCTGCAGTAAGCGTACAGGCGGCAACAACGATCACCAGCAATTCAGTTGGCACCCATGAGGGCTACGATTATGAATTCTGGAAGGATAGCGGTAATGGAAGTATGACTCTCAATAGTGGTGGTGCGTTCAGTGCCGATTGGAATAATATTAATAATATTTTATTCCGTAAAGGCAAGAAATTTAACGAGACGCAGACACATCAGCAAATTGGGAACATATCCATAAACTATGGTGCCAACTACCAGCCAAACGGTAATTCATATTTGACTGTCTATGGGTGGGCGGTTGATCCACTCGTAGAATATTACATCGTCGATAGCTGGGGCAGTTGGCGTCCGCCAGGAGGAACGTCGAAAGGCACTATTAATGTAGACGGGGGTACTTATGATATATATGAGACTACCCGAGTAAACCAGCCATCTATAAAAGGTACTGCAACTTTTAAACAGTACTGGAGTGTTCGGACATCGAAACGCACAAGTGGTACCATATCTGTTAGCGAACATTTTAATGCGTGGGAGAGCAGAGGAATGTCGATGGGTAAGATGTATGAAGTCGCGCTTACGGTAGAAGGTTATCAAAGTAGTGGAACTGCTAATGTATATAGTAATACTCTAACTATCGGTGGTAGCTCAGGAGGAGGAGATGGTGGTACAACTCCCCCAAGTACGAAAAAAGAAGCCGAAAGTATGACCAAAAGCGGTCAGTACACCGGAAACATCAATTCCCCGTTCTCCGGAGTAGCTTTATACGCCAACAACGACTTGGTGAAATACACGCAAAATTTTGCGAGCGGCACGCATAATTTTTCACTCCGCGGCTCTTCGAATAATTCCAATATGGCTAGAGTCGACTTGAAAATTGGTGGGCAAACGAAGGGGACCTTTTACTTCGGCGGGAGCAATCCTGCGGTATATACTCTAAACAATGTTAGTCATGGTACAGGAAATCAAGAGATTGAGCTCGTTGTAACCGCGGATGACGGAACATGGGATGCATATATTGATTATTTGGAGATCAATTAATTTCCCAGAAGAGGTAAATGATCTTTGAGTTATTGATCTGAATTCATATCGTGTTTTCAAACAAAAGTCCGGGCGGAATTTTCTCTGCTCGGACTTTTGTGGTATCCCCGCAAGAAGATATACTGACTTTTCTTAATGAATTTCTTACTTTTGTTTATGTTTATTATCACTTATCTTTCCTATAATGAAAGCGTAGTCAAAGTTGAAGGAGGGTTGGTACATGTCACACAAAAAATGGATTTCGATGTTTATGATCGTTCTAGTACTGCTAGTATCTGCTTGTTCTAATGCTGCAAACAAAACAAACAAGGAGAGCGCATCACCGTCAACTACACCTGCATCAACCACAGCTGAGAGCACTCCACCTGATGAATCGGCCAAGTCAGTAGAACTTCGTATGTCTTGGTGGGGTTCAGATGAGAGACATGAAAAAACACTAAAAGCAATCGAACTATTCGAACAGAAAAATAACGGCATTAAGATTACAAGTGAATACTCAGGATTTGATGGGTATATGGATAAGCTGAACACTCAGATTGCTGCAGGTAATGCACCCGATTTGATCCAAATGGGCGGCAATATTAAAGAATACGTGGATAAAAAAGCAATGCTCGATTTGACTCCTTATGTGGGTAATGTGATTAAGCTCGAAGATTTCAATCCAACCTTAGTGCAATCTGCTACCTTCGATAGTAAATTATATGGGGTTACGCTTGGGGTTAGCTCCTCTGCATTACTGTATAATGCGAATATGTTTGATAAAGCAGGCGTAAAAGTTCCAACAGATCAATGGACGTATGATGAATTAAAAACGATGGCTATTACGATTTCTCAAAAACTAGGTAAAGGCAATTATGGTGTTTATGACCTTTCTAGCGATGCTGCCACGTTAGGATCTTTTCTTGGAAGCCATGGTAAAGAACTGTATCGTGATGGTGGACGTCTGTTTGAGAAAGAAGATATAGTGAATTGGTTTACGATGTGGGAAGAAATGCGTGCAGCGGGTGCAGTTGTACCTGCAGACGTTCAAGTGGCCAGCCCGTCTTCAGCGGTAGACAAATCCTTAGTTGTTAAAGGGCAAGTTGCTATTCAGAGTGCATCAGCTTCCCAAATATTCGGTTATCAAGAGCTAACAGAAGATACGCTTGGGCTAATTATGTATCCGAATGGATCTGACGGTAGCGGCATGATTCCTCCGATCTCTGGTCAATACATTACTTCCTATTCAGGTACCAAACATCCTGAGGAAGTTGCGAAATTTATTAATTTTATGGTGAACGATCCTGAAGCTGGTGTCATCCTAGGAAGTTCAAGAGGCGTTCCTCCTGCGGGTGCAATCCGCGACTTATTAGCTGCACAGTCTACACCTGTAGATAAAGTGCTGTATGATTATATTTCACTGGTATCGGATACAGCTCCACCCGTGATCTATCAGCAATTCCCACTCGATAACGAATTCACGAAGCTGCTCCTACTGACAAGCGAGAAAGTAGCTTTCGGTGCACAGAAAATCGATGTTGCGGTTGATGAATTCATGTTGGAATTTGATAAACTGCTCGAAAAAGCGAAGCAACAATAATACGTGGTCTCAGTAATACCATTTATATTGGGATGATGGTGAGCCCTTAGGGGCTCGCCTTTCCTAAGAAGGGGAGCTAACAGATGGGAAAACATAAAACGTATATGGCTGGTTATTTATTTCTGTTACCATGGCTCATCGGTTTTATCTTTCTATATGCCAGTCCGATCATCGCTTCGTTGTATTTATCTTTTACAAATTATGATTTGCTGTCCACACCTAAATGGGTTGGCTTAGCTAACTATAAGACGATGTTTACGGAGGACTTCCGTATGGGGGACTCCATTAAGGTCACATTTCAATATGTATTCCTGTCGGTCCCGGTCCGTCTTGCATTCGCACTAGGTCTGGCTGTATTACTTAATCAGGGAATGAGATATCTTAACTTTTATCGCACGATTTACTATATTCCGTCCTTACTTGGTGGGAGTGTAGCTATCTCCGTATTGTGGAAGCAAGTATTTGATAAAGAGGGAATATTCAACGCGGGGTTAGGGATGTTCGGTATCGAAGGTCCCAATTGGATCGCCGATCCGAATTCCGCTATTTATTCGTTAATCGGATTATCGGTATGGCAGTTCGGAGCAGTTATGATCATCTTTCTAGCAGGACTTAAGCAAATTCCTCAAGAACTATATGAAGCAGCGACGGTAGACGGAGCCGGTGTCTTTCGTAAATTTATGCGGATTACAATGCCGCTACTGACGCCCGTTATATTTTTTAATCTAACCATTACTATAATTCAATCGTTCCAAACATTCACCAAAGCATTCATCATTAGTAACGGGACGGGTGGTCCTATCAATTCAACGCTACTCTATTCATTGTACTTGTACATGAAAGGGTTCACATTTCTAGAGATGGGCTATGCTTCAGCAATGGCTTGGTTATTACTTATCATTGTTGCAGCCTTTACTGGAATATTGTTCTTATCCTCACGGTATTGGGTGTTCTACTCAGATGGGGGGGAATAACTCATGGAAATGCAAAGAAAAGTAAAATCTATTGTGTTCCACGTCCTAGTGTTAGGGTTCGGAATATTGATGCTATACCCTGTGTTCTGGCTAATCATTAGTTCTTTGAAACCAACGGCAGAAATCTTCACTACTAGATTGTGGCCATCGAAGTTTACACTGGAACATTATTCAAATGGGTGGAATGGTTTGCGTAATATTCAATTTGGTCAGTTCTTCCTGAATTCTTTCATGTTATGTGTCATTGCTGTTGTTGGTACAATTGTTAGTTCGTCTATGGCTGCCTTTTCATTCGCTCGTATGAATTTCCCTTTAAAAAACTTGTTATTTGCGTTGATGCTGGGCACGATTATGCTACCTGGCCATGTCACGCTGATCCCACAATATATTATGTTTCACAAGCTTGGGTGGGTAGATACTTATTTACCGCTTACCATACCGAAATTCGTCGGGGACGCTTTCTTTATCTTTCTGATTGTTCAATTTATAAGAGGAATCCCTAAAGAACTGGACGAGAGTGCCAAAATCGATGGGTGCGGCTCGCTCACTTTATATTTACGCATCATTATGCCACTTAGTATGCCAGCACTGATTACGGCAGCTATCTTTACATTTATGGGAACATGGGACGACTTCTTCAGTCAATTAATATATATAAGTGATATTAAGAAATTCACGGTTCCACTTGGTTTGCGTCTATTCTTGGATTCTAGCGGGAGTTCTAACTGGGGAGCTGTCTTTGCTATGTCAGTGTTGTCGATCTTGCCAAGTTTAATTATTTTCTTCCTGGGTCAAAAGTATTTTACTCAAGGGATCGCAACAACCGGCATAAAGGGATAAAATGGACATATTTACATAAAATGAAGAGGGCTGAAAGTGATGCGCAAACGGTTTAAATATCCTACAAAACTATTTACGCTCATGGTGCTTTATTTCATCGGATTCAGTAGTCTACTATTACTGATTTCTGGCATCGTTTATTATGGGACGTATTCCGAACTAGCCTATCGCGAAATACGGGCAACAAAGGAAGAGTTGCTTGATGAGACTTCTCAAAAGCTTACGAATTATGTGAAGAGTATTCAGGATACGGCCCTATTCTTGGTAACGAACTCGATGGTACGCCAGTACTTATCGGTAGCACCGGACAACTTTTTTGACTATGTATCCAGGAACCGTGACTTCTACGAAGAAATTCAGCAGTGGGTTACTGTGAAAGAAGGTGTTATTTCCATAGAAATATATACCGACTGGCTTCAAGACTACGAACCCATTCAAGAAGGTTTCATGCATAGGATTACGGATGCTGAAGAAGAAGGATGGCTTGGGCGTATGGATCAATCGGATGGATTCTGGCTTCCGTCCCATGAATATCTGGTTTCCGGAGATATGATTAATGTTGTTAGTTATGTACATCGAATTATTGGTGTCCGAGGGCAAATTCTGGGGATCGTAAAAATCAACATTCCCGATCAGGAGCTTTTCGATATTCTAAACAAGCGTAACTCTCTATCAGACAATTATAAATATTACGTGGTGATAGACTCACAAGGCGATTATATTGCATCTGTACTACCAGAGGACATTACCGTACGTAATCATCTAGATGAGATGGTAGAGGAAGTCTCGGATACTAAGTATGATCTCATCCAATCGGATACGAATACGCAATCTTTAAGGCTTCTGCAGCTCATTAGTAAAGAGGTGTTGAAGCAGAGTGGCAAGGATATTAGGATGTTAATCATCGGATTGTTGGCGGCACTAATCATTCTGTCCATTCCGATAGCTTTCTGGGTATCCAGGAAGTTAACTTCTCCAATCTATGCCATTGTCGAAGGGATGTCTTCGATTGAAAAGGGTGATTTCAACGTACGGATGAACAAGTCCAACATTCAAGAGTATTTCTATCTCACAACACAATTCAACCGAATGGTATACCGATTGAAAGATTTAATCGGACGGTTAAATCAGGAGCATCGTGATCGTCGTGAAGCGGAAATACAGTTATTACACGCGCAAATTAAACCTCACTTTCTATACAACACGCTCGACCTGATTCATTGGAGAGCTCTCGATTATAATGCGCATGAGATTAGTGAAATGGTTCAGCAATTATCTAAGTTATTCCGTATAGGAATCAGTAATGACAATTGGTATGTTACCGTCCGTGATGAGCTTGCCCATGCTCACTGTTATATGGCGATTCAAGGGTACAGGCAAAATTACAGTATAGAGTATGTAGAGAATATTCAGAGTGATCTACTGGATGTCTATATTCCGAAAATTATATTACAACCTTTTCTTGAGAATGCCGTTATTCACGGATATCCACATCGGAATGAAAACGCATTCATCAAAGTGAGTATAGATCACCTAAATGGAGCAAGGAATCAACAACTTCTGGTGACCATTTCGGATAATGGAATAGGATTGCCGTACGGATTTGATATTGGAATGACACGCGGTATTGGGATTCGTAATGTTATGGACCGGATACATCTATATTGCGGTAAGGATTATGGCGTGAAGGTCAGATCAGGAGATCTTGGAGGAACAGAGGTCATCATTAATTTACCGTTGATTCATCGTGAAGAGGAGATGAAGAAACTGACAAGGAGTTTTTACGATGAATACGATTCTTTTGGTAGATGACGATGAATATGTCATCAATGGATTGCTGAAGCATATACCATGGCATGACATGGGTGTACGTTCGGTTGGAACGGCTTCTGACGGGCAAGAGGGCTTAGAGAAGTTCCGTGAATTGAAACCGGATTTTGTTATTACTGATATTTATATGCCCATTATGGATGGATTTCAGCTAACAGAAGCGATCCATGCGATTGATCCTAGTGTTCCTATTGTGATCCTAAGTGGATATGATGATTTAGCAAACGCAAGAAAAGCCGTATCCTCTGGTGTTCATCATTTTCTACTGAAGCCACCAAGTATTGCAGAGATCGAGTTTGTCGTACGCGAGGTTCTTCAATTACTGAATGAATCTCAAGTGCAAGATGAACTGCTAGCCAGCTATTTACAACAGCAAGAGATCGTTCAGCGTTCGATGAAAGATGCCTTTTTCCGGGATGTATTGTCTACTCGGTACCGATCAGAGGAGCTACCAGCTAGTAGAATTGCATTTATGGAGCTGCCGGAATTGACAACAGTACAAGTATTGACATTCAGCCTTATACGTCCGAATCTCTCTGCAGGAGAAGAACGAGATTGGCAATTACTACGTTTTGGAACAGGAAATATTATAAGGGAAATGCTGAATGTCAATCTGAATGATCATTCACTTCTGTCTGCTGAAGTTTTGGAATATTCCGATCAAGAATTCTGTGTCATTTTTATGGGTGATCCAATTCAGAACGAACACCAGCAGGAATTCATCATGGAAATATCACATGTGATGCTGGATAATATACTTCAATATATGAAACTGTCCGTGTTAGCTGGACTTGGTTCTGTTCGGAATGGCTACCACCAAATGATAGATTCATACTTGGAAAGTCGTAACGCTGTGGAGACTGCAGAAATGAACGAGTGGAATCGTGTATATGCCTATACAACCATTAGTCTATCAGAGCCAAATAGGAGCGTATCTATGGATACCGTGCGCTTCCTTCACGATGCCATGTTTCAGAAACAGTGGCAACAGGCCTATGATCTATGGAACCAGTTAAAGAACGAAATGGTGAGGAGTAAAAGATCCCTCTCTGTTAATAAAGGCATTTGTTCAGGCATATTAAGCGTCCTATGGACGGCCTCGTTTACGATGGATACACCGTTGGAAACAACGAATTATGGACTGGAAGATATACTAACCCAACTAAATAGGTTCGGATCCTCCTTAAATATGCTCGAATGGATGAATGATACGGTTACACAGATGATCGTTCAGATAATGGAAGAACAAGTTGGTAAGAAAAGTCATGCTTTAGTAGATCGTGTTATTAAGGATTATATTGAACAATGTTACCATGAGGATATCTCGTTGGAAAGGATTGCGGCCAGTCTTCACGTGAATCGAAATTATTTAAGTCAACTTTTTAAGCGAGTCACTGGCGAACCATTCGTAACTTATTTCAATAAATTCCGTATTCGAAAGGCGATTGAATTAATCCGTACAGGCAAATACCTAGTCTATGAAATTAGCGAGAGGGTAGGGTTTCAGAATCCTACTTATTTCAGTCAAGTATTCAAATCGATTACAGGGTACAGCCCATCGGAATATGATAGTAAGTCTTCCAATAAAGGAGCACTTCGCTTATGACTAATCTAATAGAGAAATTGCGAGCCATCGATGTGATCGATAGAGCGGGTGTATGTAACTCGGAATCAGGAAAAGAGATCCATGCTGAGTTCATCTCTTCGGGTGTCAAATTCGCCGCTTCACCGGGGTTGTTGGAGGATGTATATTATTCGGCTATAGGTAAGCTGGCAGATTGCATCCGCCCAAATGTTAAGGGGAAGTCCGTATTGCAAGAGGGTGGTGTCTATGACGGTTGTTGGTTGGAAAGTACGGGGACAATCAATGCCGAGATCTTAGCTCGCTTCTGCCCAGAAGTGGCACAGTCGACATTCGCGCAGTTCGCCGATCATCAACGTAAGGATGGATTACTCCCTTATAAAATAACGAGTAGTGGGCCAGTATTTAAGCAAATTCAATTGGTTACTCCACCAGCTAGAAGCGTCTGGAATCACTATAGATTGAATGGACGGGACCTTACATTTCTAAGAAAAATGTATGAATCACTTATACGTTATGATGAATGGCTGGCGACGTATCGTAATACCCGTGGAACGGGTTGTGTTGAAGCTTTCTGTACGTTCGATACCGGACATGATTTATCACCTCGATTCTGGCATGTACCCGATACCCCTTATGAAGATGATCCGAAGAAATATGATCCACATTCACCGCTAATTCCACTTCTTGCCCCTGATCTTACGGCCAGTGTATATTGTAACCGCCGCTATTTATCGGAGATGGCTAACGAACTTGGACTTGTCGATATGAGTCACACCTGGAAGCAAAAGGCGGATGTGACGCTGAAAAGTTTAGTCACTCATTGCCTCTGTGAGGAGGACGGATTCTATTACGATGTAGACAACCATGGAAGATTCAATCGTGTCCAATCTGATGTACTATTGCGTGTGCTCACCTGCGAGATAGGAGATGACGCCTTTTTTGCTTCTTCACTTTCAAGGTATCTGCTGAATACCCGTAAGTTTTTCGCGAAATATCCACTTACGTCCATCGCCATGGATGATCCTCGATTTGATCCCTTTACCGTGTATAACACTTGGGGAGGTGCGGTTAACTTCCTAAGCTTAATTCGGGCACCACACGCATTTGAACATCATGGGCGACATGTCGAGTTGACTTGGGTGATGCAACCGATTATCTCAGCAATATCCCGAATGACTCGGTTCGGTCAATG
Organism: Paenibacillus sp. Y568; assembly: GCF_059445545.1. Classification (NCBI taxonomy): domain Bacteria; kingdom Bacillati; phylum Bacillota; class Bacilli; order Caryophanales; family Paenibacillaceae; genus Paenibacillus; species Paenibacillus sp. Y568. Next base: position 22,644 of record NZ_JCAIUM010000002.1, read on the forward strand.
TTTGAGTCCATGGACAGGAGAAGAGGGGTATACAGAGACATATTCACCAGCTATTCTGTGTGTGCTAGATTATATTGAACGATTGTGCGGTATTCAGCCGACGCCGAACGGAGAACTTCTATTCACCGGGTTGCTTCCACAGTCGCTGGATCATGGGATTCATCTTGCGGATGAGACAGCATACAGTCGATATGTGGATGGTTATCATTATGAACTTCACAATACACGGGAGGAATGTTCCATATTTCAAGATGGTCAATTACTATGTCGGTTTCCCACAGGTGTACGGATCGTGACGGACCGATTAGGTAATGTACTTAAGTTAGTGGGTATGTCGGTACGAACCGTGAGGGGAATGTTACACCTAAATGATCGGGACATTCCGTTGAGTATAGAGGGAAATGAGACGTTGCTGTATAAGGCTGGACATCTCCATGTGGAAACGGTAATAGGCGTTATTCTCCCAACAACGTAATTGAATATACAGGAAAGGAACAACTGCCACGATGTTAAATAAGGAAGAGATCCATATGAGGGACCCTTTTGTGCTCAAGCAGGAGAGCGAGGGATTTTATTATTTATACGGGTCGACCGATCCTGATATTTGGAAGGGGAAAGCGATTGGATTTGATGTATATCGGAGTCGTGATCTAACAGTTTGGGAGGGACCATTTCCCGCTTTTCGCCCTGAACCTGATTTCTGGTCTGACACGAACTACTGGGCACCCGAAGTGCATGCCTATCAAGACAAATATTATATGTTTGCTACATTTAAAGCAGAAGGTGTATGTAGAGGGACTCAAGTCTTAGTTGCTAATCACCCATTGGGGCCATTTTATCCCCATAGCATAGGTCCAGTAACACCTCACGATTGGGAGTGTTTAGATGGTACACTATGGATTGATTCAGACAATACCCCGTGGATAATATTCTGTCATGAGTGGGTTCAAGTTAAGAATGGTACGATCTGTGCCTTACAGTTAACTCCTAAATTGGATCGAGCATTGGGTGATCCAATTCTGTTATTCTCTGCGCAAGATGCATCATGGGTAGAACCAATTAAGGGTGGTTCTGCTTACGTTACAGACGGCCCTTACACTTATCTATGCGATAATGGTACATTGTTATTGTTATGGTCTAGTTTCAGGCATGGCAGGTATGCTCAAGGAATTGCTAGTTCGGCCTCTGGTAACATACTTGGACCTTGGATTCAGGAGACTGCCCCTATTTTCGAGAACGATGGTGGTCATGGTATGATCTTCCGAACGTTTGATGGGAAAATGATGTTAGCGCTACATACTCCCAACGAAACACCGAACGAGCGCCCGGTGTTTATTAAGCTAGTAGAAGAGAACGGGCGAATAAGCGTACGGTGATACACCTATGAAGATGAAGAATGATTAGAAGTAAGTCGGGTTAAAGAGCAAGAATCGTCGAGTGTTGGATATGAATTTTATAATAAGATTGGCTGGTGATTGGAGTGAATATATGGATTACTCAAAAGATGTTTCTTACGCATTAAATTATATTGAGCAGAATTTGGAAGACGATTTATCATTGAAGTCCTTATCCCAAATCTCACCTTTGTCTCAATACCATTATCATAGAATATTCTTAGCTCATATGGGTACATCAATAATGAATTATATTCGAACTAGGAGAGTTGTTAGAGCATCTTATCAGTTAATTTTATCGGATAGTACAATTACTGATGTTGTATTTAATTCAGGATTTGAATGTATAGACACATTTACAAGAGTATTTAAAAGATTGTATGGAATTACTCCTTCTGAGTATCGTACTTTTCACTTGAAAAACAATAGTTATATTCAACAGGAGGTTCTATTAATGAGTGAGCAACAAATATTTAGTAAGTTAGAGAATTGTACCTTAGAAGAAAAGAGGGAATGTTTGAATGTGCTAGAAAGGGTAATTGATTTATCTAAAAAAGCACACAAACATGGCTTGCTATCGCTAGAAAGTGAACTGAATATCGGGCAAAGTTTATTTCTGAATAAGGGATTAGAACTACTATTAGCGGGAATAAAACCTAATCAACTAAAAGAGATCTTATGGAATTATGTTAAAGTTGGTAAGTATACTTCAAAGGAAGTCCTTGAAAGAATGATAGTACTTCATGGAATACTTCTCATTCAAAAGGGAGAATATCCTTGGATAATCAGAGAACAATTAAGTTCATTTTTTGGTGAATATTTTATTGGAGAGATCGATGATTGGTATGGTATTAATGAGAACAGAAGTAATCGTATTTTGGAATTCAAAGATAAAATAGGAGGCAAGAAACCTTTTTCAGATGAAACAACGATACTTGAAAAAGAAATTAAGCATATGGATGTAAGGTCGATCCAACGTCTAGTAAGAGAATTAGACATTATTATACTAGCATTTGCGATTGAAGGGACTAGTGGAGAAGTGAAGTTGAAATTAATGAATGGCCTTTCAAAGCAGAATCAACAGATTCTACTAGAAACGTTCGAACTACTTTCAGATATTTCAATAGCACAAATCGTTGATAGTCAAAAAGAAGTATTAAAAATCATTAAAGCATTACGATTAAGCAAAGATATTAAGTGAGTTAAGACTATACATAAAACACACAAGACATTTATGGATATGGAATCGAAGAAGAAAGGGTAGCGAATTAAATTCTTAGCATTAGGAACCCTCTATAATCTTTAGTAATCTCAGCAGATAAAATTTAAAGGAGCGTTCTCAAAATTGACATCCGATTGTTCTATGCATTTCGCTTATGGGGAGCACTGATCACAGTTTGGTGTTCTTCGTTTACCTGATTTGGCTGGACGACATCCAGTGATTATTGCTATACACGGTGGTTTTTGGCAGTCCCGGTATGGGCTTGAAGAGAATGACAACCTTGCTGAGGACCTTACTCGCCGTGGTTATGCAACTTGGAATATCGAATATCGTCGGGTTGGTGAAGAAGGGGGAGGCTGTAGACACTTTATTTAAAGAATAATGATGATTATGATAACTACTTTGCTATTTAGTTATCGAATCACGAGCTAAAGATAACACATATTCCTGCTGCGAGGACACGATATAGAGGTGCACACGATCAAGTAGGCAGGGCGTGGATAACAATTTATTATGAAATCAATCATTATTTCTGTTCAGTCAAAAGAATGTATAAATATAACACTCTTGCATATGAGGTTAGAACGTAAACTATTGGGAAGATCCAGATCAGCAGAAAGCTTACTATCAGGCATATAATCAAGCTGATGACGAAATGGAAAGACAAGGGATACATAACCGACGTCAGGAATGCTAAACGTTATACGCTACGCAATACCCTAAAATATATTTATGAGATCATTATTCAAAGCGAGGAGTTTTGTGATGAATATTTGTTTGAAGTTCGGTGATACAAACTTTATCGGATTAGTTAATGACATGGAATATAAGTCTTTCGTAAATGAAGATTGGGAATTAGTTGAATTATTAAATCATTTCTCAAGTGAGATGTTAATTGGAAATATCTTGGTATACCAAATGACAATTGAGGGAATTGAACATTCTTGGAATATAGATATAGAAATTGGTTCAGAGGTCAATGATGAATAATGTTTTAGAAAGGCTGAAGGTTATATAAAAGTTACGAATAACAAACTGTATATATTGGACTACGATTGTTTAACTATGTCTGCACAGTTTGAAGATAATAAAGTCCCAGATAAAAACTGTGAGAAGAATCAAATCAATCTAAATAACGGGGACTTACAAAGTATCCTTTTACCAGTATTATAATGTGGATGAGAACAGATTTATTGGTAGAACAGATATTGATATTAAGATTATTTTCAATTTAGTATCTAATTTCGAGGAAACGACAGACAAAGTACTCTGGTGCACATTCTTCTAGAATGCTTAATCGACGAAGAGGGTACTGCGTATAAGATTATATGAAATTACTAGAAGAAAGAGATGTTAAACCATGAAACAAATTAAACTAAATAATTGGCACTTAGAATTTGATTACGATAAAACCAAAGAGTTCTATGCTTCTTATCACTTGATAACAGATGATTGTGAATGTTTGAATTGTAAGAATTTTGTTGAAGCAATAAATTATTTACCTAAGGACGTTTTATCATTCATCGCAAGATTTGGTATTGATCTTAGGAAAGAAGGCGAGGTATCGGAGTACTGTGAGAGTGGAGATGGAACTCATTTGTATGGTGGGTTCTTTCATATAGTAGGTAGATTAATAAGTGGACCTGATGTTTGGGTGAAGACCAATGAAGAAGGCACACATTCTTATTTGGATAGTAGTTTATATGAATTGAGTGGCTTCAGCTTTGGTTTTACATATGGTATAAGTTTAGTGCCTGAGGGATTCCCAGAACCAGTGTTACAGATCGAATTTCAAGGGAATATACCTTGGGTTATTTTAGAGAAGCCTGGTAACATCATCTAACATAACATTTCTGCGTCGTCGCATTCGCTCCTAGTCGCCAAGAGGATTTTCGGAGAAGTGTTATCAGGCCACACATCCAACCGGCTAAGTGGCAGAGCACCCGGACCTGCGGTCTTTAAGCCGTTCGGACGTCAGAAATGTGCAACGTTAGATGAAAGATAGACTACATTTATTTTTATGAAGTATTTCAATGGAGGAACTAATTCTATAAAAGATTATTATTGAGATATTGAGAGGTGGTTAAGCTTGTGGGAGAGGCTTGTAACTTGAGTTGCGGGAACTGCTCTTTTAATCAAAAAGTGTATTTAGGCATTGGCTTAGATATATAACTTTGATATCCATCTTGGAATGGTATAAAGAGGATGTCGGTAGACAACATATCAGAAAATTTATTAACGAGAAGGATATGACTTATGATTGTTTTGATGGTCTGTATGTATGTCAGAAGTGTAACTATCTATTGAATGAAATATATCTAGATTTGAGATCCGAATCTGAATCTTATACGAATAGTTATGTTTGTCCACGTTGCACAACTCCAATGCCATCAAAGCCTTTAGAAGATTTTAAAGATATTGAACTAGATTGTCCTGATTGTGGGGAAGAAAAGTTAGTGATTAATTTTTTTATGGATTGGGATTAAGAGGTCTATTTTTGAAGGCCTATCCATTATCTAATGCTACATTTCTATTGCGGGTATTCGCCCTTGATCGCTAAGAAGGATTTTCAAGGGGATTATTCAGGCGACACATCCAACTAGCAAAGTCTGAAGACCGGTTCCCTTTGGTCATTTAAGCTGTTTGGACGTTAGGAATGCCAAACGTTATCTGAAATCGGCATAAAAACAAAAAAATAATAACGTTAGTTAACTTTCTAACGAATAAAAGGATGACTTCCTTGAAAATTAAATTAATTATTTATTTTAGTGTGATTGTAGTTGTTTTAAGCGTGTGGTTATCATGGAATAACGATTATTCGGAAGATGTTCCTTATCTGACAGATGTATATCAATTGCTACAAGATCAAAAGTTTTTTACTGCAAGAATTGAAAATAAACAAGTCATATTAAAAGATGAGGAATTCGAGGAAATTAAAAGAATAAATATACAGACAAATAAAAAAGTGATAAAGGTAAAGGCTATATTCAAGGAAAATGATCAGATGTTTTTTGCAATCAACGGATCAACAGATGATAATGAAGGGGTCATGTTCGTAAAGGATAGTTCTTACATAAATGTGGATGGTTTGTGGAAGATAAATAGACTATCTGGTGATGCATTTTATTATTCTACTAGAAAGTAATAATAGGAGTTAAAGAGATTATTATGAGTTAAGTCAATGAAGTTGCCGACATCTGATAACTATGCATTTCTGTATCGTCGCTATCGCTTCTCAGTCGCCGAGAGATTTCAAAATGTAGTTTCAGACGACATATCCAACCGACTTAGTGGCTGAGCCACCCGGAGCTGCGATTCTTAAATCGTTTGGACGTCAGAAATGAGCGAACGTTATACGAACATCAACAGAAGCAAAATTAAAATTATCACGGTGAAGTACGTACTTCCTCTTTATTAGGGAGAACGTTTAAGTTGGATTTACTTGGCACAAGTTTAAGACTAAGGGAGGGAAGATAAATGAGTGAAATAAACTCTCATAATTGCAATCTAAATATATGGTATTATCTACCTGATGAAGTATGGGATAAAGTTTCTAATATATATAAGTCTATGCCTGGTTGGATAGGGTATAAAAATGGAATTCCATATTGGTTTGGGCAGGAAGCTAATGATGTTTATATTGAGGCATCAGTTGAGTCGAGTGGATTATCATTTTATGCACAGATGAATACTAGCGATTGGGATTCTTGGCTAGAAAGATTTAAATCGGAAGCAACGAATGTACTAGGTTTTGATGTTGGTGAACCCGAAGATGGATTTATGTAACAAAAAACAGGTGGGATTTTTTAGAATTGAAAATAGTAGTTGGACAATATAATAGAAATAAAGATAGGGTAACTCCGGTTGGCATCGCATAACATAGCTTTCCTACCGCGACATTCGCCCTTGATCGCCAAGGGGAATATCAATGAAGTGAATTCAGACGACACATCCAAACAGCTAAGTCTAACGACTCGTTCCCTTTGGTCACTTAAGCTGCTTGAACGTCAGGAATGCGCGAACGTTATGCGCCATTACCGGAATTATTAAAGATAATATTTAAGGAGATAATTTATGAAAGGTAAGATACTCTTATTATTTTTTATAACGATAGTGTTTTCATCTTGTCAAAATAGTAGTCAATCGACTACCTTGAACAGCGAAACTAAATCAATAATAAATTCTGAAATGCCTCCTGATGTAGTGAGTACAGGTAATGGAACAGAATCGAAAGAAATAACTGAAGGTCGATCAGTTCCTTCTAACAATGAAGTGTTATCCATGAGCATTGGGAACTATGATTTGACTGGAGATTTTTATGATGAAATGCTTCGAAATCCTATAGATCATGATTATGAAGTGGAATTTAATGAATTTCAAAATTCCAAAGAGATTATTACAACATTGGGATGGGGGGCGTTGGAAGGTAAATATACAGAGATTTGGGATAAAGAGTTGAATCAAATATATAAAAAGCTTCTTTCTAAATTGGATAGCGAACCAAGAGAAGCACTAATTGAATCGCAGAAAGAATGGTTACAGTATCACTTAAGGGAGACGAAATTTGTTGAGAAGACATTTATTAATAATGGTTACCTTGGAACACAAGGATCGGTAAGCCTAGCTACGGTTATACGGGAGCGAATTAGAGAAAGAACAATGCAATTATTTGAATATCGATATTTGCTAGATGGTGAAGTTGAGTTTTTATACCAAAATAAAAAATAGAGTTGGAATCTTGATCAAAGGTTTTTAGGTAATGCTTCGAAGACATTAACGGCGCATAACGCTGTATTCACGCTGCGGGGCTACCACCCTTTGGTTGTCAGATGTATAATCATGGAAGAACACTCAGACAACAAACGACCCAGCCTAAGATAAGAGCTATCTAAGGCTGGATCGTTTCGTGAATAAAGAACGTTATGTTCAATTCTTGCAAAGATATTAATTAAACTTGTTTACCTCTTCGTCTGAATAAGAACAAATCAAAATAAAGCTATTAGTTACGCTGACTTGGTTCTTCTAGATTTTCATAAAGATTAATGCGCCAATCGTTGCATTGCATAATGCTCTCTGGCGGGTATTCGAAGGAGCACTCGGTGACGAACGAGAAGTTGAGTTTCCTGCATATTGCGTTTGAGGCAGGATTATCGACTGACGGAAATGCATGAATGAACCTATGTTTCTGCTCAGCACTTGCACTTGTGAGAGCAGCCATTGTAGCGGCAGCTGCTATACCTCTGCCCTGGAAAGGCGGCAAGACACCCCAACCGATTTCATAAATGGTTTTCTCCTGCCAGATACGCTCCCAGTACCCAATGTTGCCGACCTTTTCGTTTTCAGGAAGTAGAATGATGGAGAACATACGTCCAGTCCCCTTCCCAGCAATCTCAAGGTACCGTTTATGGCGTGTAAGGACTTGTTCCTCGGTTTCCAGACCTCCCAGATGTTCTAGCATTTCCGGTATATTGAGACGATAAAGCAGAGCAAGGTCGGAATCTGACCAAGGATCAATTCGTACGTTAATTTGCATTGTTTCCTCCTGCGACAATAGTGGCAGTAAATGAATGTGAATTTCCGAAAAAAGAAGAGCATGTATTATTTATAACATTTAAAGGTGAGGTAATCGGTGGGAATGAAGAAACATATTTTAACGAAGGTAATAAGTGATTTTGGCGTCGAGAACACACCAACGGGACCATGAATTTGCCTGGAAATCGCACACACGGTAGCCTGGTAAAGAGCTGTTCGGAGGTACGAAGAGCCCCCCGTTTAGATATTCGATTCTTTTTAGATTTGAAGGTTCCTGATTCGTGAACAGCTGAATCGGGGTATGAACAAAATGCGAGGGCATAAAACACTTTATGCGACGGGATCTATGTCCCAACAAAACATGCGTTTTCAGCCCAATGTATCCTCCAGTATAAAGAAAAAGTTCATCCCCGAGCCAGTCGGGTATGAACTGAGAATACCAACAAAATATTCCTAGGTCGTCGCTTACGCTCCTTGGTCGTCAGGAATGCCAAACATTAGCTGAAATCAACGAAATATTATTAATAAATCGAAAGGACTATTTTAATGAAAATGAATCAAATCCTTATAGAACCAGTTAATAAACATAATTGGGAAGTTGCAATCTCGATATCTTTACTGGAGACTCAAGTGAAACTTGTACCAACTGTTATCGAATCTCTTGCGTATGCTTACATTAAACCGTGGGATGAAGCTTTTGATCCATATATATTGTGTCAGGGTGATAAAACATTTGGATTTTTCTATTTATCCTATACACCAAATAGTACGAATAATTACTGGATCGGTGGCTTTCAGATAGATAAGGAATATCAAGGGATGGGATTAGGAATACAATCTCTTAAAAGAATACTAGAATTCATTCAGGAAATACACAAACAATGCGAAGTAATCTCTCTAACAATCGAAAAAAGTAACGATCATGCCAGAAAGCTTTACGAGAAATTAGGATTTGTAAATCAAGATAAAGAGAACCAAGATGGCGAGATTATATATAAATTAAAGTTGAAATAATACTAATAAGAATTTACTAGGTTAATCATAAAAAACACAAGCAAGACACCCATTTGCCTCTTAAGATTGTTATACCCACCTATCCATTCATTTTTCATGTTTATTTCAATTCTCAAAATAATTTTACTCCCCTCGATATACATATTATTTTAAATAGAAGAAAACGATAATCGCGAACTTATCTAATGAAGGAAACATTAAAATTGATAGTAGATCATAAAAGGGATTCCGTCGTCTAGCGTGAATGTGTTCCTGACGACCACCATAAGGTGGATATGTCATTTGAATCTACTTCTTGAGATCCCTCTGATGGACCAAGGGGCTTAGCCCCGCAGTAGGAGAATGCTCTTTCGTTCAGAGAAAGGTAGTGAAAGAGTACTGAGAGATTTGATCTAAAATCTTCTATAGAATAATAAAATCCAAAAGAAATGGGGGAGAATTATGAATGCAATCACTGTATTTGTGTTCATACTCATAGGACTACAGTTCTCATTGGACAAAGTAATATTAGAGTCTAAACGTAAAATAAGCGATACTGAAGTTGGGTATTACTTTTGATAGCTTCAACATTTTTAACACCAATGAATAGGCCAAATCTAATTTTTGCTCTTTTGATGACATTCATTTGTGCTTATCGTGCCTTCATGGAATGGAAATATAATAAAGAGTCAAAAGGTTATATCGTTCAATTAGCTTTATTGATAGGATCAATTTTATTTACCATCATCGCTTTAGTTGTTGGTTAATTTTCTTAATTTAAGAGCGATTGAGATTAAAGGTTTATCATTTATGGACTTCCGTCTTAGCATAAAGTGATAAAAAAAGTAGGAATAAGAATTGATGTAGTGATTAATATACAGACACAGATACAGTTTAAATATATAATCCGTATAACTAAAGAATTTGAGATAAATGTGTAGGGAAATTCACAGAAATCAATAACTTCATCTAACATTGCATTATCACAGTGTGGTCACCAAGAGGACTCTTGTCGAAGTGATTTCAGGTGAACACATCCAACCAGCTAAGTGGAGAAGCCACCCGGACCTAAGGTTCTTAAGCCGATTGGACATCGGTAATGCGCGAACGCTAGACGAAATCTCTACAAGGAATAAAAAAGAATCAGGGGTTGAGTCAATAACTCAACCTTTGTACCTAGAAAATAAGCCGATCCTTGGATGCCAAAGATATCAAAGGTTCTGCCATCGTACACACCACCTGTGGTTTGCCTGTGAAGATTGTCTTTGTGCGCAACAGGAATAAAAAACGGGAATGGCTTGCGATTTTGAGTACTGATGTAACGCTAGATGCTGCTGGAATCGTAAGAATCTACGGCATGCGTTGGAGTATTGAGACCGTTTTCAAAGTCACTAAAAGCTATTTGACATGAGTTTAATTCTCGAAATGTCGCAAGCGAAAACTAAGAAGAACAAAACAGCTGTTTTGGGTCAACTACAGGATTGGATCTCTAGTTTACCCAGCTATATCACGGGTTTGTTTAGAGATTTGAGCTGCGAAAGTTGAGCTGTGTAAATATTATATTTAATGTTGAAGGAGAGTAGATAATGAAGATAGATCGTAGATATCACTATGTTAACAAAGTAATCGCTTGTGTTCTGTCACTCGTATTGATAATTATGGCATTCGCGGTACCTGTCCACGCTGAGGTAGAGAATATTGAGACTACGCCCTCCAGGATTCCGTTGTCATCGCTAGAGGAAACGATTGATTCTTATGTGGCAACGAATCAGAAGAATACCGCTGCTGTTTCGGTTGTGGCTATAAAAAACGGTGAGACTGTTGTTAATAAAGCATATGGCTTCGCAGATATTGAGCAACAAAGAAAGGCAGATACATCTACTGTTTTTGAATGGGGTTCAGCCTCTAAACTGTTGGTCTGGACTAGTGTGATGCAGCTTGTCGAGCAGGGGAAGCTTGATTTGGATACAAATATCCTGGAATATCTGCCAAAAGGATTATTAAAGAAGCTGGAATACGATGCTCCCATTACCCTCATGAACCTTATGCATCATAATGCGGGTTGGGAGGATAGACTGATCGACTTATGGTATTCATCTGAGAATGAAATTGTGGATTTAGGAGAGGCCTTGCAGAAATTTGAAGCGAGACAGATTTATGAGCCAGGGGACGTAGTGGCTTATTCGAACTTTGGTGTTGCTATGGCAGCTTACATCGTGGAAGTGCAAAGCGGACAACCCTTTTATGAATATGTAAATGAACATATATTTAAAGCGTTGAATATGAAAGACACTTCGATTCATCCGTCACAACAAGATCGTCCAGACGTAGTGTTAAGAAGAAATGAAATTCAAGGTTATACTACTAATTTGAAACTCATCCCCAAAAACAGAGTATACATGAGCTTTTATCCTGCAGGAGGGGCCATTGGCACAGCAGAAGATGCAGCAAAATTCCTTGCAGCTCTGATGCCTGTTGATAGTAGCAATTTATTATTCACTAATAAGGATACGTTAAACGAAATGCTGTCAACAAGTTTATATTATGATGGAACATCTCAACCTCGAATTGCACATGGCCTCTTTGAGGTAGAGTACTGGGAATCTGCACTGGAGCACGGTGGAAATACGGCGGCATTTTCAAGTAAGTTTGTTTTTGACCCGGAATCCAAGTTTGGGTTAGTGGTGATGACAAATCAGCTAAATGAAATGGCTTATTGTGTTGGTCTTGTTAATAAAGTGTTTGGAAATAGTTTTAACACTAGTTCTGTTGCATCAGAGAATGGAGGATATTATCTGCCTGCACGACGGGTTACTTCCGGATTTTCTAAGGGATATTCGCTGTTAGGTTTGCAGAAGTATTCAACATTTGATCTTAGTAACTTTACAAATGTTGTTGAGAGTAATGGTACTATTGAGAAAGTTTCCATTCCGTATTATGACTATTTGCCCGTATCAAACATAACAATAAACTTGATCAAAGTATCCTTAATTTCTCTCGCAATAGCCATCATTTTAAATTTAAGAGCTGTGATTGGCTATTTAATTCGGTTATTAATTTACAAATCGAAAAAATGGGAAAAACCTGGCACTATGTTTGATAAATATCATGTTGCTATTAATATCGCAGGTCTGGCATTTATTCTGAATACTATCCTATTGTTCATGCGCGCATTAGGTTTCTCTTCCTATGCTTCATTACGCATCCATTTCATCTTAAACATAGTTTATATGATTCTTGCTGTAGCGTATCTGGTCATGCTTATCTACAAGATGAGAAAGCTAAGTTGGAGCAAAAAGCAAAAATCAGTATACATCATGTCTGGAATTTCGGCTTTATTGTTTGCTATTTTTATTGTGGAATGGGATTTGTATTTTTAGGAAAACGAATGACACTTCCAGTTATATAAGGTTTTTTTGAAGATTTGAGTTGCGAAAGTTGAGTTAATAAGTATCATGATCAATCTGAATAATCGATATATGTTGGCCCAAGTTTGTTGAAGTAGAAGAGTGTATTCTAATTCAAAAGAGTTTAGAAAGTACCTTCAGAAGGACTATAATTTGCAAAGAGATCCAATTGGCTAAGTGGAAGAGCAACGCAGACCTTCGGTCTTAAGCCGTCTAGACGTCGGTAATGCGCGAACGTTATCTGAAAGATCAGAAGATTGGAATCATATTTATTCAAGTACTTTAATCAATGGACATGAGAACTGCACGACTGCACAAAACATCTTGAGGTTTTTTTTATTAGTCCGAGAAGCCACCGGCATCTGATAACAATACATTTGTGCGTCGTCGCTAGTGCTCTTAGGTCGCCAAGAGGTTTTTCGGAGAGTTGGAATCAGGCAACACATTCAATCAGCTAAGTCTGACGACCCGGTACGGATATTATTGAAAGAAAGTATAGGAGAATGAAAATGAGAAAAGTAGTTGTGTCTGAGTTTGTCTCGTTGGATGGCGTCATGGAGAATCCGCAGTGGACGATCCAATTTCGTAGTGAGGAAACAAAGCAATTCAAGTTCGATGAACTGAAAGCAAGCGATGCTCTTCTGCTTGGTCGCGAAACATATGTAGATTTTGCAGCGGCTTGGCCTAATATGATTGAGCAAGAAAGGGAATATGGCCGGATGATGAATGGTTACCCCAAGCATGTGATTTCAACAACTCTGAAAAAAGTGGAATGGAACAATTCATCGCTGATCAAGGGCAATATCGTGGAGGAAATATCCAAGATGAAGCAGCAGCCTGGTAAGGATATCTTGGTATTTGGTAGCTGCAAGCTCGTTCAAACTCTAATCCAGCTTGATCTCATCGACGAATATCGACTCATGGTTTTCCCAGTTGTGCTTGGGAAGGGAAAGCATCTCTTTGGAGAAGGGATCGATAAGAAAGTATTGAAACTGGCGGAAACAAAGACTTTCGGTTCAGGCGTAGTTGTTCTGACTTATCTTCCGGATAAGTGAGAATGATCAGGAAATTAACTAAGAGCTTGCGGGAAAACTGCCTAAATAAACCTATCCAGTAGAGAACGTTTTGTTGGATGTTAATTTCCAATTATGAACTCGAGAGTTTTAAAAGCTTGACCAGACGTCCACATTCCAAAAATAATGCGTAAAGGCTTGGGCATGGTTTCCCTTCGAAGGGAGGTGAAGCCATGGAAATAAAAGATGCATTAACGATAATGTTCCTATTTGGGATGTTTATCCTTGCTCTTTTAACATCAATAATAACAACAAGAGAAAATAAAAACCCACCCATAGATTAAGAGCCTAAGGTGGGTTTTAGTTCCTGAACGACTTAGAAGGGAATATACCATCCAAGTCAATTGTACTGACCAAGTGTATCAGCACTTGGTCTTTATTAAAAATATAATAACACACTTAAAAACATGTATCCAAACAGAAAATGAAAAAAATAATAAATAATATTAAAGAAAGATATATCCCCATTATATAACATTACATATTTGCGTGGTCGCTACGCACCCTTGATCACCAAGAGGAATATCGTAGAAGTTGATATTGATGATTGATGGCATATCCAACCGACTAGGTGGCAGAACCACCCGGATCTACGGTTCTTAAGCTGTTTGGATGTTAGAAAAGCGCAATGTTTTCGGAAATCTGTACAAATAAGGAGATAAAGATGAAGAAGAAACTTGTTTTGTTTCTTATTACAATAACTTTAACAACCGTAGCAATTGTTATATTTACGTATTTTTATCCTAAGAAGATTAATATTAATGCACAAGGTTTCAAATACCGTTTAGGAACTGAGCTTTTAGAGTCAGAAAAACATGTAAATGTAAATATTGAAGGAAAGTTATACAAAAGCATCTTCGGGGAAAGAAAATTTGAAGGTATTATAGACATAACGGGTGAAGAAATACCTGTTCCATTAGATCAGAGAAAACTAATTATATTAATTACAAATGAAGGTTGGGGTGCTATTAACTATCCGTATTTTAAATATAGAGAAGAGGATAATGCAACAGAAAGTTCTCATAATTATCAATATGGATCTCTAGTGATAGATAACGATTTCACTAAGGTAACAATATTAGTTTCGGATCAAAATCAATCAAAGGATAAGAGTGGTATTATTGGATGGAATTCAGAGAGTGGTCAAATGATAACAGCTCCAGCCAGTAGTAGAATTGAAGCAATTAGTATAACCAATGAGATAACAAAAAAATTTTTAAAAGGATTAAAACTAAAGTGATTAAAATAAGTGGTAGAAAAATCAGGATGGCACATCCGATAACAGCATAATCTCAACAAGATCAGTGTCAAAGATAGTTGTGGAGCATCCAGTATCCAAATGAGCAAAACGATTAATAGGAGACATTCGCTATACAAGTATTATTCAAAATAATGATGATGTTGATTTCGGGAGTTACATCATCTTCCGAGTATAAATATTATAGTGCGGAGTGGCCATCCATGGCTCCAACCATTGTATCAAAGGATCGTCTAACAGTTGATTCAACCTATTATAACGAACATATCATAGAGCGTGGCGACATTATTGTATTTACTGACTCAATTAATGGATCGGACTTCGTAAAGAGAGTAGTAGGATTATCGGAAGATACAGTAAAGATAACTGATAATAAACTTTATGTTAATGATGTAATACAAGAAGAGAAATATACACAGGCTGAAATTAGAATGAGCTTTTGATAGTAAAAATCTAGTAATGACAAAAATATTAAAAGATACTAAAGATACTCACGTTGGATGTATGTACATTGAAGCAATGGAATAGTTGGTCTACATCAAGCACAGGTACCACAATTGTTCTTAGTTGTGAGTGGTGAAGGAATCGTTAAGGGTAAAGAGGATAAATAATTAATTATTAAGGCAGGATTTGCAGCATATTGGGAAGCAGAGGAATGGCATGAAACAAAAACAGAAAAAGGATTAACAGCTATTGTTATTGAAGGTAACTCATTAGAACTAATGATGGAAGAGAAAGAATGGTTATAAACTAATTAATTCATCTCAAGGAGGTTTTGTATGAAGACCACTATTTATATGGTTAGACATGCCGAGTCACCATACAATGAAGGAAGCGAAAGGACAAGAGGACTTACCCCTAACGGTAAAATGAAAATTGAAAATGTAACAGAGATTTAAATAAATGAAGGAGTAGACATTATTATATCTAGTCCTTATGCTCGGGCTATTCTAAGTGTCGAGGGATTAGCTCAACAGTTAAACTTAGATATACATATATTTGAGGATCTCAGAGAACGACATTTTGCTGGAGAAGATTATAGGATTGATAATACAGAGTTATTGTCAATGATCCGAGAGAAATTTAATGAACCTGATTATTCTTTACCCGGAGGAGAGTCCAATACGGTTTGCCAGAATAGATCAGTCGCAGTGCTAACAAGCATATTGAAAGAATACGAAGGGAGAAAAATTGCTGTTGGAACGCACGGTCTTGTAATGACCTTGATGATGAATCATTTTGATTCAAATTATGGTTTAGATTTTTTAAATCAACTAAAGAAACCAGATATCTATAGAATGGAATTTGAAGATTCTAAATTGAAAGAAGTAACAAGATTATGGAATGATACCAACATAGAAGCCCACTTAAGATAAGAACTATCAAGGTGTCTGTCGTATATCTAATTAATATGAGGAGTAGAGGTGAGTCTATGAATAAAGGTCATTTTATAATCACGGGTACATCAAGAGGGATCGGTGAACAGTTAGCTAGGATGCTCCTTAATCAAGGTAATGTTGTTTATGGGATTTCACGTGGCGATTTTAATGGTTTAGATAAGTACAAGAATTACATTCATCATCATTTCGATCTGAGTAATATATTAGGAATCGAACGTATGTTGAAGGGGATTTTCAATCAAATGAACTTACATGATTCGGAAATGATATGCCTTATTAATAATGCTGCCATGCTCGAACCGTTAAAAACGATCGACAACTGTTGCGCTGAAGAGATGAATAAGAATATAGAAATTAGTCTAATTGCTCCTATGGTTATGACATCTTACTTTATAAAGCAATTCAATTCTGTCCCAATAAGGAAAAAGATAATTAACATTTCTTCCGGATCTGGGACATACCCAGCACCTGCCATGAGCGTGTATTGTACAGCAAAAGCTGGAATAAATATGTTTACTCAATGTATTGGAGCTGAGCAATCGAAACAACCATACCCCATAGAAATAATCGCTGTAGAACCAGGTATGGTGGAAACGGAATTACAAGTAACGGCCAGAGGAAAGAATGATCAAGATTTTGAAATGGCGAAGTTCTTTAGACAAGCACATGAAACAGGACAGTTACAATCAACAGAAGAGCTTGGGAAATACTTACTACATATTATTGATCAGAAGATGGAGTCGGGAAAGTTGATTCAAAGGCATATTAGCATATAGCGTATTAACCCTTTTGCACATCGAGGATAAAGAGACGGCATTAAATAATATTTACAATTCGCTTAAAAATAACGGTTTATTTGTATTATCAGTTAGCAAAGATGATGACTGGTTTGACTATGGTGACAGGAGGATAAAGCTTTATCCTATGGAATTAGATGAATATGTTCATCTTTTTCAATCCGTTGGTTTTCAAATTCAATCGATTCAGGAAACGGAAGGTAAATATGCAACAATCATGATTGGGAAGAAATAATATAAGGATGTTAAGGAGAATTGATATGCAAATCGAGACTCAAAGATTAATCATTCGTGACTTTAATAAGGAAGATTGGATAGATGTACATAAATATGCTTCGCTCCATGAAGTGACTAAATTCATGATCTGGGGACCTAATAGCGAAGATGAGACCAAGATGTACATACAGGAACAACTTGAGAAGCAACAATCGGTCGACAGAAATGATTATGAATTTGCTGTAATTCTAAAGGAATCTAATGTACTTATTGGTGGATGCGGGATTTATATTAAACAGCATAATGCTGAGATTGGGTATAGTTTCAACCCCGAATATTGGGGGGGTGGATATGCCACAGAGGCATCACAAGCATTGCTACTCCTAGGTTTTGAAGAATTTAACGTTCATAGAATGTTTGCGACTTGTCGTCCTGGAAATGTACCTTCTGCAAATGTACTGAGAAGAATAGGAATGAAACAAGAAGGACATCTAAGAGAACATATGTGGTTTAAGGGAGCATTTCATGATTCCTTTTTATTCTCAATCATTGTCAGTGAATTTTCTGAAATCATATAACTTCATATACTGACTAGGGGTAGCTTGATCCTATAATCGAAAGAAGGTAGCTATATGAGAAAAGTATTGATACTTTTGTTCACAGTATTAGTGGTTATCACTTTGTTTATTGGTATAAATCATGCCCATAACAATGAACCAGATATATGGGGGTCCATTAATCATGTTGAATGGGATTATAACGATAGTTTCCCAGGCTCAGGTATGTATTTTTTTGAAGAAAACAATAAAAAGTATTGTATGTTTATGCTCTATGGAAGTGGAGTCTATGTCATGGCACACCACCAATCTGAAGTTAAGATCATAAATAATCAGGAAATAGAGATCGAAATTCCTAATCATTTTATTCATTTAGCGGAATCGATCATGAGAATTAATAAACATAGAGTTAGATTAAAACAAGGAAATTTGATTATGGATAAGAAGATTTACAAAGCTTCCGAAACACCCAATAACTATAAACATATTTTGAAGTGAATTAATGTTTTTTTTAAAAATGATAGAAGGTAGAGGGGATTTATATGAGTTTAGATGAAATTCTATGCTTCCACATCGTACACTCATTTATTTCATGAAGGCGTTAGAGCAGTAGTTGAAGAATATAATTATAAATATACAGGTTGTTACCAATGTGGGAAATGTAAAGATGCTTGGAGGGTTGTTCCAGAAATACTACAGTTACTTAAAAATCAGCATGAACATTACTTATCGAAACTATAACAATTAATGAATTTTACTCAATTAAAAGGATGTGCAAGTGTTGTCTATTAAAACAATTCCAACCGAAAATTTTCAAAATCATTTTAGTGCAGACTGTGAAAAGTGTTTTGGTATATGTTGTGTGGCACTACCCTATGCCAAATCTGCTGATTTTGCTTTTAACAAACAGGGTGGGACACCTTGTTCAAATCTGCAAGCTAATTATCGTTGTAGTATTCATGACAAACTAAGAGTAAATGGTTTCAGGGGCTGTACGGTATATGAATGCTTTGGGGCAGGACAAAAAGTTTCACAAACCACATATAACGGAAAAGATTGGCGAGATCATCCCGAGACGGCTAAGGAAATGTTCGATGTATTTCTCATCATGCAACAACTTCATGAAATGTTATGTTACTTACATGAAGCACTTCACATAGCGGACGCTAAGCCTATTTATAAAGATTTACAAAAAGCCTTAGAGGAAACAGAACAACTTACATATCAATTCCCTAGCGCTATATTAGACCTACATGTACCAACACACAGGGCAATTATAAATCATTTACTTCTAGAAACAAGTGAATTAGTCCGTGTACCATTTAAGGAGAACATCGAGTACTGGAACCAGAAGGGAATAGGTAAGGGGAAAGACCACATTGGAGCAAGTTTAAGAGGTGCTAATCTTAAGGGTGTCAATCTGAGAGGCGTTTTATTTATAGCTGCTGACCTCAGAGATGCTGACATGAGGATGACGGATCTGATTGGTGCAGATTTGAGAGATGCTGATCTATGTGGAGCTAATCTTAATGGAAGTATCTTTCTCACACAAGCACAAGTGAATTCGGCAAATGGCGATATAAATACGATATTACCAGCACATCTAAGTAGACCACATCATTGGGTTAAGGAACAACTGGATAGCCTAATCCTATCTAAGAACCAGAAATAACATGATTCATGGGATTTTTGAGCCCTGAAGAGATATTAAAGAAGCTAATGAATACATACAATACTACTATACTAAAGAAATGAGACAGTTTTCTGACCATATTTGGAGGTGTAGTATGATTAGAGTAGGGATCGTCGGGGGTACAGGGAAACTGGGAAGTGATATTATTAGATTGTTAATGGATCATAACGAAATAACATTAGGTGCCGTTATCGCTCGAAAGAACAACCCCTTCGTTGGGAAAGATATCGGTTCTATCATTGATAATCAGAATACGGATATTAGAATCCAGGATGATGTTCTTGGATCAAGAGAAAAATGTGATGTATATATTGATTGTACAAATGCGGATTCATTTATAAATAATTATGAGGCATATGTTCTTAGTAATAAACCCGTGATCATTGCAACTACAGGGTTTGATTCCAACCAGATGAGAAAGATTCATGAGCTTGCTGAATCGATTCCTGTTGTTATATGTCCTAACTTTTGTATCGGAGTATACAAATTCCTTAAATTAATCAGATTGGCAGCTATAGAGTATGGATTAAATGCAGATATTGATATTTTTGAGTATCATCATAAACATAAGAAAGATAAGCCAAGTGGAACTGCTATGGCCATAGCTTCTACAATAAGAGACACAGGGCGTGAAGAACACATTAATTTGCATAGCGTAAGGGCAGGAAACATTATTGGTGAGCACAGTATTTTGTTTACCAATGATAACGAAAGAATCGAGATTTCACATAAAATATATTCCCGAGAAGGCTTTTCAAGGGGAGTTATTGAGACCATTAAATGGATGATCCATCAAGAGGCCGGTTTGTTCGGGATCGAAGATATTATTAGATAAGATTCATACAGCGAAAGGGACACAAAAATGAGTGATATCCAATATAATATACAATTTGAAAAATTATGTAGTCTTTTGCAAATTGGAGATATAGTCGGTGTACCTGAAGCAATATCGGGTGGGTTCTTACATAGAATGTACGCTCTTGAGACCACCCTTGGAAAATATGCAATTAAAGCATTAAACCCTCATATCATGCTTAGACCTGTGGCACGACAGAACTTTATCAATTCAGAACGAATCGCTCATATCGTTGCAAATAATAGGAACATACCTGCTATCCCAGCTACAATAATTCATGGAGCTTGTATACAAGAGATAGATAACCAATGTTATCTTGTATTCGATTGGGTAGAAGGTAGAAGTCTAAAGCCTAATGAAATCAATAGAGTCCATTGCTTACACATAAGTGCTATTCTTGCTGAAATACATATGACGGATTTTATAGAATCAGGTATAACGATAGAATGCTCGGATCATGAACAACATACAGATTGGAACTACTATTTGCAAAAAGGACAAGAGAATCATGCGACGTGGGTTGATTTACTTCTCGAACATATGGACATGCTGTACGATTGGAATGTCCAAGCCAATCATGCAGCAAAAGTGCTGTCATCAGAACGTGTGATTAGCCATAGGGATTTGGATCCAAAAAATGTGATGTGGAATCAAGATAAGCCGATGATTATAGATTGGGAGGCGGCTGGCTATATAAATCCGATGCAGGATGTAATTGAAACAGCTATTTACTGGTCTGAAAATGAACGAGGAAACATTGATAAAGATAGATTTCTGGCTTTTATCGGTGGATATAAAGAGAGAAACGGAACAGTGCAAGCGAATTGGAGAATGGTCTTGGTACATGGTTTTTTAGGTAAATTAGGTTGGCTGGAGTATAATTTGAAACGGTCTTTATGGATTGAATGTACGGATCATCAAGAACAGCAGATGGGTACAGCCGAAGTAATAGCAACAATTCATGCGCTTAGACGGTATGCAGAGATGATTGATGAAATAGAAGTATGGTTGAACGTCGTCTAACATAATGTAAATACCGTTATTACGATGCTGGCTTGGGTACATGCGACATATATGTTACGATTCAAGAGACATGTATTCGTTGACCGGCCATTGAAGCACCATCTTTAGCATGTTAACAGATTGTCCCTAATGATATATAGAGAGCAGGTTTATAGTGAATGGCAGAAAATAGACAGCAGAGCTTTCGTTTCAGCGAAGCACCCATCTGGGATTTGCAACGGACGTATTTTGAAGAACAAGGAATGCAAGCGTGGAATAATGACCAGGTTCCGCAATATATCACGAGTAACCCCATGATTGCCAATGCCTACGCAGAAATGATATTTGGATTCCTTCAAGACTGTGCCGGAAGAGGCAACACTACAGACCCCGTTATCATTCTAGAACTAGGAGCGGGAGTAGGACGTCTTGCATTCCATGTATTGCATAAGTTGTGCGAGCTTAGAGATTATGCAGGTATTGCGTTACCCCCTTTCTGTTATGTGATGACAGATTTGGCTTCAAAAAATGTTGTTGGTTGGCAGAATCATCCTGCTCTACAATCTTTTGTTCAACAGGGAGTGCTGGATTTCGCACGTTTTGATGCCGTGCATGATACGGAGTTGAATCTGGTTGAATCCCATACAACGATCTCACCGGGTGATCTGAAGCAGCCGTTACTGATCGTCGCTAATTATTTTTTTGACAGTATTCCGCAAGAGCTGATCTATGTGGGTGATGGTAAGATTTTTGAATGCGATGTGTTAATTGAGTCCCCGGAGAATTCCGAGCTACTTAAGCCATCAGAAGCATTGGAACAAATGACACTGAGTTACGAGCATCGCCGGGCGCCTGAATACGAAGAAGATTCCTACTTGTATAAAGATGTGATTTCACTTTATCAACAGGAACTTGAGGATTCGCATATTCTATTTCCAGTGGCTGGATTGACATGCTTGGAGCGGCTGAATCAGCTATCACAGGCCGGATTCATGTTGCTTACAGCGGATAAAGGTGACCACCGATTAGATAACTGGAAGTTTGCAGAACCACCTCAGTTAATTCTACACGGTAGTTTCTCTTTGACGGCTAATTATCATGCTATTCAACATGTGTTTGAGCAACGAGGTGCACAGACACTCTTTACAACACATCATTATAAGAATATAAATGTGGGATGTATTCTCATGTTGAAAACACCAAATAGCTATACGAATACTCGATTGGCTTATCGTCGTTTTATCGAACGTTTTGGACCAGATGATTTCTTCACTATGAAAGAATGGGTAGATCAGCAATTCGAGACGATGGGATTGCAGCATATTTTGGCCTTTTGGCGTTTGGGTGGGTATGATGCGGAGTTCTTCATCCAGAGTACGAAATGGTTCTCGTCTCTGATGCTTGAAGCGAGCGATGAAGAGATGTTAGATATCCAAAAAGGTATACACATCATGTGGTCATCCTATTATGCGATGGAACAGCGTTATGATTTAGCTTTAGACGCAGGGTTACTGTTGTTTGAGATGGAGATGTACGAGGATGCGAAATTGTTCTTGGAAAGCTCACTTCATGCAGACGAAGATGAGCCCGTGCCAACGGTCTTATACTGTTTGGCAATATGTAGTTATGAGCTTGAGTTGGAAGAAGAAGCACTGGCATACACACGTGCAGCCCTTGTTCTGGAACCTGAGCATGAAGAGGCTTTAGCGTTACTGAAATGTTTTGAATGATGTAATACTATAATCAAGTAAAGGGGCTACGGCCCCTTATTGGTTAGAAGAATCCACTTGATTTATTGAATCAAAAAAGGATAATATAGTATTTCAATGTATAAAAAGTTCTTATAACAACGATAATTAAACATCTATGATAGTGCTAGGAGTGTTAATATGAAAGAATTAATTGATTGTCATCCCTTGAACTGGATCGAGGCCAATACGTTACAACCATTATCATATGAATCGGATAAATATGAGTATAAAACGGTAGAAGGTGCTATTCCGAGAGGG
The DNA here is from genome assembly GCF_059445545.1 of Paenibacillus sp. Y568. NCBI lineage: Bacteria > Bacillati > Bacillota > Bacilli > Caryophanales > Paenibacillaceae > Paenibacillus > Paenibacillus sp. Y568. The sequence goes on from NZ_JCAIUM010000002.1 coordinate 46,053, forward strand.
TTTCAAGCTTACTGTAAAATACTACACGCTATGTACATAGACGAAACTGTGAGTGATAAGAGTGAATTGTGGGACACTTATGAGGATGTGGAACCTACCCTTTCAAGGCGAATCTATTGGAGTGATATCTCCAAAGAACTAGGGATCCCACTGAAACCTGAGATCAATGGATTTACCTTTTGGTGTCATTTTAATAAGAATTGGCCAAGGTATCTTGTCAGTGCTGAAGTCGGTACGATGGATAGTGATTCTTTTGAACAACTTATTGAACTACTTCCCAATGATGAGAGCTGCTATTATTACTATCATTTATTGAAATCAGAGAGTTATCATCCTCGTCTATTTCGGGGGAATCTATCGGAAGTGAATCCATTGATCCAACAAGATGACCTAAGAGGAACTCCCACATATATATGGTCTGAAGACAAACATTGGTGCGTGTGTACGGACTATGATTTGGATTTCACGATTGTTGGTGGAACGGAAGAGTTAATCGAAGAAATTTGTGCAAATGAAACGTTGGAGACACTACGAGTTGAGCTTACGACTCGAATTGATTATAAGTCATATGTTGTATAAAAAAAGAGATCCGAAGATGGTTAGTCTTATATTTCAACGCTAAACGTTTCTTCGCCGCTAAAGGACGGCGAGGTCGTTTATGCTTGCTATCTTTTTTATTTGAAAGAAGCAAATCCTTCATCAGCCATTACAACACTTCCGTTAATTGCACTAGCTTCTGGCAGAGAGAGTAAATACACCGTATCTGCTATTTGTTCAGGTTGAGTTAATTTGTTACCCATGACTTTTTTCTTCATATCATTAATCATTCCTTGGTCTTTATATCCTTGAATAATGGGGGTATCAACAGCACCTGGTGATGCCAAGAATCCAAATACAGAAGCGGTATTAATGATAACACCTTTGATTCCAAGCTCACGCATTTTTTTACCTGCAGCAATGATACCATGGGCTACACCGTGCTGATTGACATTAATGACACAATTTAATGGCGGTTTCTTTTCTGATTCCACTTGCTCCACCTGTTATTACGGCTACTCTTTTTTCTGTTATTTGAGTTTCCTCCTTGTGAAATATAGTTATACTAGGTATGAAAGGTTACTTGCTAACTAATTAAAATTTTAACATTAACAAATCTTAAATAAAATTTAACTATATTTAATAAGTATTAAGTAATAATTAATACCAGGAGAATGCGATCTATGAATTTAGAACAGTTAGAGAATATCGTTGAAGTTGCAAAAATAGGCTCACTTACCAAAGCTGCGCAGAACCGTCATATCACGCTATCTGCTATAATATGGACCTGTTAATGTCTTATTTGTAAGCAATAATACTCGGGCGATTGAGAATGCAGTGGCAGGGGGTATAGCGATCACGATTGGTCTAGATTATTCCTTTCTAAAAACATCCGGAGTCACGCATCAAATTATGAAAACCATTGAACTTCGTTCTCCTGATTGCGATACGAAATACTTCGCGTCTGTGATACCCACGGGTAAACATGCTTCGCAGATTGCGCGAAGGTTTATCCATAGGCTTAAATATGAATTTGAGGAAGTCTTAAGAGGTTAACGTTCGTCAATCTAGCATTTGTGAGAATACAGAAGGAAAATATCAGAGTTTGTCGAAATACTTATGATGATAAAACCTCCTAAATATTCCTTTATATTCAAAAGTGAACATAAAAGATGAGTAGCTAGCTGCTTTATGTTTTTTTTGGAGAGGTAAATACGAAGGTCAGATTACTAGAAATGAATAACGAATCATATGTTGTAGGTGTAGGAGGTACGGAGGTCAGTGACTCAATGGCTCAGCTTACATAAGTAATAAAAATGGAGATGAATAACACATGGTTAATAATTTGATTATCGTGTTTGTGTTGACAATGATCATACATACGGCAGAAACGTTATCTTATTCTGTTCGATATGCAGGAGTCAAGATTAATAAAATCACGGTTGCATTAGCGTTAACAGGTATTATTGTACTGGTATCAAGAACGGCTAACTTAATACAGGCACCAATGACGGCTACATTCGTTGACTTTGCTAAGGCTAATCCTTCTTTTGACTTAATGCATAATTTAAGAATTATCATATTGGCTTCATCTGTAGGTACATTACTGGCTATTGTTCTATTTCCTACATTCGTTAATATTTTTGTTAGAGTTATTTCTAAACTTGAAGTTGCCGGTTCACTTCCGAGATTAATCTCGAGTGTGACGATAGGACAATTGAAAAATACGAAATACTATTTAAAAAAGCCTTCATTTAAAGTTCATCAATTCAGGTACTTAGGGATCCCCAAGAGGTTTTTACTTTTAAACGTGTTTGTAACCGCATTTTATACGATAGGTGTTTTGTCTTCATTATATGCCGCTCACCTATTGCCTGAATTAAGTACAACTGCTTCACAAGCCTCTGGGTTAATTAATGGAATTGCAACGATCATCCTGACTATATTTATTGACCCTCAGTTAGGACTCATCACGGATAAAGCACTACATAACGAGAAATCTAAAGATCAACTGGGCAAAATATATGTATTGTTAATGGTATCGCGATTCTTCGGGACCCTGTTGGCACAAGCATTTATCATACCCGCGGCTTATTTAATTAGTATGATCGTAAAGTTGATGTAATCGGAATAAATCAGTTAACAACGGGGATTGGGAGGTTCTAATGATGAGTAGACCGCAGATTGTACTTGATGTTGCAGGAGTATTAATTACTAATCTAACTCTCGCATGGCAAGAAACAGCTCATCAAGCTGGGATGACTCTTGGATCCTTAAGTGAGGTATTCAAGAGAGAAGTGCGTGAACCTTTATGGAAAGGAGAGATGACTGAGAGTGAGTTCTGGATATGGCTTACTAGCTATTGTCCAACATTGGATACTACATATGCACGAAGGTTGATTGATATACACATGGCTCCGCTACCTGCTTTTGAACAGTTAGTATATTGGAGCCAGATTGCAGACATCCATCTTCTTAGTAATCACAGAAAAGAATGGATAGATGATATATTGAAAACTATTAAACCTTATATTAAGAGCATCACTATTTCTAGTGAAGTAGGCTTGTGCAAACCAGATCCTTCAATATATACACTTGTAAGTTCTCAATTTGATAGTGATACTCAACTCATCATTTATGTGGATGACCAAGAGAAAAACCTGGTGCCAGCAAATGACCTAGGCTGGATGACTTGCATTGCAGATGATGAGGGGTTATGGATCGATGAAATAACCACAATATTTGACGTGTCCGATTAAGGAGAGAGGTAAATGATAGATATTTCTGAAATACTTGAAACAGAACTAGTAAAGATTATTATTGGTGCCTCTTCACAAACGTATCCGGGTTGGATTCAGACACAAGAAAATGAACTGAATTTATTAGTAAGAGATGATTGGAATAGAAGCTTCGGAACAAGAAGAATTAACACCATTTTGTCTGAACATGTATGGGAACATTTAACCTATGACGAAGGCGTAGAAGCTGCACGGAATTGTTATGATTTCTTAGATGTTGGTGGATATATTCGTTGCGCTGTACCAGATGCCTACTTCCTTAATGAATGGTATCAAAATATAGTCCAGATTGGTGGTCCAGGACCGAAGGATCATCCCGCTGCTAGTCATAAGATTGTACATAACTATAAGACGTTAATGAGAATGTTCGAAGAGGTAGGGTTTGAAGTTCATTTACTTGAGTATTGTGATGAAGACGGTGAATTTCATTATCATGAATGGAATGCTGAGGAAGGCTTTATTTATAGATCATACAGGTTCGATCATAGAAACCAAGGGGGAGAACTAGGTTTTGTCTCGCTCATCGTAGATGCAAAGAAGCTAGTGTAAGTATTAGATATGCAGGAATCATCATTTAGTCAAATATGATTTCAGAACAACTCGAAATGTAACTTAATACCTTATATAACGTTATATCATTAGTGATTCCAAGTCAGTGGTCACGAAGAATATTTCTCATAGGAGGAGATCAACATGTCTAATTTTAATGGACCCCCTGGTTTTTTTAGTGGTGTACCTATCTTTTTCATCATCTTTGCAGGAATCATCATTTCTGGATTCGCTTATGTAATTATTAAAGGAATTACGTCTTGGAGTACAAATAATGCTGCTGAAATAGTAACACAGAGATGTAAGGTTGTAGATAAGCGAACGGAGGTCTGGGGAGGATCAGGTGATTCCAGTGCCAGTACGAATTATTATATTACTTATGAATTTGAAGATCACACACGAAAGGAATTGCATGTTAGAGATAACTATTATGGATTAATCACTGTAGGAGATCAGGGTGAGTTAACCTATCAAGGAACTAGATTCAAGGAGTTCTTAAGACAAACTAATAACTGAAGAGGTGCGCTTAGATGAAGACTAAGAGCTTATTTTTCATTATTGCGTTCTTATTATGTACGAATATCATTACCCTCTCGTTATTAACAAAGTCAGAACCATTAATTGAGGGAACACAAAGTAATACTCCTGAGTTCGAACTATATCAATTAGAGGGAAAAGGGACTAAGTGGGAAGTGGATAATTATAAGGTTATTAAAACTCCTAAGCAAATAATAAGAACCTCTGCAAGATTAGCATATCTGGATGATGTTAAAGAAATAGAGAAATCCACCTATTATAGTGTTGATATTATTGAAGATCATAAGGTTGTCTATTCTAATACTGCTTCCGGTGAGGGTGGACCGGTCGGTGTAGTATTAAATATTGATGATATAGGATCTATAGAAAATGACTTGACAGAGTTCGATAAGAACATCAATCGAGGGACAATTGATAACACCCAATTAAAAATAACTTGGAAAGATAGTAAGGGGCATATCAATGAAGAGACGGTTAAACTGTCAATCATTGATGAGTTAATTGATGTTACCTCAGACCAAGGAAGTGGTTCCTAGTGTGTACAAGTTTTGTGGTACATAAGGATAATACAATTATCGGAATGAATTTTGATATATCCAAAAGACCGATCAAGATGATATTACAGAAGAATAATCAATTCTTGATTCTTCAGTATGAGGATGGAGAGTTTCTTCCTGCGTTTGGATTCAATAATAGTGGTACGTTCATGAATTTATTAATGGTGGATCCGAACGAAGAAGGCAAGTATAGACGTGGCAAACATTGTGTTAATATCATGAAGTTATTTGATGAAGTTTTATCCGAAAAGATTGAATTATCTTCATTACATGAGTATCTACAGGATCATTCGATTGTGAATGTTCCTAATTTCAGTGTGCACAGTATGATTGCGGGGATGAATCGGAATTCTTTTATTATTGAGCCCGGTAGAAGCAATGTGAACATGAGTGAACTGGAACAGGACTTTATGGTATTAACCAATTTCTCCTTATCTGATCAGAGCCATGAGGATTATAGAGAAGTTATAGGACCTGGAAATGAACGTTATACACAAGCATATGAAACTATTCTGAGAAATAAAGAAACGTTTAATAAGGATGTTGGGTTCTCTGTACTAAAAAAAACAGCACAGCATGATGGTGAGTATCCTACTCAATTATCGGTTATATCAGTTCCTGCAGAAGGTCTCATTTATTTTACTTTAGACGGAGATTTTAATAAGACTTTTGAATTCTCATTCACTGATCTTCAGATCCGCACAAGTAAGGGATTCGTAAATTCGAAATATTGCACACTTACTAAAAAAGGAGTCCTACTTGAAGAACTTAAAGGATGGTAAAGGTTTAAGAAGGAGCTTAGCATAATGGGAGTTGGAGTTATCATCCTTATCGCAATCGATGATGATAAATTTATCCGATATACGGATAATTGGACCAATCGGTAAGAAAAGAGGCGGATTTTCGTTCGATTTATGAACGGAGGGTCGCCTTTCTTTAAGTTTTACTTTACGAAGTAGCGAAGAGAACGGAATTGTCCTGAAGAAGCGTTAGCGTTCGGCTACAAGATTTCCGTAGGAAATCTACATCGGAAGCATAATCTGGCCATCGGATTTCAACTGATATTGGGGTTATACAATCAAGAAATCTGAGGGCAATAGCGATCGTAAGGACAATCCGTTATCGTAGCGGTAATTTTTAAAAAGGAGTGAAATCATGATCATTATGATTAACGGAGCTTTTGGTTCAGGAAAGACAACTACAGCGAATAAGCTTCTTCCATTGATTCCAAATAGTATGATGTTTGATCCAGAAGAAATTGGATACATGCTTCGAAATATTATTCCTGAAGCGATCCGATTAGATGTTGAGAGAACGGATGATTTTCAGGATATAGAATTATGGAGAGTTCTAACGGTACAAACAGCGGAGGCATTACAACATCAGTATAATAAGCACCTCATTGTGCCAATGACGATATATAAACCTCAGATTTTCGAATACATCGTTCATGGATTTCAGAGAATGGATAACCAAGTTCACCATTTCTTCCTTATGGCATCAGAAGATACTATATATAAAAGATTGACAGGGCGGGGAGATGAAGCCCATGGTTGGACCTTTCAGCAAACAGTCAAATGTGTGGAGGCTTTTAAAAATGCTAGATTTGAAGAACATATTATAACGGATGAAATGACGTCAGATGAAGTTGTGAATACCATTTTATTAAGGACGTTACCACAAATCGAAGAAAAATAGTTTGAATAATAGAATGCCATATATGTATATGTGTTTTCCAAAGAATATTGACAGAATTAGTGTTAATATTACATAAAGGGACAAAATATATGAAAATAAAGACTTTTTTATTAATATCTGTTATTGTAATGTTTGCTCTATTCATAGTTCTCAAGATAGGTAATCAGCCAAAGGATTCCATGGTAGAGTCCATAATCGACACAACAAAGGATAATCACTATGGAGACACCTTACAAATTCAAGGGAAATGAACTGCTCTATACGAATTTATAGTGAGTAAGTTGTCAGGTAGTTACGGTATATACACGAATTATTTGGATAGTGATCAGAATCCCAACATGGCTACTGGACACGAGGTATTAAGCGAGTCGGAAGGGTTAATGCTGCGTTATTATGTGATGACCCGACAGCAGGATGCTTTCGTTTAGGAATGGGCGCTCGTTGAACACAACCTCAATCTTTCATCAGGATTCAGTTATCGATATAGTCCCAAATGACTTACGAATTATTCGTGCGCTCTATGAAGCAGGGGTTGTTATGATATATTAACTTAACAACTCTGGAACAACTTCCACTTTCATCCGATCACATCCAGCAAATCTCCACGAATATGCTTGAAATTATACAGAATGGGTATTTGTCTGATAGCTTTCCACTATACGAGACTCGCTATCAATATGAGACAAACTCCTATAACTCAGAGAACATAAACACCGCTGAATCTTTACTTACTATACTTTCCCTTGCTGAAGTGAAGCAACAGAACCCATCGAGTATTCGGTATCTCAAAGAGCTTGTTAAAAAAGGTACATTATATGGCTAATACACCCGTGAGGGAACTCCAACAAATGATATTCAGTCCACTGCCATTTACGTTATTACATCGATGATCGGTTCTCAGATCGGAGATAAGGAACTTATGGTAATGGACTATATTTCAATGCGCCTGATTATGATAGTCAAATAGTACGGATGTTGTCTCGTCACAATCATTATTCATTGATTTGAATTTCTATAGTAAATATGGGTTCATATCTATTCTGGAATATTACATGGCGAGTCCAGACCAAGCGGGTAAATTGTTCGATCTTAGTGCGAAAAGTGCGTTTATTATCCGACCTCCTGCTATGGGGAATTACGAGAAATCGGTAGGTCATACTCCAGGGGAACAGACGACTTTCTTCTCAGGATATAGCCTATTGAAGAAAAGCATAACCCCTAGAACTTTTGGATTCATTGTCATTTGGATCGTTGTCATCATCGGTCTGTATATACCAAGTTTTATTACAGCTTTAAAGGCAAAAAGAATAAGAGAGGCTAGTCGACTACCGTTTAGTCTTACATTTATTTTATTTGGTTTATCGGGCATATTGGTTTCGATTATTGGAGCTCATAGCAGATATCATCCGGCGTCGTTTGTTGCGTGGAGATCAAGAAGGTGAGGAATAACATGTTTCTCTCAGTAAAATGGAAAATGCTCGTTATAACCTTAGTTTTTATTATGGGGATTTCGTGTTCTAATGTACATGCATCTGAACAAGTGCCAAGTCGTGTCCTTCTTCTTTATGATAGTTTGGCGAAAGGTACATCCAAAGAGGGTAATATTGAGTCTATGCAAAGGTTGCTATCCTCCTTTGGATTACAAGTAACCCAATCGACGTTCGACACCTATAAACAGGGCTCTTTATCACGGTATACTAAGGTCATTGGAATTCGGAATTTGGATGAACTTACAGTGAATAACAAAGACTTTTTGGATGACTTTAAGACCTACGAAGGTGATTATCTCCATATAGGAACATCGGTACCTAGCAAAGTAGAAGATGAGCTGGATATTCAAACGGTAAGCGCTAGCGATCTTTATATTAAGCTCTCTATTGATCAATTCTCAGAATCAAGAATTCATCTGTTGAATGTTCCTTATATTTTAGAAGCTGAGGGAATGGCTTATGGTCGTATTACGTCTGATCATGGTGATGTTCATTCACCCTATGGGGTTCGAGGTGAGCGTTATGCATACATCCCTTACTATGAACAAGGTAACCTCAGTGAAGTTGCTATATCTTATATTATAAGGGATTGGTTAGATACCACGAAACAGGGACAAACATACCTTATATTCAAAGAAATCTATCCATTCTCAGATTTAAAATTGTTAGAGTCCATGGCGGATAAACTCTATGGAGCAGGAATCCCGTTTATGGTCAGTACTAGACCTGTATTTAGTAACACGGATTATCCGGCTATGTTGCGCTATATGGAAACGTTAAAGTATGTACAATCTCGGAACGGAAGTATCATCGTGAATACACCCGTTGTATCATCGATCACGAGTGATAATGGACCCGTTTTACAAGCTCAAATGGAGTCCTATGTAGATGTACTAGCAGATTATGGTGTTGTACCTTTAGGTATTGGTGCGGAAATGTACTGGTCTTATGATCAACTATATGCTGAATATGGTATGGGATTGTTCGATTCTTCCGTTCTATTTCCAAATGAGAATGTTATATATCGATCTCAGAGTGATTCATCGCAGTCCTTCCGGTCTTCTTTGTACAGTGTGCCGTTAGCTTTTCTGAAGCAATTAGACCATTCTGATAAAATACTGCCCAATCCTCCAATGGACTCCGTGATCACTTATGATTTCCCAGGCAATGAGGAACAGCAAAATCAGGTGGTTCAAGAACTCATAGATAGTTGGATCACGTTCTCCGACTATAAATACGGGAATCACAACGTTATTACACAGAAGAATAGTCTTTCATCAAATAGCGGTTTTCTGACTGTAAATGGTCATAGAGTAGATTTGAATGATGCATATAGCAATATTGATTCTGATTATACGTATACGGTTAAGGAAGAGCAAAGTTTTACGAAACTATTTAGTATTCAGAATAAAATTTTCATCGTGCTTATTGTTATAACGTTGATCATGTTCGGAGGGCTATTTATTATTGGCTATCGATTTTATTTACGTAAATACATCAACCAGAGGAGAGATTTATGACAATTGCAGATGTCTTAATGTTACTTTCTGTAATCTGTAGTTGATCTCTTTTACTCGTGAATGTGGCTCTCATTGTGGCTGGTTACCTTTACTATGTTCAATGTGAAGGTGAGGAGATTCCAGAATTCCTCGGTGAGATTCCTTTTGTCTCTATTATGGTACCTGCACACTATTCTGGATATAATGATCGGGATCTTTCTCTGTGTTGGGTTATTGAATACAGCGGTTGGTGTCTCGGTCACCTTTGTGATACTAAATCTATTCGGATGGAACTATTGGATATCGACATTTATGGGGAATTCGATCGGGGCGGTTGTTAGTTATTTTCTAAATAAACATTTTACGTTTAAAAGTAAGGTATCCAATAAAGAGAACATGTGGAAATTCGCAATCGTCATTCTATTATGTTATCTCGTGTCGTATTCTGTCAGCTATATTCTATTCGAATTCATGTTTGGGCAACTCATTCATAATAATGTCATTCATACCAATCTAACCGCTTTAGTTGGAGCGGGAATCTATACCATGATGAACTATTTTACGCAAAAGTATGTTGTGTTTAAAAGAAGTGATGATATATAATAAAACCGTTAATGCCCTGTCCTTGTAGCCTTTTGCGAGCTATCTGGTGGGGCATTATGTAATTTAAGAGATCAGAATCAACATCCTATTAAAATTATTTGAATAAGTATCTATCAATCAAGATTAAACCATGTTAATATAAATTGTGACAGCAATTACTAAATATGGTTATAAAACCTATTTATTGATTTCTCGACCTCTGACATTATTATTCTATTACAATCGCACTACCATAAATCCTTTACTCCTCTTGAAATTAGCTTTTCTCGCCATGAAAAACCTACTGAATCTTCACAGGTTATAGGTTGCCTCACTCATTTCACTCAAAATAAAGTCATTAATTATCATCTTTTGTAATACACTCTACTCTTCTTTTACATTTTACAATCATAACGTAGGTTAATAAACTAAAATTTGAATTTGGGATAATAATAGGGGCCTATAACAGGTTTGTTTTCGTTAATTGTAGATTCTTGAGAGGGGGTGATAAGAAAATTCGTTCAATTTGGAAGGAGGATAAGTGATGCACCTTTGAAAGTAATGATGTACATGATCATTGAGAAAGGAAGGAACGGATGGGTTTGAAAGCGGTTACTTGTCTTAAGAGGAATTATGTGGAAAGTTCTCTAGTTTTGAAAATGCTCTATATTAATAATATGAAGGAGCTGAAGACATGACAAGTATATTTAGGAAGAAGTCTTTTAAGCTGTTTGTTCTCTTAACGTTCCTTATTGCGACTTGGGTACCTTTCGGAAGTGATAATAGTTATGCTGCTGAAGCCCATGTGGATAATCCTTTTGTTGGCGCAACACAATATATTAACCCCGACTATGCCAATCTGATTGACACTTCGATTGCGCAAGTTAATGATCCAGATCTTATTGCTAAAATGAACACCGTTAAAACTTACCCAACAGCCATTTGGTTAGACCGCATCGCGGCGATCTATGGTGGTGAGGCTAATGGTGGACGGAAAAGCTTAGAAGAAACATTGGATCATATCCTGACACAGAAACAAGGGAACACGCCGATCTCGGCAACCTTTGTTATCTATAATCTGCCAGGTCGCGATTGTCATGCATTGGCGTCGAATGGGGAACTCCCATTGACACAGGCTGCGTTGCAGACTTACAAGACGGATTATATTGATGTTATTGCGGATTTATTCGCTAAACCTAAATATGAAGGAATCCGAATCGTGACGGTCATCGAACCGGATTCCTTACCTAACCTAGTAACGAACTTAAGTACTCCTGCTTGTGGAGCAGCTAACTCGACGAACATCTATCGTGATGCTACTCGTTATGCACTTGATCAGTTACACGCAGTACCGAACGTATACACATACATGGACATGGGTCACTCTGGTTGGCTTGGATGGGATACGAATCTAGGACCATCTGTTGATCTGTTCACAACAGTCGTTGCTGGAACAACAGCAGGACTTAGTAGTGTAGATGGGTTCATTACGAATACAGCTAACACGACTCCAACGGTAGAACCGAACTTACCAGATGCAAGTCTGAGTATTGGGGGACAACCACTAAGATCTGCTAAGTATTATGAATGGAATCCATACTTTGATGAAGTAGACTTTACAGCAGCATTGTACGCTTCTTTTGTATCCAAGGGTTGGCCAAGTAGTACGGGCTTCTTGATTGACACTTCACGGAATGGATGGGGTGGTGTCAACCGACCAAGTACTGCAAGTGGAACTACGCCCACTGCGTATGCAGATTCCGGTCGTATCGATAAACGGTATCATCGTGGTAACTGGTGCAATGCAAGTGGTGCTGGTATGGGGATTCCACCAACCGTCGCACCAGCTGGGTATGCATCGTCACATCTTGATGCATTCGTATGGGTGAAACCACCTGGAGAATCCGATGGTTCTAGCTCTGCCATTCCTAACGATGAAGGTAAAGGCTTTGATAGAATGTGTGATCCTACGTTCACGAATGTGAATGGGACGTTGACTGGCGCATCAGCAAATGCTCCTGTATCCGGTCATTGGTTCCACAGTCAATTCGTTGAACTCGTTACCAATGCTTACCCGGTCATTCCAGCTAGCAATGGTGGCGGCACACCACAAATCCCTGCAGCACCAACAGGATTAGTTGCAACTGCGGGTAACTCTCAGGTGAGCTTAAGTTGGGCAGCAACCACAGGAGCTACGAGTTACACGGTGAAACGTGCAACGACTAGTGGTGGGCCATACACAGATGTAGCAACGGCTGTAACCAGCACAAGTTATGTGGATACAGGATTAAGTAATGGCACGACGTATTATTATGTCGTAAGTGCAACGAATACGGCTGGTTCTAGTGTGAACTCAGCTCAAGTCAGTGCAGTACCTGCCTCACTTGTAACAGTCCCAGCAGCACCAACAGGATTGGTTGCAACTGCAGGTGACGCTCAGGTGAGCTTAAGTTGGGCAGCAACCACAGGAGCTACGAGTTACACGGTGAAACGTGCAACGACTAGTGGTGGGCCATACACGAATGTAGCAACGGCTGTAGCCAATACAAATTATGTGGATGTAGGATTAACAAATGGCACGACGTATTATTATGTCGTAAGTGCAACGAATACAGCTGGTTCTAGTGTGGATTCTGCTCAGGTCAGTGCAGTACCTGAAGGTACAATTACTACATCTGATCTAGCTGTACAATACAGAACAAATAGCTCAAACAATGCAGGTAATACTATTCAAGCAAATTTCAATGTTAAGAACACAGGTACAACGGCTGTAAACTTAAGCGATTTGAAACTTCGTTATTACTTTACGAATGAAGGTAGTTCTGCACTTAGCTTCTGGTGTGATTGGGCACAAGTGGGTACTAGCAATATAAGTGGCACTTTCGCAACGATCACACCAGGTAGAACTGAGGCTGATACGTATCTGGAGATCTCATTTGGACCTTCGGCAGGATCTATTGCAGCTGGTGGCCAATCAGGAGATATTCAAGTTCGTGTGTCTAAGAATAACTGGTCTAACTTTGATTTCTCTGACGATTACTCATTTGACAGTACAAAAACATCGTATACGGACTGGAACAAGGTAACTTTGCACCAAGGTAGTACGCTTGTATGGGGTATTGAACCATAAAAGCATAAAAGATAAACAGAGCTAATGTGTCCGAGCGGATATGATCCACTCGGACATATCTGATGATAAAGGGGTACTGCATAATGGATTAGCGTATGCCGATATATATGTTATGTCATAGAATTAGGAGATGAGTGCATGTCTATATTGAAAAGACGCGCTAGGTGGCTACCAGTATTTCTGTCAGTAACCATGATGGTAGGACTGTTCTTGGTGTTAGGTGAAGATAAGAGCTATAGTGCTGCTACTTCAGGGTATTATCATACATCGGGCAATCGTATTGTTGATTCGAATGAAGAGCCTGCCGTATTTAATGGCTTGAACTGGTTCGGATTTGAGACAGCTAATTATTCACCACATGGATTGTGGCAAAATTCACTTGACTCGTTCTTTGATACCATTGAGGATCATGGCTACAATCTGATTCGGTTACCTTATAGTAACCAAATGTTTGATGCGGGTTCTATGCCTGTAAGTCTTAACACGGTGACTAATGCAGATCTGATTGGACTTACTCCCATTCAATTAATGGATAGAGTTGTTAAAGAAGCTGGAGACCGTGGCATAAAAATTATACTTGATCGCCATCGTCCTGATTCTGGTGGTCAATCGGACCTGTGGTATACCGCTCAGTATTCAGAAGAACGTTGGATTAGTGATTGGGTGATGCTTGCGAATCGTTACGTTAATAACCCTACGGTTATTGGTGCAGATTTGCATAACGAACCACATGGAGCGGCAAGTTGGGGAACAAATAATGTAGCGACAGATTGGCGGCTTGCTGCAGAGAGAGCAGGAAATGCTATTCTTGCAGCTAATCCGAATTGGCTTATCCTTGTAGAAGGAATTGCTAGTAATGTGCAAGGGGAGAGCGGGAATTACTGGTGGGGCGGTAATTTGAAAGGAGTAAAGAATAACCCTGTAAGATTGAATGTTGCCAACAGAGTTGTCTATTCTCCACATGACTATGGACCTGGCGTTTCACCACAAACATGGTTTGAAGATGCTAATTTCCCGAATAACATGACAGCGATTTGGGATGAGTATTGGGGTTATATTCACAAACAAAATATAGCACCATTACTTATGGGCGAATTCGGTGGTCGCAATGTGGATACGGTTAGCAAGGAAGGGAAATGGCAGAACAAACTCGTTGATTATATCAAAGCTAATGACCTTTACTGGACATATTGGAGCTTGAATCCCAATAGTGGAGATACAGGTGGTCTGCTATTAGATGACTGGAATACGTGGAATGAGCCGAAGCAAACGATGCTTAGTCGTATTATGAAGCCATTATCAGATGGTGGAACGATACCAAATCCAACAATCCCAGTAGCACCCACCGGGTTAACGGCAACGGCTGGTCATACTAGTGTTAGTCTGAGTTGGACCGCTTCGAGTGGTGCAACAAGCTATATTGTAAAGCGTGCAACGACTAGTGGGGGACCATACATTAGTGTGGAGACCGGAATTACGGCGAATACTTATGTGAACACGGGATTAAGTAATGGAACGACGTATTATTACGTTGTAAATGCAGTAAACGCTGTAGGGCAGAGTACCCCTTCGTCACAGGTTAGCGCAACACCAGCGGAAGCTCCTGTTCCTACGAGTAATCTTGCGGTTCAGTATAAATTGAATAACGCTAGTGCTACAGGCAATACAATTAATGCTTCGTTTAATATTAAGAATAACGGAACATCTGCGGTGAATCTTAGTGATCTAAAGATTCGTTATTATTTAACAAAAGAAGGTGGGGCAACACCTACCTTCTGGTGCGATTGGGCGCAAGTGGGAACGAGTTCCATTAGTGGCTCATTCAGCACAATCAACCCTGCTAAGATAGGGGCTGACACATATTTAGAGATTGGCTTTAATCCTACAGCAGGTTCAATAGCAGCGAGTGGTCAAAGTGGTGATATTCAGATTCGCATCACCAAATCCGATTGGTCCAACTTCGACCAATTGAATGATTACTCGTTCGATTCTACTAAAACAGCGTATACGAACTGGAACAAAGTGACGTTGTTACAGAATGGTTCATTATCTTGGGGAATTGAACCCTAACCAGTGTTATCACCTTGAAAATGTCCGAACAGTGGTTATCTGTTCGGACATTTTTTAATAATATAAGAATTTATAAGTATTTCTGCTTATAAATAGGATTATATTTCAACGCTAAACGTTTCATCGCCGCTAAAGGACGGCGAAGCCGTTTATGCTTGTATAGTAAGGTCATTGGACATGGATGAAGTAGGTGATATTATTCCTTATTCATGAAGGTTTGATAATAAGCTCTACGAAAATTCGTTGGTGTTATTCCTTCATACGCTTTAAATACTTTCATGAAATACTTCTCATCAGGTATACCGACTTCATGAGCGATTTGCTGTACCGTAAGGTTGCTTCGAGAAAGAAGCTCTTTCGCTTTTAATAGTTTTTGACGATGAATATACTCCTGTAGATTGATGCCGGTATGTTGCTTGAAGAAACGAGATAGATAGTCTCGATTATAGTTGAAATAGTTCGCCACATCCTGCACATTTAGCTTATCTCCACAGTGTACACGTGTCCACTCGATGATACTTGATATTTGATGCTCTTGTTTTCCTCCTGCTAGTACCCCTCGTATGTGTTGTAAAGCCTGTTCTGATACTTCAATCATCAATGATGTTAGTAAATAATGTGCGGCATAGGCATGATAATCGGGTGAGTTCGCTACGTGCATCAACTGACGAAATTGAATGTGAATTCGATCTATAATAGGTGGTGAGAAGAAGAAAGGGATATAGATGAATGGATTCTCATTTCTTGACGATGAATCTACAGAAGATTGTACTAGGCAGGTCTCTTGAATAACTTGCTCTTCATCGAGAATTTCTGTGGCCCCCTTAGCGTGGAAATGCACCCAATCAAAGGCTAGCCCAGGACGACATTCCTGATATCCTTTATGAGGACGAAAAGGTTCAAGGAGCATCGTATCACCTGGAGTGACTTCATGAGGGTTCTCCTCTTGCTGCATGTATAGCGTTTCTTTCATCCCGATAATGAACTCATAGGTATCTATTATTCGTTTAGAGTGAGTCCACGCATTAGGGGAAGTGAATTGACCTCCCCATGTGAATTGTAATGGATTTGAAATATTTATTTTAAGAAATTGCATGGATCAATGCCCCTCATATCATTATTAGGAAGGTCAGTATTATCTACCTAAAGTATTGCTGTGTCTACCGACAATGTCAATGTCTTTATGATAAGATCAAAGCATAAATGGATGAATTAATATGCAGTTTAACAACCTATATGATTCTAATACATGAAAAAGGATGTGGCTAGTTTTGAAATCTCCGTATACTTCTGTACCCTTAAAAAATGTAAGAATTGAAGACCTATTCTGGTCGCAATATGTACAGCTTGTTCGTGATGTCGTCATCCCCTATCAGTGGGATGCTCTGAATGATCGTATTGATGGTGCAGAACCAAGTTATGCCATACGTAATTTTCGGATTGCCGCGGGGAAAGAAGAAGGAGATTTCGGAGGTTTTGTGTTTCAGGATAGTGATCTAGCCAAATGGTTGGAAGCGGTAGGGTACTCGTTAACGATTCATCAGGATCCGTCTTTAGAAAGAATAGCAGACGAAGCGATTGAACTCATCGCAGATGCCCAACAGGAAGATGGATATATCAATACATATTTCACGATTAAAGCACCAGAGAAACGTTGGACTAATCTTACAGAATGTCACGAGCTGTATGTGGCGGGCCATATGATTGAAGCGGCTGTAGCTTATTATGAAGCGACGGGAAAACGTAGATTTCTAGATGTTGTTAGTCGATTCGCAGATTATATTATAAGTGTATTCGGGACAGATCCTGGTCAAATTCAGGGTTATGATGGACATCAAGAGATTGAGCTTGCGCTCGTGAAACTGTACAAAGTAACAGGACAAGAGAAGTATGTAAAGCTTAGTCAATACTTTTTGGATCAGAGGGGACAAGAACCACACTTTTTTATAGAAGAGTGGGAAGCTAGGGGCCGCCAATCATTCTGGGCAAGTCAAGATGGACCTTCATCTCAACCTAACCTGAAGTATCATCAGAGCTATGCACCTGTTCGCGAGCAAAAAGAAGCACATGGGCATGCCGTTAGAGCTGTATATATGTATACTGCAATGGCAGATATCGCAGTACAGACGGGTGACGAAGGGTTGCTTCAAGCATGCCGGAATCTGTGGGATAATATCGTTCATAAACAAATGTATATTACGGGAGGCATTGGATCTACTCACCATGGGGAAGCCTTCTCATTTGACTACGATCTTCCAAACGATACGATATACGCAGAGACCTGTGCCTCTATAGGTCTAATCTTCTTCGCTCAACGGATGCTACAGATTGAGCCTAATCGTGAGTATGCAGATGTGATAGAGAGAGCATTATACAATAATGTCATTGGGAGTATGTCAAAGGATGGGAAACATTACTTCTATGTTAATCCTTTAGAGGTCTGGCCAAAAGCATCGGAAGGGAATCCAGACAAACATCACGTCAAATCTGAGCGTCAAAAATGGTTCGGATGTTCTTGTTGCCCGCCCAACGTTGCACGATTAGTGTCATCATTAGGAGCGTATATGTATACGGTTAGTGATTCTGAGGTATACATTCATCAGTACATTGGTGGGGTAGCGAACGCTTCAGTTGGTGGACAGAACATAGAGATTCAACAAGAAACGAATTATCCGTGGGATGGTCGAATTAAGATTCAAGTGACCCCTGAGACGGAGGAACATTCATTTACATTAGGACTCCGTATTCCTGGTTGGTGTCAAAGTAGCAAGCTTTATATCAATGGAGAAGAGGAACGAATGATAGATTCGATGTGTGATGGATATGCTCTGATTAAGAGAACATGGCAAACCGGAGATGTCGTACACCTTGAATTGGCTATGGATATTCAACTTATTCAGTCCCATCCTGAGTTACGGGCTAATGCAGGCAAAGTTGCGATACAACGGGGACCATTGGTTTATTGTATTGAGGAAATAGATAATCAAGCCCCATTAGCAGCCATCACTCTTTTGACTGATCGTCCACTAACGATTCGTTTCGACCCGGATCTTCTTGGGGGAACGACAGTAATTGAAGGTGAAGCTTTACTAGATGAACAAGAACATTGGAGTAATGAATTGTATCGACCTTTCAAGTCTGAGTCTAATCCTGTGAAACTTCGTGCCGTACCCTATCATAGTTGGGGGAATCGCACTTCGGGTGAAATGTCCGTATGGATTCGTAGACAGTCATAGGTGGAAGATTCAATCCATGAGTACCTTTTATCTAGTAGGGTATAGCATGGTAATTATAGTTTATGGTCAATAGTCAGTAATACAAATACAGGTAGATCAAGATAGTTATCTTGGTCTGCCTATATTTGTGTTTGTATATGATTTGTTCTATTTATTCTCCGAGACCATGGACATTCTGCAGTTGCAGAACAGAATCAACATTCATAAACTATGGTAACCAGTTTTAATAGACATATTCAGGAGGTTGAATAATGTGGTATTCCATTACTCGGCGCTAGGAGATTCATTGACAGTTGGCTTCGGTGCATTACCGGGGAATGGATTTGTCCCTGTATATAGAGGGTTGTCGGAGCGTTATCTAGGAGCATTTATTGCTTATGACAATCTAGGTATCAATGGTTTAACTTCACAAGGTTTATACGACTATATAAGTAGAAACCCTTCTTTCAGACAATCCGTTACCGAGGCAGATATCATTTCAATATCCATTGGAGGTAATGATCTGATCCGGACAGCAAGGTCCTCGGGAGGAAATATATCAGCTCGTGAATTTAATCAAGCACTTGATAACTGTGAAGCCAACTTTGCCAAAATCATAAAAACGATTTACCAATTGAAGGGTAAATCGAATCGTCCCTATATCATCCGTGTAGTAGGACTATATAATCCTTTTCCTCAAATCGAAGCGGCATCCTATTATGTTCAGCAATATAATCGTTACTTAGAGAGTTACGTGAATGGTACATTTGCTGTTGCTAATATCTATGCTTCTTTCCGTGGTCGAGAAAGAATGTTGCTATCATTTGATCATCTCCACCCTAACGGACATGGATATAGTGTCATCGCAGAACAGTTATATCGGTTAGGGTATGGTTCTCTTGTTTAGAAAGTCTAACCTATTTTTCGGAAAATGCTTCGAACGGCCCATTTTCGTTCTTGGCGTTTTTTGTATTTAGGGAGTGAACGGTAAATTTCAATGGATTCACGGAAAGCATCGTTTGCTTCCTGTTTACGGCCCATTTCTTTATACATTACCCCTAATAGATACGAGGCTTCACAAGATGAGGAATGGATTTCTTGAAACTGTCTAACATATTGTTCTGCTTTTCTTTGATCGGTGTGCTGATATATTCCTGCTAAACGTAAGTAGGGTTGCCCATATTTCACGCGAGGATTAATAGCTAGTGCTTTAAGAATGTATTCTTCACCCTTTTGGACATGACCAAGTCGTAGATTGACCGTACCTAGATCATCCCAATATTCTGCGGAATGATCGAATTGTACCTGTATAGAATCAAGCAATTTGAGTGCTTCTTGGTATTTCTTGCGTTCGATGAGTAGTCGTGAAAGTTCATTCTTAGCTGTAACATCATTAGGATTCATTCGAATTTCTCCGCGAAGTGTAGAAATTTTCTTCATTCGTTTGTAAGGCTTCGTTAAGCTAGGAAAGACACCCACATAACGTCGATCCAATAAATAGACGACTGCTAGAATAATAATAATTGCTAGAATAGGATTGCCTATTATTCTCCACAACAACATAAACCCAATAAATTTAATCATATTAGCCTCCTAAGTTTACACAAAGTTATTCGTACATAAAGAACGTTATAGCTGTGTTAAAGCATTTCGTACACTTAAAATGTATTTTGACTGATCAAGTGGATCGACTCCCCGTCTAGGGCGAATCACATGGACATCGGATGGGCATTCCTGATATCTAGCAAAAGAAGAAGACATGATTCCTCTTCCACCGGTCATGGAGCGAAGCTTCACAGGATATTCAAGCGAAGTAGCAACAGGCAAAATGCCTTCTACCATGAATCTTCCCTGAAGAATAGATGGGGGTTCAAATTCTGCCCTCATCTGAACGAGATCACTAAGAATTTTTCCACCATACTCTTCTGGTGTAGTAATTCTAAATTTTAACATGGGTTCAAGGAGATTTGTATCTGTATTGGCTAACCCATTCATAATTCCCATTGGAGTTGCCACTACGAAATCAAGTGGATGGGTATGCCACACGTGATGTTGTCCTTCCGTTAGCGTCACTTTTAGATCTGTAACTTCCCAGCCATGAAGACCTTGTCGTAGCGCCTCGGGAACTCGATGAGCTACTTCATTCTGATAGCGTATAAGAAGATCATCAGATCGAACTTGCGAATGATACACAAGGCCACTACCACGAGGAAGAGGCTCAATGTGGAAACGAAGAACTGCCCAACAAGGTTTAGGCATCGTATAGGCAATAAATCCTTCGCCAGATTGTTTGGGAGTCTCCTTATATATGACAGATGGCTGATCAAATATTACCTCAAGATCGAAACGACTCCTTAATAAACTTGATAGAATCTCTAATTGTATAGCCCCCATGACCTTAAGGTGAAGTTCTCGTTCTTCTTGGAGCCATTGTAGATCAAGTAATGGGTCTTCATCTGTTAACTCTTGTAGTGCTTCTACTAACTCAGGGAATCGGTGGTTATCTTGGATATGTACTTGAACGGTTAGTAATGGAATTGCTATTTCAGATAAGGGAGGTATACCTACAGAACTACCCAGAATATCACCTATTTTACTTTGAGTTAGTCCATATACCGCAGCTATATCTCCAGAGAATAGCTGTCCGAGATCCGTAGATTTTTGTCCCTCTACTTTTCGGATTTGTGTTATTTTCTCATGGAAATCTCTTGTGACGTTATGAATTAAATCCCTATTTTGAAGATAACCATTATAGATTCGAACATATGTAGCTCTTCCCATAGTCTTATCTCGTTCAATTTTATAGATGATTCCAGATAAAGGAGCTTCGTTATTTCCTGATGGTGATGGTAAATAATCGATGATGGTATCCATTAGTTCAGACACACCAATGGATTTCTGGGATGATCCGAAGCAAAGAGGGAACAACTTTCCCTTCTTCGTGAGGGTCTGGAATTGCTCCTGTAGTTCTTCAATGGGGATATGGTCACCTTCGATATAACGCTCCATAAGTTGCTCATCTTGCTCTGCAATAGATGCTAGCACATGAGCTATATCGATTCCAAATTGCTGGGTATCTTGTACCGTATTCCATACGGGTAGGACACCTGAGAAATACTCGCCTTCACCTTGTGGTACCTGTAGTGGAACAACGGAGGGAGAAAGGAGTCGTGTAATTTGATTCATCACATCCTTGACGGATACCCCCAGACGATCCATTTTATTGACAAATAGAATGGTGGGTATACCAAGGGAAGTTAGCGCATGCCATATGGTTTCAGTCTGTGCTTGGATTCCTTCTGCCGCAGATATAATTAATATTGCGCCATCCATTACTCTTAATGAACGTTCCACTTCGGACAGGAAATCAACATGTCCTGGTGTATCTATTAGATTGATATTAACATCTCGCCAGATGAGAGAAGTGGAGGCAGCACGAACCGAGATTCCCCGTTGGCGTTCGATGTCTAAGTTGTCTGTTTGCGCCGTTCCAGTATCGACACTACCCAGCTTCCGAATCATGCCACTATGAAATAACATTTGTTCTGTTGTCGTTGTCTTTCCCGCATCCACATGAGCGAAAATACCGACGTTCCTCATTATTTGACTAGCCATGTATACATCCCCGTTGATTACAATTTATAGTTAATTTTATTAATTATATCACAGGGGTGGGAGTGTACGAACAGAATTTCGGTATATAATCTTCCCTTGGACCTGAACTCTTCCATTGGTATGATCAGGATTTGTTATTTTGTCCATGATTGTTTTCAATGCTAATTGTGCCATCTTCTCAATATCAACTTCTACCGTCGTAAGTTTAGGCGTGGTCAACGTCGCGTATATATCGTTATCAAACCCAACAACGGAAAAGTCCTCAGGAATGCGATAACCCAATGCATTTAATCTGTCGTATAAATTGTAAGCAACCTGATCGCAATTGCAGACAAACGCGGTTGGTGTTTCTTCAGGTATGACAATGTCGATGTACGTTCCACGTTCATCTCTATCATTAAGAATAAGGTTTGGGTCTAATACTAAACCATGTTCTAGCAGGGATTTATAGTAACCTAAGAACCGATCCTGAATGCTACTAGTGGAGTAAATGTTACCAACGTAAGCAATCCTCTTATGGTTATTTTGAATTAAATAGTTGGTGATTTCGTAGGCTCCATAGAAATTATCGCTGACGATTGAATCAATAGAAGAATGTTCATCATAAAAGTCTAAAAATATTTTGGGAAGATCCATGCTTTGGATCGTCTCAATATAAGGTTTACTGATCTGACCTAAGATAATGATGCCATCTACTTTTTTCTCATTATATATTCTAGGGTAACTAAGACTCTCTTCTTCATCACTGCTTAAGATATTCAATATCCCAAAATAGCCATATTGTTCGAGATGTAGAGAGATATGCTGATATACCCTCATGTAGAAGGAATGGGATATGCCAGTAAATCGTTCTGGGATCAATACACCTATATTATAAGATAGTCCATCTTTGATAGATTTGGCGGCAGTATTATAGCGATAACCCATTTCTTCAGCTAAATTTTTTATTTTGATTTTTAAATCATCGCTGACGCCTTCTTTATTGCTAAGTGCTTTAGACACCGTTACACTACTAACCCCAAGTTTCTTCGCTATATCTTTCATCGTAATGTTACTTTTCAACGTATTCACCTTCCTAATTTGCAATTCCTTTAGTTAGTTCAAGTTCATTTTACTAAGTTTGCTAAGTAATTCATACAACAATATTAACAAAGTTAATTAATTAACTTTACCGTTAACCTTATATTTTAACAATTAACAGCGTTATTCATTATATTATTAACCTTATAATGAATTGAAATACAAAGGAAAAATATTATTATATATACATACATATATGGCTATTTATCTACACTTTTATGAGTTTTACTATGATTTGGAAAATAGTAATTGACTAGAAAGCGTATTCAATATAGATAATTTTGTAGTTTATCGATAACTTAATTTTTATTGAGAGGGGTTAAGGTATGAGAAAAAGCAAACTGCTTGTGGGGTTAATGGCACTAGTACTTGTATTTACAACGGCTGCGGGTTGTTCGAAGAACAACAATGAGGGACAAAATGCAACAAAGAATGCAACCGGTAACAACGAAACAACGAAAGAAGATACGGACAAAAAGGTTTCTGGGGATATCACAGTTATCACACAGAGAACGGATATCGTTGATACAGTCTTCAAAGATTACGCTGCGGAGTTCAATAAGGAATATCCTGACGTGAAGGTTAATTTCCAAGCGTTGTCTGATTATGAAGGTCAGATTAAGATTCGTATGAACTCTGACGATTATGGTGACGTATTATTGTTACCTACAAGTATTCCACTAGCGGATACACCTCAATTCTTCGAGCCACTTGGAGAGTTGGAACAAATGAAGGCCCAGTACATTGGATTAGAAGAAAGATCAGTTGATGGGAAAACTTACGGAATTCCAATGACGGTGAATTTCTCGGGAATTCTTTATAACAAGAAGGTGTTTAATGACGCGGGTGTAACAACGACGCCAAGAACGCCAGATGAGTTCCAATCTGCTCTTCAAAAAATTAAAGACAAAGGTGATGCAGTTCCGTTGTATACCAACTATGCTGATAGCTGGCCTTTAACTCAATGGGAAGCTGTATTAACAACATCTGCCGGAAATGTTGATTATGTAAATGTGACACAGCCTAATACGGACGAAAACTTTGTACAAGGTCAACCACACTATGAGCTTTATAAAGTAATGTATGATGCTGCAAAGAATGGTCTAATTGAGAAGGATCCTACGACAACGAACTGGGAAGCATCTAAAGCCGATCTTGCTAATGGCAAAATCGGAGCTATGGTTCTTGGGTCATGGGCAATTGGTCAAGTGAAAGGCATTGCAAGTAATCCAGATGATATCGCATTTATGCCATTCCCTACGAATGCTAAAGAAGTGATTATGCCATTGGCTGATGACTATACTCTTGGAATAAGTGTTCATAGTAAGAATAAAGAAGCTGCAAAAGCATGGGTTGATTGGTTTATTAACAAATCTAGTTACCCTACAACAGAGGGTGGAGGTATGAGTCCTATCGTGGGTGCTGAACTTCCAACAACATTGAAACAATTCGAAGGTACCGATGTGAAATTCTTATTGCAGACTCCAGCTCAAGCAGGTCAAGAAGGCTTGGTTGATAAGATCGACAAGGATTCTGAAATTGGACTTTGGCAAGCTGACTTTAAGAAACGTATTATTGAAGCTGCCATTGGAAATAGAAGTGAATCTTATGATGATATTATGAAAGATTTGAACGATGCATGGGTGAAATCTCGCGCTAAAGCAACAAAATAGTTAGTAGATGATTGGATATCAAAAGAAGATAAGGGTGCACACCAGGGTGCGTATCCTTATCTTCCCAATATAGATAGAGGTATGACATATGGAGGTGTGAGATGTTCAGAAACCTTAGCTACAAGTCACAACGTATCATTATTATCTTGGCGTTCTCTATAATTCCTGTAGCTTTACTGTTTACATTAGCTTATCTACCTGTAATTAATATGTTCAAGTATAGCTTTACGAACTGGAATGGATACAGCAAACAGTTTGATTATGTAGGATTTGAAAACTATAAAACGATCTTTACTGATCCCAAATACTTCTCAGTATTTAAGGTCAGTTTATATTATTTCGTAGGTTCCTTTATACAATTAGGTTTAGCATTATATTTTGCTACGATATTAAGCTTTAACGTCCGTTTTAAGAACTTTTTTAAAGGGGTATTATTTTTTCCTTATCTATTAAATGGTGTTGCAATCGGGTTTATCTTCTTATTCTTCTTTAGACCAGATGGCACATTTGATACGTTACTTCAAGCTATTGGGCTTGCTGATCTAACGCAAGGATGGCTTCTCAATCCTAAAATTATTAACGTTTCATTAGCGGGTGCGTCCTTATGGAGATATATGGGTTTTAACCTTATTATTTTTCTAGGAGCCATCTCATCCATAGGTAAAGATGTCTATGAAGCCGCAGATATCGATGGGGCTAATCGATGGCATCAATTCCGCCATATTATTCTTCCGAGTATCAAGAAAATTGTTCAACTCAACATGATCCTTGCGATAAGTGGTGCAATCAGTGCATTTGATATTCCATATATCATGACGGGTGGTTCTAATGGTAGTAACACATTCGTAATACAAACCGTAGACGTGGCGTTTAAATATGGTAAATTGGGTCTGGCTTCTGCGATGGCGGTTGTCCTGCTCATTATCGTTATTATCGTTACGCTGCTTCAGAAGTTCTTGATTAAAGGGGAGGATTAAATATGTATAAACTCAAATATCGTGTGGCTAGCATATTTAAATACCTCACATTAGTATTGGGCGCATTTATGGCTCTAATGCCAATTGTAGTTGTATTCTTTGCCTCCTTGAAGACAGGAACGGAATATAGTTCTGCAAGTCCGTTATCTCCCCCAGCCGATTGGTTGAACTTTGCCAATTACACGAAGGCATTTGTGAACGGTAAAATGCTTCTAGGCTTTGCTAATACCATCTTTATTTTAATTATTTCTATAGTAGGAGCAACGTTAACAGGTTCAATGATTGCCTATGTATTAAGTAGATTTAAATTTCGTGGGAAAAAGTTGCTTATGGGTGCTTTCTTGTTAGCAACGTTGATTCCTAGTGTAACTACGCAAGTAGCAACATATCGGATCATTAACACATTTCATCTAGTAGATACGCGGTTTGCACCCATTCTGTTGTATTTAGGAACAGATATCATTGCGGTGTATATATTTCTACAGTTTCTGGATTCTATATCAGAATCACTGGATGAATCGGCCATGCTAGATGGTGCTTCATACTTCACCATTTTCTTTAAGATTATTCTACCTTTATTGGTCCCTGCAATTGTGACAGTTGTAATTATCAAAGGTGTCGGAATTTATAATGACTTTTATACGCCTTTCCTATATATGCCGATCGATAACTTACAAGTCATATCGACAGCCTTATTTAAATTCAAAGGACCATATGGTTCACAATGGGAAGTTATCTGTGCAGCAATTATGATCACTATTATACCGATTACACTCGTATTTGTTAGTTTACAGAAGTACATTTACAACGGTTTTGAAGGGTCAGTTAAGTAATCCATACTAATGAATTGAAAGGGGAATTGATATGAATAAAGTAAGAATTATTGGAGAGAATCTAGCAAATATGCCTTGGGAAGATAAACCAGAGGGAGCGGTGGGACCTGTATGGAGACATAGTGAGAACCCAATCGTGAAGAGAAACCCTGCTAAAGGAATTGCCCGAATATTCAATAGTGCCGTAGCTGCATACGAAGGTCGGTTTGTCGGTGTGTTTCGGGCTGAGACTATTAATGGTCGTCCTCATCTTCACTTAGGTTGGAGTGATGATGCCTTGAATTGGTCGATTGAAGAACAACGAATTGACTTTGTGAATGAAGAGGGACAACCTTTTCAACCTAATTATGCGTATGATCCTCGCTTGGTTAAAGTGGAGGATACATACTATATTATCTGGTGTACAGATTTCTACGGTGCTGCCATAGGGGTAGCGAAAACCGAAGAATTCAAAACATTCGTTCGTTTAGAAAATCCATTCTTACCGTTTAATCGTAATGGTGTACTATTTCCTAGAAAAATCAACGATAATTTCGTCATGCTGTCTCGTCCAAGTGATAGTGGGCATACACCATTTGGTGATGTGTTCCTAAGTGAAAGTCCTGATTTTGTATATTGGGGTAAACACCGTCATGTGATGAGTAGGGGTGGTCAAGGTTGGTGGCAATCTGTGAAAATTGGAGGAGGACCTGCTCCGATTGAAACGACGGAAGGTTGGCTTATGTTTTATCATGGTGTAACCGGAACATGTAACGGACTTGTTTATAGTATGGGTGCTGTCATATTAGATCTTGATGAACCATCTAAAGTGAAATATCGTTCTTCTAATTATGTGCTAACGCCTGAAGAATGGTATGAAGAACGTGGATTTGTTAGTAATGTTGTATTCCCATGTGCGACCTTACACGACGCAGAGACTGGGAAAATTGCTATTTACTACGGAGCAGCAGATACCTATGTTGGACTGGCTTATACGACCATAGATGAAATTGTTAAGTATGTTATCGATACGACAGAAGTCATCGGCGACGATGAGGAAATCGGCACAATTTAATAATCAACATGAAGAACGGGTGATTGTCTATTGATTACCCGTTTTTTTTGTTTTATTGATAGTAAAATAAAGGAATATATTATATATTATTCTTGTGGGTCTATATACATAGATATTTATGAAAAGAAAGTAGTGATCAGGATGGGTAGAAAGACAAAGTCAACAAAAGATGATACCAAAGTGGCTGGTAGAAAGTCTTGGTTACATGTCATATTAATGAAACCATCTGAGTCTGTAGGGGTTCGCTTATTTCTTATTTTTTTCATAGGTTCGATGATATTTGTCCTATCACTAGGTATTATATCCTATCAAATGTCCAAAGCAACAATCCAGAATAATGCTAAGATATCCAATCAACAGATGATCAATCAGACAGCGGAGAGACTTAACTTAATACTGAATAATTATGAAGAATCGATTGAGAAATCATTGTTCACCCCAGCGTTTAAGGATTGGGTTAGACAAGCATCTTTATCGAGTCTCGAAGATAACGAACGTGACCTATTGAAGAATAAATTATCTAATGAATTGGGCAACTGGGTATTTGCAAATAAAGGAGTATTAGGGGTCTATTTAATACCTTCTAATGATCAAGTGGTAAATATCGCAACAGGGACTACGGTAGACCATTTTTTAGATCATGTGAAAGAAAAAGATTGGTATAAGACTCTTCAAGAAGCGGGTAGTTCAACTTGGATGAGCGATGAGCTAAAGGTAGATGACGTGGAGAACTCTTCTGTGTTTCGATTTGCTAAATCGTTGTTTGGTAAGTCGGGATACATGATTGTAGTAGACTTCAAAACAAGCATAATTACAGCTGAGCTGGAAAAAATTGATTTAGGAGACAACACAGCCATCCAACTTGTCGCAACAGATAACCAATTAGTGGCCTTTTCAGGTGCTAACAAGAAACTTTCTACTGATTTGGTTGCTAAGGACGGGCAGGAAGATATGGGAAGCATACAAGCTAAAGATGCTAATGGGAATGCTGTACTAACCGTTTACAGTACGTTGGATGGTTCGGAGTGGAAGCTTCTAAGTATTGTTCCAATTGCCAATTTAGTAAAAGACGCAAAAAAAATATTGCTGACTACGTATATAACCGCAGCGATCGTTGCACTTATTGCTATACTAGTAGGCCTATGGATGGCTAGAGCGATATCCCGCCCATTAGGTTTAATGGGGAGTTTAATGAACGAAGCAGCTAAAGGTAACCTGAAAGTTAGAATGAAAGCCCAAAGTCGAGATGAAATTGGTAGATTGTCAATTTCATTTAATAGCATGATGGAACAAATCACGGCCTTGGTAAGCAAAACCAATCAGACGGCACAGGTAGTGCTTGAGACAGCAGGAGAACTTGGCGATGCATCTAGAAAGACAGCGATATCAGCACAAGAGATTGCAACAGCTACGGAGGAAATTGCTATTGGAGCTACCAAGTTAGCTGAGGAAGCAGAAGATGGAAATGAACTCACAGAGCAGATTTCTAGTCAAATGTGTCATGTTATGGCTACTAATCGTGAGATGGGAGAAGCTGTTCAAAATGTAAGTGAGTCAAGTGGACAAGGCATGATGCAGCTTGAAGAACTTCTGAAAGTAACGAATGCTACAGAAGAAATGACAGGGAAGTTAGTGGATAAGGCGATGGGTCTTAAGGAAACAGCATCATCTGTTATTAAGGTGTTAGATGTCATGCATAATATTACGAAACAGACGAATATATTGTCACTCAATGCTACAATCGAAGCAGCACGTGCAGGAGCGGCTGGTAAAGGGTTTATGGTGGTAGCTGATGAAATTCGGAAACTTGCTGAGCAATCCAGACAATCGATTGACATCGTGGGTCAGATTACAGATCAGATTATGAACGAAGTGAACGAGACGGTTATTGTTTTATCTGAAGTTACACCGATGTTCGGTCAGCAAGTGACAGCGGTGAAGGATACGAACCATATTTTTGCATCCGTACAAGATGAAATGATGAATTTGGTTAACCACCTTGAAGTTGTAACGGTATCCATTGAAGGCTTGAATCAATCTCAAGTGGTACTGTCGGAAGCCATGGGTAACGTGAGTTCTGTAGCAGAAGAGTCTTCTGCAACATCCGAAGAAGTAGCATCACTTAGCAATGAACAACAGATCATCAGTGGGATACTCGTTACTCTCTCAGAGAATCTAGAGAATGCCTCCAATCAGCTTAAAGAAAAAATGGAGCAGTTCACGATTTGAGGATAAATTAGGATATCAATTATATAGAACTTATAGGGGCTGTTCCATAAGTACATTTTCATCATTCTCAATCAGTAAAAAAGTCAACAGAGTAGCGATTCTCCCATTATTGGAGGATCGCTACTCTGCGTTTTTGATCAATCGCGGCGTGTTTCAGTAGATTGTGGGTAAGTGAAAACCACCCGACCTAGCGTTACTTTTTCCATGCCATGAAGCAGTAATCTCCGCCGTAAATTTTGCAATTTGACGGGAAGAATAGATACGCTGGGTGTTGGTGTGAATGACTTGGGTAAGCATTTTAAGATGGTAGCTGTCCCTTCCACCACCGGAATAGGCTACGTCAAAGATCATCGTCCAGCCGATTTACGAGACGAACGAGGTGATTCTGTGGAATATCTTCTTCTAAATCCAGTTGGTCGAACTTCCATTTTGTCAAAAATGGGCAATTTTCTTTTATTACGGTTGAGAAGTTGCAAAAATATGCTTAAGGTAGCGCAGAGGACGGAACGATTTCGTAAAAGCGATAGCGGTACCGTCGTACCTAAAGATAATATGCTTCGTCAAATGAATGACCTCGAGCAGAACATAAATAAAGGCGATTTCCCATTCAATTCTGAATGAAAAGTCGCCTTTATTTTTGATTATTTGTTATTTCATTTCTAAAATCTGTACACCTCGACCTGCGATTTGGACCGAACCTTTAAGATCTGTCTCTGTAAGCAAATCACGAGCTTGAAGTTGTCCGAGTTCGAATGATTGCTCTGTTGCATTATGATTCATTACGAATAGATAATCTTGACCCTCTTTGGAACGACGACTCACTTCAACACCTGCAGGAGTCACTAGTAATGGTTCAATTCCTTTCGCATCACAAAGTGATTTCAGAAGGCCGTCAATGAAGCTATCTTCTGGATCAGATGCCACATACCATGCTTCACCTTTGCCAAATGAATTGCGAGTTAATACAGGCATGCCTTGATAGAAGTCTTCGCCATATTCAGCTAATACTTCAGCGCCTTCACTATGCAATAAATCGCATAACAAGCCACAGTTGTAATCGCCTTGAAGATCTCCAAGGGTATTGGTCATGACAATCTTGTTGCGTGCATCAGGGAATAGGGCATCAATTTCTTCTACCCAAATTCCTAACAACTTGCGAAGTTCACCTGGGTAACCACCTAAAGTAACCAAATCTGTTTCGTTAACAATTCCACTGAAGAATGTCGTTAAAAATGTACCCCCAGCTTGAACAAAGTCTTCTAGTTTCTTAGCTACACCTGGTTTAACCATGTATAGGACTGGTGAAATTACGATATCGTATTTGCTGAAGTCACTATCTACACTGATGATATCTGTAGAAATGTTACGACGGAAAAGAGCAGCGTAATATTTGTGAACTTGATCTACATAATTGAGTGCAATGGTAGGTCCGCTAGATTTCTCTACTGCCCACCAGTTCTCCCAATCGAATAGAATTCCAACTTTGGATTCTGTCACCGTATCTAATGTTTTATCTCCTAGTAATTGAAGTTCTCTACCTACTTCAGCTACTTCGCGGAATACACGAGTATTCTCATGACCGACATGTTCGATTACCGCACCATGGTATTTCTCACAAGCACCTGCAGAGCGACGCATTTGGAAGAACATGATTGTATCTGCACCATGAGCTACAGCTTGGTAACTCCACAAACGCATAATGCCTGGACGCTTGAGGGAGTTATAGGCTTGCCAATTCTGTTGGCTTGGTGTCTGTTCCATCAACATGAAGGGTTGTCCGTCTTTAAGTCCACGCATGAGGTCATGAGCCATCGCTGTGAAGCTTACAGGGGTATCAAGGCCTGGATAACTGTCCCATGAGATGATGTCCATGTATTTAGCCCACTTGAAGTAATCAAGAGGCTTGAAGAATCCCATTAGATTCGTTGTAATCATAGAATCTGGAATGACTGATTTGATCGCATCGTATTCCAAACGGTAGCAATCCAGAATTCCATCCGAGTTAAATCTAGAATAATCAAGTGAAATGCCTTGGAAGGTGGAATTGTTATTACCCCAATGCTCACTGAGGTTCGTTGGCGGAACTATTTCTTCCCAATCATAGAAAGTATGTCCCCAGAAGTTAGCATTCCAAGCCCGGTTAAGGTTCTCTATAGTACCATACTGTTCTTTCAACCATACACGGAATCCAGCTGCACAGTTATCGCAATAACATTCGCCACCATACTCATTGGATACATGCCATACGAGAATGGCAGGGTGATCCTTGTAACGCTCTGCTAATTTATGAGCAATACGTTCGGAGTATTTACGGTAAGTAGGACTGTTTGGACAAGAATTGTGACGTCCACCAAATTTCCGTTTATGTCCATCTGTATCTACGCGTAGAACGTCAGGATATTTGGTCGCCATCCAAGCGGGATGTGCTGCTGTACTTGTTGCTAAACAAACATAGACGCCACTGT
The DNA here is from genome assembly GCF_059445545.1 of Paenibacillus sp. Y568. NCBI lineage: Bacteria > Bacillati > Bacillota > Bacilli > Caryophanales > Paenibacillaceae > Paenibacillus > Paenibacillus sp. Y568. The sequence goes on from NZ_JCAIUM010000002.1 coordinate 78,641, forward strand.
TATATAGACTATCGATTAATTCGTCAAGCCATTCGAAGTTATATGTATCTTCATCAGGTTGATTAAGTGCCCAAGAGAATACATTAATCGTAGCAATGTCAATTCCAGCTAATTTAAACATGCGTAAATCTTCTACATGGGTTGCCTGATCGTATTGTTCAGGATTATAATCGCCGCCGTAGAACATTTTGGGTAGTTTATTACTGATCAAGTCCTTCACCTCTTCATATAAGAATAATACTATCTTATAGTATTTATATTCCCTTTAAAATATAATAAAAGGTATACCTTATATAACAATTCGGAACTTTAATGTTGTATTTTTGATGAATTGGAAAGGGGAATTGTATGCACGCTCAGCATCGTCGATTTTTTACCAACTTTAGAGAACGACAGCTACCACTATATATGGAAAGTATTGGATTCAATCAAGCACAAGAGGACTTTAATAGACCTAGTGGTTATCCTTGTTATCACTGGTTGCAGACGGTTCGTGGAGAAGGTGAATTTACTTTTGGTGGAACCACATTATTATTGAAGGAACATTCAGGCGTTCTATTACTTCCAAATGAACCTCATGAATATAAGCCGACTATGAACACATGGGAGACAGTGTATATCACCTTTATGGGTTCACAAGCAAACGTAATCCTGTCCTCTCTAGGGTTGAATCAATCTTCCTTTTACCAGTGGGATCAGAAAAGTGAGTTGCAGAACTATGCTTCACGGGTATTAGATTCCATTGCTAGCGACCGGGAAGTATCTGAACTTGATGTGTCGGGAGATATCTATCGATTCCTCATCTTATTGAAGAAACATGGTCAAATTAATAATTTACCGTCCATTTCACATGCGATCGAGCGGCTTACACCAGTTCTCTCTTTAATGGAACGGAACTATGGTGATCCGAATCTAGGACTTGAACGTATGGGACTCGAGATAAGAATTAGTTCGCGTCATTTGAACACCATGTTTAAACAGAGTTTTGGTATGACAGCATATGCTTATTTAATTATGCTTCGAATTCGTAAAGCGAAGGAAAGAATGACAGGTGACTCTAGCGTTACAGTGAAGGATACAGCCCACTACGTCGGGTTTAGGGATGTTAGTCATTTTGTGGCGACATTTCGGCGAATTGAAGGAGTGACACCTGAGCAATACCGTACATTATACTAACTTATTGTCTTTATTATATTAGTTATAGACTGGGACAACTTCCCATATTAAAATGTAAGTGGTTTCATATAGAGAATAATATAATGATGATGATTAAGGAGAGGAATAAAAGATGAAGCTTACAAAGAATGATACGCTTTTATTTATTGGAGATTCAATTACGGATTGTGGACGCCAGTTTCCTGTAGGGGAAGGTGGATTTAATCAACTTGGGTATGGGTATGTAGCTCAAGTAGATGCATTATTGAATGCTGTTTATCCAGAGCTTATGATTCGTACGTTAAATACGGGCATAGGAGGAGATACAGTACGTCATTTGAAGACACGTTGGCAAAGTGATGTGCTAGATTTAAAGCCAGATTGGTTATCTATAATGATTGGGACGAATGATGTATGGCGTCAATTCGACCAAGCGTTAAATCCGAAGGAACACGTCTATCTTGATGAATATGAGAATACTCTTCGAGAACTTGTTCGAGATACATTGCCATTAGTGAAAGGACTAGTGTTGATGAGTCCTTATTATTTGGAACCTAATTTGAATGATCCCATGCGTGCCACGATGGATGTGTATGGTGGTATAGTGAAGAAAATTGCTGAAGAATTTGATGTTATATTTGTGAATACACAACAAGTATTCGATCAGTTATCTGAACACGTATATCTATCATCACTATCGACAAGCTGGGATCGTGTACACCCTGGTCAGAGAGGCCATATGACCCTAACACATGAATTTTTAAATGCTATAGGATTCTCATGGAATCGAGACAACAACTAAGGATTTGTTAAAAGGAGGTTATTACGTATGGAACCATTGAAAGTCGTTGTTCCTACAAATGCTACATTAGGAGAAGGTCCAAGTTGGGACGCAGAAGGGAATAGATTGTTGTGGGTGGATATCGAGAGTCATCAATTACATATCTATTATCCTGATTCGGGAGAAAATGTTACTTATGAAGTGGGGCAGTTAATTGGTGCTGTTGTTCCTTATCGTGAAGATGAGGTTATTGTAGCATTATATGAAGGTTTTCATAAATATCGGTTATCTACAGGAGAACTTACATTTATTGTTAACCCTGAACAGGATCACCCTAACAATCGATTTAATGACGGGAAATGCGATCCGTTTGGCCGATTCTGGGCAGGGACGATGAGTCTTGAAGATCAGAAGAACCGTGGGTCGCTTTACTGTCTAGATCATGACTCATCCATTCGTAAGGTATTATCTAATGTGTCAACGTCGAATGGATTAGGATGGAGTCCAGATGGTTCAGTAATGTATTATATTGACACACCGACTAGTCAAGTAGATGCCTTTGATTATGATGGAATTACGGGTTCGATCAGTAACCGCCGAGTAGCATTTAAGATGCCAGAAGATGCTGGCTTCCCGGATGGAATGACAGTGGATTCGGAAGGAATGCTGTGGATTGCAGAGTGGGATGGAGGAAGGGTGGGACGTTGGAATCCACATACGGGTGATCTTTTAGATACCATTGAGGTACCGGCTGGTCATGTGACTTCATGTGTATTTGGCGGTAGTGATTTGGAAGATCTATACATCACAACAGCCTGCGCCGGAATGAAAGATGAAGATATGGAAGCGCAACCTCTATCCGGAAATCTTTTTCGAGTCCATACAGGTATTAAAGGCCAACCAACAGTTCCTTTCAAACAAATATGAAAGATCTTATTCTAAACGACGGTATGAAAAAGATTATATAATGACCTCTTGTGTCCGATAAATATCTTGAGGTGATTATATTGGCTAAGAAAGGACAAGTATTTAGTTCTTATAGTCTGGATACGAAGAAAAAGGCTGTAGATATGCGTCTTCAAGGTATGACCAAGAAAGAGGTCGCTGCTATACTTGGAATTGCCGATATTGGACGACTCAAGGTGTGGATGAGGAAATATCGAGAGCTAGGAGATTTAGGTCTTGTCGATCAAAGAAAACGTGATCAAGAGCCGAAAGAATTGTGAAACTGTGGTTGGTAATTGAATTGTTAACATGGGGAGGCTCTGCATAGGGTCTCCTTTTTGAATGGCCATTTTCGGTTGTGATTGTTGAAATGGGCGTAAATCGCTCTTTAAAATGGGGGAATGACTAGACCGCGGGGACCCTCTGCTACATATCCTACAATATGTTAAAGGGAAGGGAGGAATTGAAATGAGCGAAGTTGGCTATGGAGTTGGCCCGAGTCCTTTCACATCAACTGGTGCAATTTTGGTTCTGTTCATCTTATTGGTTATTATTACACGTGCGTTTATTCTCTAAGCATCATGGAATAATTCAAACATCACGATCGACCAAAATGTAGAATATAATTGCCTGTCCTGAACTTTAACAGATGGTAAGATTTAATTTCCTTTGAAAGGAGGAAAATACATGAGCGGTTATGGAGCAGTTGGAGGAGTTGGAGCTGGATGTGGTTCACCTTTCACATCAACAGGAGCAATTCTTGTACTCTTTATTCTATTGGTCATCATTACGTTAGGTCTAGGTCTTTGTTAATAATCCTATAATATAAATAACCTGGGGCGTCTGCTCCCAGGTTATTTTGGTCTGATGCCTCAATAAAGAACGCTAGCAGATTATATTACATCTGAGAATCGGAGGGCTAATATTGAATCCATTTGAATCATATAGACAAACGAGCCCATTCGGATTGCGTATGCATCCAGTATATAAAGTACTTAAATTTCACAAGGGAATCGATCTTGTTACTATCCCATCCAACGGACCGATATACGCATTTGTTCCTGGTGAAGTCATTTATGGTAAGGAAGGTGTGAAGGGTTCGGGATTTGGAGGATATGGGATCGTGGTGGCGATCAAAGACGTGAATGGTTATTTGCATTGTTATGCTCATCTGTTGAAAGCGTCTGTCAAAGTGGGTGATCGGGTACGGAGAAATCAGGAGGTGGGACTTCAAGGTAGTACGGGACAGAGCACGGGTGAACATCTGCATTATGAGATCCGCAAGGCAGATTCGCCTTTATTTGGTTACACGGAAACAGAGATCGGAGTGGTAGATCCAACGAAGTACTTGCAAAATTTTTATTCAAAAAAAGAGGAGTTACCCAAAGTGGATATGAAAGATGCTAACGCCATTATTGATAAATATTTAAAACCAGCATGGGGAGCTGCTAAAACACCAACGGAAAAAAAGGAAATAGGGCGATTAGCGGATATCCTGCGGGAAGCGTCAGGGCAACCGAAACAAAATGGTTAAGAAATTGGTTTTGGAATCAAAAAAAATTGGACGCCCCTTGCAGGGCGTCCTCATGGGAGAGGAGAAACCGGACGAAGAGCTTATGGGGAAACGTAAGTCTTCTACGGTTGTCTACGACATTCTTTTGATGCCGATAAAGTAAGCATTCCCTGTACGGTCTTTTTTATACATAATAGATAAATAAACCTACATCCAAATGTTGATGGTTTTTCAAAGTAAGCTATTGTGTGGTACGATATCGTCATAAAAATGCTAAATAAAGCATTGGACTTCAGATAGAGAATGGGTGAATAGAACTAGTGAGAGTGGTATCGGGAAGCGCAAAGGGGAGACCTTTAAAGAGTGTTCCTGGAACGGGAACAAGACCGACGACAGATAAAGTGAAAGAAGCTGTGTTCAGCATGATTGGTCCTTATTTTGAAGGAGGGACTGTACTGGATTTATTTGCTGGAACAGGAGGCTTGGGCATTGAGGCTCTGAGTCGAGGTATGGAACACGGTATATTCATTGATATGGATCCCAAAAGTATTGAGACAATCCATGCGAATCTTAAGGCTACTCGATTGGAGAGTCAAAGTGAAGTGTTCCGTAATGACGCGGAGAGAGCGATCAAAGTTCTTGCTAAGCGTGGCGTTCTTGTGGATGCCGTATTTCTAGATCCCCCGTATCGCATGAAGAACGCGGACGATTTACTACAGCAAATGCACGAGAGATCGTTACTTCAAGATCTAGCAACTATCGTCATTGAACATGAGTCGAAATACGAATATCCAGATGAGTTTGGTCATTTCTTTTGTACTCGTAAAGCGTTGTACGGGGAATCTGCCATTACTATTTATGAGTATAACTTAGGTGAAAAGACCGAGGAGGAACATCATGAAAGAACAGATTAATGTACCACGCGTAGGAGTATATCCGGGAAGTTTCGATCCGGTTACTCTAGGACATATGGATATTATATTACGGGCTTCAAAGCAATTCGATATTCTTATTGTGGCTGTGTTGAATAATCTCAGTAAGAATGCATTGTTTACTGTTGAAGAACGTAAGGAACTGTTGAGACAGGTAACAGCCAATATTCCAAATGTGCAAGTGGATAGCTTTCGTGACCTCCTAGCTAATTATGTAAGAGATAAAGATGCACATGTTATTGTACGCGGTATTCGGACGGTGACGGATTTTGAATATGAGCTACAACTCGCTTCTACAAATCATAAATTGAACCCTGATGCAGAGACGATATTTATGATGACAAATCCTAAATACTCCTATTTAAGTTCAAGTCTGGTCAAAGAGATTGCCCATTTCAATGGTGACCTGACAGAATGGGTTTCTCCAGAAGTTGGACAAGCCTTACATCAGAAGTTTAATGGGAACGACGAGAAGTAAATAAGACGATTCCTAATGATGCTAGAAGTAAGCTAAGTAATACGAGAACTTGCCATTCTAACATGACAGGTATGCTAGACCACAGACCGGAAGTTTCTCTTGTGTGCGTGGAGTAGCTAGGCAAATAAGAGAATGCGGGCTCGGATTCAAGAACAAAGCGTTGTAGGGGCTTCCATATGAGTAATGTTAGTCCGAAAGCATAAGCGCCATGTAACAATCTAATTATAATAAAAGGTAAGCGTCTTATCCCTATTTTGGCTAGGGGTGAGATCGATTGTAACAGAGCACATACCCCGCTCCATCCAAGCATGGCTGACAGTAACGACCATTGGATAGCGGGTGTTAGAACCGTGCTTGAGCTGATCGCCTTCGCTCCCAAATGAAGTTCAAATATTCCAGCTACGTAATATGAAGGGACTCCGGGGATCATATAATAGCTTACCAGATGAATGATGACGGCCATGATGATAATATATCCTCCAACGACCATCAGTGTCTGAACGGCGTGACTTACCGACTCACCCAGAAGTTTGCCGAAGCTTCGACCATCCCGAACGTGGGCCTTATCCATGGCAATCCATACTCTTCGGATCAGAGGAGGCTGAGAATGTTGAATACCCCCTTGGACGATGACTGGGTTTGCTGATTTATGATGTCTAATACGTTTGCTGAGAAATGTGTATGTTAAAAAAGCAAGAATACCAGTAATCCAATGGATACCTAGTAGCCAATAACCTGCTGATGGTCTATTAAATAAACCGATTCCGACGAAAATAATGAGCGTCATGGGGTTACAGAAGTGAGATAGCCAAGTGACCCGTTCCGCTTCACGTGGGGTGAGCTCGCCTTGATCGACCAATTGTAATGTGGAATGAGCACCACCAGGGAAACCTGTTGTCATTCCCATAGTTAGCGCCCATCCACTAACTCCAGGTAGGCCGAACACCTTTCTCATAAGGGGTTCTAATAGGACTCCAATCCCATGAACCCATCCATAGGCTATAAGCATTTCGGAAAGTACGAGAAAAGGAAGCAATGAGGGGAAAACAATATGCCACCACATCGATAGTCCCTGTAATGATGCTTGAAAGGTCTGTTCAGGAGAACTAACGATTCCCACGACAAGTAAAAAGGAAAGAATGCCTAATAAGAACGTGATCGAAGAAGGCCTGAATAGATATTTGCTGCGACTAAACATGGTCATTATCACCTCATGTAAATAAATATTGCAGAGCCGTATCGCAATGAAACAAGCTATGTAATACCCAATTTATGCGTTGATGAGGAACATAATACCAGCTTGGATCTGAAAGATGCAGGGGGAAGAGAAGAATATGAAGGGTTCTAATAATAAATCACAAGCCATAAGGGTGTTCAAGTATATCTTTATAATCGTCCTTGTTTGTTATGTTGTGGTCTACATGCCGACACCGTATATCGTATACCAGCCAGGTAGTGCAGAAGAGGTAAAGCCTATGATTACGGTAAAAGATGGCGATAGTACGGAGCAAGGAACCTTTATGATGACAACGGTATCAGCAAGTTACGCTAATATTGCACTACTGGCATTCTCTGCTTTTAACTCGCATGCGGAAGTGGATAAGAAGGAAACTAGATTAGGTGATAAGAGTAAAGAGGAATATGCAGCGGAACAGTTGTTTTATATGAGTGACTCACAATCATCTGCTGTTGAAGCCGCATATGAGGAAGCTGATGTACCTTATGAAATATTAACGGATTATCTATTTGTATTCTCTACACCTAAAGATTCTACGAATAGCCAGTACTTCCAACCGGGAGATAAGGTTCTTGAAGTCGACTTGAAGCCGATCGGTAATAATGTGGACTTAGCAACGCTCTTAAAGAGCAAGAATATCGGTAATATTGTATCGGTGAAGTTAGAGAGAGCCGGAAAAATGATTGTTGAGAAGGTTCCCTTAGTATCTATCCAAGATAGTGAGACAAACACCACTCGACCTGGACTGGGTATTATGATTGGTGCGATGCAGAAAGTGACTGCGAAAGATCCTCAAAAACAAGTTGAGTTTCTGAATACGAAGGTGGGTGGCCCTTCCGCAGGACTTATGTTCACGATGGAAATCTATAATCAATTGACACCTGGGGATTTGTCAAAAGGTTACCGTGTTGCCGGTACAGGTACAATTTCAGCAGATGGCACCGTAGGGCCTATTGGCGGAGTCAAACATAAAATCGTTGCAGCGGATCGTGAGAATGCACAGTTCTTTTTCGTTCCTAAAGACAACTACAACGAGGCCAAGACTAAAGCGGATGATATTGGAACCAAGATGAAGCTGATTCCAGTATCAACTTTGGATGACGCTTTGCATTATATGGATCAACTTCAGACTACATCCTAATAGGGGGCTCATAATAATCTCTGAATATTTCACGAGTATTGGGTTGATTGTAGGCGTTGGCATACGCATTTGCGGCTTGTAAATCTCGTTCAAGATGATGATGATTGAGAGTGGAAGCTTTGATTACAATTGGCAAAGTCGCGGTTTTCTTCATACGTTTTAGCAGTTGTTGACCATGACTATTAAAACCGAGAATCCGTAAATATCCAGGTCCCTCTAATAAATTGGTGGGTGACATCTCTTCTTTTGTATGCTGAAGTAAGATGTGCGTCAACATACGTTGTAATTTTGTATGGGTATAACGCTTTGTTTTCAAGCTATGGAGTAGTTCCATGATAGTTACTTGGGATAGAACAGGCAGAAGCTTCTTAATTCGGTATTCTAAGCCTTCTGTAACTTCATGCAACAGAGACAGCTGGGATGTCGTGTGTGTCATTAATAGATGCATTAGAGGCTGTCTGAACGACTCCCAATGAATGGGCCCGCGCCCGGCTGCAAATTCTCTACGCATGATCTCTAACGTGTATGGCGGAACATACGAAGTTGCCGTATCTAAGTCGTTATCTAGAATGAGCTTTCGAACAGCAGTAGCACTCGCGATGTTAGAATGTGAAGGAGTAATATCATGATAACCCGCTTTTTCTCTTGGGATGGTTAGGGGAACAATGGCACTACCGAGACGTTCAAGCGCTATAAGGTAGTGAAGAGCCAACGTGTGATTAGGCTGTAGAAGGAGTTGACGAATATTCTCCTTTTCTTCATCACTAGTAAACAGTGCACCTGCTGCTGAGCTATACGCGGTCGGGTAATTGATACCTTGATCTAATAATCGGGTAAGCTCCTGCTTCAACGTGTTATTCTCATTAGCAAGTTCCTTTGCAAGGGGTAGAAGTTGAGTAAGCGTGCCACTCTCTGTTCCAAAACAAAGACTATCCACGATACCCGTAGCTTCTAGTAAGGACACAGCACCATACGCGAACCATTCTGCTGGCTGAACAGCATAATGGATGGGTAACTCTATAACTAAGTCCACACCCATCTCGAGGGCCATCTCTGCACGTGCATATTTACTCAGAAGTGCAGGTTCACCACGCTGTAAGAAAGGGCCACTAAGAATAGCGATGGAATGTTCTGCTCCCGAAATCTCTTTGGCTCTGTTATAATGATGGACATGACCGTTATGTAATGGATTGTATTCCACAATAATGCCTACAACTGTACCCAATTTGAGCTCAACTCCTTGATAAATTTATTGATCTATAACGACAGCGAAGTCGTTATTACTTAATTATAGGGTTCTTTAAAAATATATCATAATTATGATCAAGTTCAGAAAGAATAACGGTGTGTAATGTGATTCTTGTTGACAAACCTACTCATATCTCGGTATAATAATTTTTGTTTGTTTGGAGTGATAAAAGTGCATTTTGAATTTCGTAAAATTGTAAAGTTAGACGGACCCTTACATTTTCAAGAACAAGTGAATGTAGATCGTGCCATTGAAGGTCGCAAAGATATTATTGCTGCAGAATCGGTTCATGTCGATTTAGAAGCGTCTTTTGTGGGTGATGACACGGTAGAGGTTCAAGGTAAGCTTACTGGACAAGTTGATATGGCGTGTTCGCGCTGTTTGACAGAAGTTCCTGAGCAATTGTACATTCCGTTTCATGAAATCTTCAAGTTGGTGAAGCAGTCTGAAGAGATTCAGGATGAAGATAGTGATATCATTTACGTGGAAGATGATGTTGTGGATCTTGTCCCATTTGTGGAAGAAGCTTTTCTGCTGTATCTGCCTCAGATTCCGTTATGTAAGGCATCCTGCAAAGGACTTTGCCAGAAGTGCGGGACAGACTTGAATGTAAGCACATGCAACTGCGACACGAAAGTAGTCGATCCACGGCTTGCGGCGCTGAAAGATTTTTTTGAACAACAATGATGTAACATTCTTCTCGTTATTGACGAGTTGATTGAAATAAGGAGGTGGGAACATGGCAGTACCTCAAAGAAGAACGTCCAAAACACGTCGTGACAAACGTCGTACTCACTTTAAACTGGCAGTGCCGGGTATGGTGAAATGTGAACAATGCGGAGAATTGAAGCTTGCTCACCACGTATGTAAAGTGTGCGGAACGTACAAATCGAGAGAAATTATTTCGCAGTAATTAACAAACAAGTAGTACTTCATCTTTGGTGAGGTGCTATTTTTTTTGAAATATAAGAAAGTATAGGTATACTAGAGGATTACGAGGGGACTTTCTTTTTAAGGCATCATGATTTATACTACATATTAGTACCAGGTTCTAAAATAAAATAATTTTATATATTTCTATAAATGGTTGTAAGCTTCTATTTAAAAGATGTAAGGAGGTGTACCGTCATCGAACGATTACCTAAGAAGATGCGCCATCGGCAGTTGATGGAGTTGATCGAAGCGAATCCATTTGTCACGGATCGTGAACTGACACGAGAATTAAAAGTTAGCATCCAAACGATTCGTTTAGATCGAATGGAACTAGGAATACCGGAGCTACGCGAACGGATGAAGCAGATGGCGGAGCATTCGCATGATCAAGTCCGCTCCTTACCTTTGAATGAAGTGGTGGGGGAGATCGTGGACTTGCAGTTGGACAAGAGCGGCATTTCCATATTTGAAATTCGAGATGAACATGTATTCTCCCGAACACACATTGCCCGTGGGCATTATGTATTTGGACAAGCGAACTCGTTAGCAGTAGCTGTCATTAATGATGAGATTGCATTGACAGCGTCGTCTGATATTCGATTCCTTCGTTCTGTTCATTTAGGAGAAAAGTGTATAGCTAAAGCCTATGTCAGAAATATGGCTAATCATAAAGGTAAGGCCAAAGTTGAAGTGTTTACCTACGTGGGTGATGAAATGGTCTTCCAAGGCAATTTCCTTATTTACAGATCCACTGTGGAAGAGAACAACGAGGGAGGAATGCAGCATGAGGATCGCCATTGATGCTATGGGTGGAGACCATGCTCCTCAGTCTAATATAGATGGGGCGCTAGCGGCTGCCGCTGAATGGAAAGACATAGAGATTATTCTCGTAGGAGACCGAGCTCAGATAGAGTCGTTACTTAATGGTCAGACATTACCTGCTAATGTTATCATCGAGCATGCGAGTGAAGTAATCAACTCTGAAGATGAGCCTGTTAAAGCAGTGCGTCGTAAGAAAGATGCCTCTATGGTCGTTGCGGGACGGATGCTGAAGGAAGGTAGTGCAGATGCTTTGATTTCCGCTGGCAATACGGGGGCACTTATGACTACAGGATTACTCGTCGTCGGTCGCATGGAAGGCATAGAACGTCCAGCATTGGCCCCTATGATTCCTACGTTAGATGAGGTTGGGGTGCTTGCCTTAGACCTAGGTGCTAATATGGATTCTAAGCCACAACATTTGGCTCAATTCGGCCTAATGGGTAGCTTATACCGTCAGAAGGTACAGGGTATCGCTAAACCACGTGTAGGTCTTCTTAATGTGGGAGTTGAACCAGGTAAGGGTAATGAGCTGACGAAGGAGGCTTTTCCTCTTTTACAGGAGATGCCGATTCACTTTGTGGGTAATGTTGAAGCACGTGATGTCATGTCTGGTAATTGTGATGTGCTTGTATGTGATGGATTTGCCGGAAATATTCTACTGAAGAGCATTGAAGGAACTGCTGGAGCTATGTTCAGTTTACTGAAGGAGCAATTTAGCCAATCTTTTAAGAGTAAGATGGGGGCTGCATTATTGATGCCTCAGTTAAAAGCACTAAAGAAGAAATTAGATTATACTGAAGCTGGAGCTGCGCCTCTGCTTGGATTAAGTAGTCTAGTAATGAAAAGCCACGGCTCTTCAGATGGAAATGCCATCAAGAATGCAGTAAGACAGACAAGAATTGCCCTTGAGAATGAATTGGTACCGAGTATATCAAAGGAAATTAGCGGGAAGTGAGTGACGGGATGAAGGAATTACGTGCGGTAGGGATACTAGGTACAGGGAAGTATGTTCCAGAGAAGATTCTTACGAATAGTGATCTGGAGAAGATGGTTGATACCAATGACGAATGGATTGTAAGTCGTACAGGTATAAAAGAACGGCATATTGCTGCACCAGAGCAGGCTACATCGGATCTTGCCTATGAAGCTGCTATAAAAGCATTAGAATCCGCTGGGATGACAGCAGATCAACTTGATTTGATCATTGTGGCTACTGTTACACCGGATACATTCTTTCCATCGACAGCTTGTATACTTCAAGAGAAGTTAGGGGCTAAGAAGGCAGCGGCATTCGATCTATCAGCAGCTTGTTCTGGATTCGTATATAGCTTAGCTACAGCTACGAATTTTATTAAAACTGGGATGTATAATAATGCCCTTATCATTGGTGCTGATTGTTTATCGAGAATTACAGATTATACGGACCGTAATACTTGTGTATTGTTTGGAGACGGAGCTGGCGCGGTTGTTATAGGTGAAGTGCCAGAAGGAAGAGGTTTCTTATCCTTTGATCTGGGAGCTGAAGGATCAGGCGGTCACTTGCTAAATCTTGCAGCTGGGGGTTCACGTGAACCAGCATCATCTGCAACGATTGAAGACAAGAAGCATTACATTTACATGAACGGTCGCGAAGTGTTTAAATTCGCGGTACGTGTTATGGGTTCCGCAACTGAGGCAGTTATGGCTAAAGCTGGGAAGACCAAGGAAGAAATTGATCTATTTGTACCACATCAAGCGAACATACGTATTATTCAATCTGCTATGAATCGATTGGATTTACCACCAGAGAAATGCGTTATTAATGTGGATAAGTACGCGAATACGTCAGCAGCCTCTATTCCACTTGCACTTGTAGAAGCAGCAGAGCAAGGCCGAATGAAAGAAGGCGACACGGTCTTAATGGTCGGTTTCGGTGGCGGATTAACTTGGGGAGCTTGTGTTCTTGTTTGGTAATATTATGATAAACAAAGAAGAAGTTTGTTCTTGAGGAGATGGACCATGGGGAAAATGGCATTTGTATTTCCGGGACAAGGAGCTCAAACGGTAGGCATGGGAAAAGATCTATATGATGCCGTTCCTCCTTCTCGAGAGGTCTTTGAAATTGCTGATAAAGTATTAGATTTCGATCTATCGACGATGATCTTTGAAGGCCCAGATTCAGAATTGAAGCAGACCTTTAATACACAACCGGCTTTATTAGCTACAAGTATTGCCTATTTAGAAGCTTTACGGCTAAAAGGGATACAACCAGACTTTGTTGCTGGGCATAGCTTAGGTGAATATAGTGCTCTTGTAGCTGCGGGGGTTCTTTCCTTAGAGGATGCGGTAGCGATTGTTCGTGCGCGTGGTCATTATATGGAACAGGCCGTTCCTGGCGGCGAAGGTGCTATGGCAGCAGTACTAGGGGCTGATCGTGAGGCATTATCACAATTATGTGCCCAAGTTAGTGAGAGTGGACATATTGTTGAACTAGCCAATATTAATTGTCCTGGACAGATTGTTATTTCGGGTTCTCAGTTAGGTGTTACAGCTGTAAGCGAGCGGGTCAAGGAAGCGGGTGGCAAAAGGGCAATCGCGCTTGAAGTGAGCGGTCCTTTCCATTCATCGATGATGAAAGTAGCAGCGGAACAGCTTGCTGTTGAGTTGAATGCCGTTCCTTTCCATGAACCTAAAGTCCCAGTCGTAGCTAATGTAACAGCAGAGTTGGTTACTAGTGGGGATCGTATTCGTGAACTCTTAGTTGAACAAGTTTACTCACCTGTTCTATGGGAAGATAGTATTCGCTTTCTAATTGAGCAAGGGGTAGATACGTTTGTTGAAATTGGGCCAGGTAATGTATTGACAGGTCTAATTAAGAAAATCGATAAAACGGTGAAGTTAATTAACATCAATAGTCTAGAAAGTCTCGAAATGGTATTATAGAAGTTCTACAGTTTACAAATGTATACTTGGAGAAAGGAGGAACTTTGAAATGTCCAAACCTTTAAGCGGACAAGTTGCACTTGTAACGGGGGCTTCACGTGGTATAGGGCGTAGCATAGCTCTTAATCTAGCCAGTTTAGGTGCAAATGTCATAGTTAATTATTCAGGTAATGAGGTCGCTGCACAAGAAGTTGTTGCTGAGATTCATGCTTTGGGAGTAGAATCAGTAGCTCTGAAAGCGAATGTCGGTAATAGTGAACAGGCAGAGAATTTGATTAAAGAAACGATTAATGCCTTGGGACGTATTGACATTCTGGTGAATAATGCTGGTATTACTAGAGATAATCTAATTATGCGTATGAAAGAGGAAGAATTCGATTCTGTTATTGAAACGAACCTCAAAGGTGTGTTTAACTGTTTAAAAGCGGTGACCCGTCCCATGATGAAACAACGTTATGGTCGGATTATTAATATTTCATCCGTTGTAGGCGTTCTTGGTAATGCAGGTCAAGCCAATTATGTTGCAGCGAAAGCAGGTGTGATTGGGCTTACCAAATCATCTGCTCGTGAGCTTGCTTCGCGAGGGATAACCGTTAACTGTGTAGCTCCTGGTTTTATTGATACGGATATGACCAAGGAGTTGTCAGAAGACTTGCGGGGCAAGCTTATAGCTGATATCCCACTAGCACGCCTTGGACAGCCAGAGGAGATCGCCAAAGTGGTGGCTTTCTTGGCTTCTGATAGCGCGTCCTATATGACAGGCCAGACCTTACATGTGGATGGCGGAATGGTGATGTAGCATTTTGAAAAAAATTCTCGTATAATACCAAAGAGGAGGAGGTGAACCGGATGTCCGATGTATTGGAGCGTGTAAAACGCATCGTCGTCGATCGCTTAGGTGCTGACGAAGCCGAGGTTACATTAGAATCATCTTTTAAAGATGATCTTGGTGCTGATTCTCTTGACGTTGTTGAATTAGTTATGGAATTGGAAGATGAATTTGATATTGAAATCTCTGATGAAGATGCAGAGAAAATTACAAGCGTGGGAGAAGTTGTTAACTACATACAATCTCACACCTAAAATCCTTCATTGGTAAGTCCCGATCCTGCTTATAGGCGGGACTTCTCCATATCTTCGGGACGTTACTGATGTACAAGCGTTCTTAGTTCAAAGTTAAATAACGAAAATTATGCATATGCAGTCTATTATAGAGGTGAATGCGTTGAATCATAGAGTAGTGATAACCGGTATGGGCGTTGTGACTTCATTAGGTCAAGATTTAGATAGTCTATGGAGTAACCTCATGGCTGGCAAATCTGGAGTTTCTCAGATAGAGTCTTTTGATGTTAGTGATTACAGCACAAGAATTGCTTCTTCAGTGAAGGAATTTAATGCCGAAGACTACGTAGATCGTAAAGAAATGCGTAAGATGGATCGGTTCGTTCAGTTTGCGTCAGCAGCTGGAATGATGGCGGTACAGAACAGTGGTCTCGATATTGCTAATGATTCCGATCCGGAACGTGTCGGTGTAATTATTGGTTCTGGTATTGGGGGCTTAGGAACGTGGGAAGATCAACATAACATTTTGTTGGAGAAAGGTCCCAAACGTGTAAGTCCGTTCTTTATTCCTATGATGATCGGTAATATGGCGTCAGGTCATTTATCTATCTTACTAGGTGCTAAAGGGCCGAATCTAGCTTCTGTATCCGCTTGTGCATCAGGTTCACATGCCATTGGAGACTCTGTTAGATGGATCCAGAATGGTGAAGCCGATGTAATGATCTGTGGTGGTGCTGAAGCAACAATACGCCCCACGGGCGTAGCGGGATTCTGTGCTATGCGTGCGATGTCTACACGTAATGATGAACCCGAGAAAGCAAGTCGTCCTTTTGATACAAACCGTGATGGATTCGTCATGGGAGAAGGGGCTGGCGTGCTCGTCTTGGAATCGTTAGAGCATGCACAGAAGCGCGGTGCGAATATTATTGCAGAAGTTCTTGGTTATGGTCTGAGTGCAGATGCTCATCATATGACAGATCCAGATCCTAATGGTCCTGCTCGTTGTATGAAGATGGCGATGAGAACGGCGGGAATTCGTCCTGAAGACGTCGATTATATCAATGCTCATGGCACATCAACGGGTGTAGGCGATATATCAGAGACGAAAGCCATCAAGATGGCTCTTGGAGATCACGCATATAAGGTAGCGGTTAGTTCTACTAAATCCATGACAGGACATTTACTTGGTGCTGCGGGTGGTGTAGAAGCTGTCATATGTGCTCTCGCTTTGCGTAATCAAACGATACCTCCTACGATTAATTTGGATGAGCCTGATCCTCAATGTGATTTGGATTACGTTCCAAATGTTGCTAGACCAGCAGATTTAAATATTGTAATGTCCAACTCTTTTGGATTTGGTGGACACAATGCATCGATTATATTAAAAAAATATGAAGTTTAAGGGGACAGTTTGTTGAGCGGTGATCTGAAGCATTTACAGCAACAACTTCATGTCCAATTTCATAATAAACTTCTCTTGAAGCAAGCCTTTACTCACGCTTCTTATGTCAATGAGCACCGTTTCAGCCAGCATCATGATAATGAACGCCTAGAATTTCTAGGAGATGCTGTGCTGGAACTTACGGTATCCGAATTCTTGTACAACCTGTTTCCAACGAAACCGGAGGGTGAACTTACTAAACTTCGTGCAGCGATTGTATGTGAGCCATCTCTTGTTAAGTTCGCTGAAGCTTTGAGCTTTGGTCAATATGTATTGCTAGGTAAAGGTGAAGAACTAACAGGGGGACGTACGCGTCCAGCTTTACTTGCTGATGTTTTTGAAGCTTTTATCGGGGCATTATATTTGGATCAGGGAATTGAAGCAGCTCGCTTATTTTTGGAACGATATGTATTTCCGCAAGTATCTGAGAGCGGAAAGCTCCAAATGAGTGATTATAAGACTGAACTACAAGAATTCACCCAACATCACAATATGGGACAGTTAGAATATCGAATCGTTGAAGAACGAGGCCCGGCACACGAACGTGAATTTGTTTCTGAAGTTTATATGGGCAATGAACGTATCGGAAAAGGTAACGGTAGATCAAAGAAAGAAGCTGAGCAGCAAGCTGCGGCAGTTGCACTCAGTCAGTTGAAGCTAACCGAATCATAAGATTCGTAAGTTAGAACATTCATAACTTAAGAGCAAAGAGCAGTCGTGCAAGATGGGCAGATGTATGAGCCAAAGACTGCTTTTTGCTCTTTATTTAATGAAATGGTTGAAGTGGAATTAATAATGTTGGAGAATGAAGCCATGTTTAACTTTTGAAGTTAACCAAATGCTTTTTTTAGTAGTGTTTTCACTTGAAGAAGTTGTGGTATTATAAGGTTTAGAGGTGATTTAGGGAATATGTTTTTGAAACGGATTGAATTAGCAGGTTTCAAATCTTTTGCCGATAAAACAGAAATGGAATTCGTCAGAGGCATAACGGCTGTAGTCGGCCCTAACGGTAGCGGTAAGAGTAACATTTCTGATGGTATTCGTTGGGTTTTGGGAGAGCAAAGTGCTAAATCACTACGTGGTGGCAAGATGGAAGATATCATATTTGCCGGTAGTGATTCACGTAAAGCTGTTAATTTTGGTGAGGTTTCACTGACGTTAGATAATGAGGACCACGTCCTGCCATTAGACTTCAACGAAGTAACGGTTACACGCCGAGTACATCGTAACGGAGACAGTGAATATCTAATTAATAAGCAATCATGCCGTCTCAAAGATATTACTGAATTGTTTATGGATACAGGGATAGGTAAAGAGGCTTATTCCATCATCGGACAAGGTCGTATTGAAGAAATTCTTAGTACACGCTCAGAGGATCGTCGGGGGATATTTGAAGAGGCTTCTGGGATCGTAAAGTATAAATCTCGCAAAAAAGATGCGATGCGTAAACTAGATGAGACGGAACAAAATTTGTTGCGTATTCATGACTTAGTGAGCGAATTGGAAGTCCAGATTGATCCTTTAAAAGAACAGTCGGAGAAAGCAGTACATTTCAAGCAACTTCGTGAACAATTGAAAAGTAAAGAAATTTCGATGTATGTTCATCAAATAGAACAAATCCATACGAATTGGACCGAAGCTACGAACAAGCTTACAGGCTTGCAGCAACAACAACTTGAACTATCTACTGTTGTATCTGCTCATGATGCGATGTTAGAAAGTGATCGTTCAAAACTTCGGAAGCTTGAGCAAGAAGTTGAGACATTACAAGATGAGTTGTTGCAATATAGTGAAGCTTATGAGAAGAGTGAAGGACAGGGTGAAGTTCTTAGGGAGCGAAAGCGAAATCTAGAAGGACATCGGGAACAGTTGGTGGAGACGTTATCGACTGGGGATGAGAGAGTCGAGGACAGACGAGCTGAATTGTCCCTCATGAAGAGTAAACTGGAAGCATTACAGGAAGAACTTAAGGAACTACGTCATCATTTGTCCGGTGAAGAAGCGAAGTTGGTTGGAGTCACAGGTGGAATTAGTCAACAACAAGAAGAGACTCTAAAAGGTTCACTACTTGAACTGATGAATGAAATGGCACAAGCCCGTAACGAAATCCGTTATGCAGACCAGCAGAAGGAAACACTTTCTCGTCGAATGAACCGTGCTGAAGAAGAGACGGGGAAATGGGAAGGTCAGAAGGAAGAGCTGTTGGAACGCAAACTGCATCTCGATAAGGCTATAGAGAAATTTGCAAATGAGATCAGAGAGCTACGTGGAGGATATATAACTGAGAGCGAACGTTATCAATCTGTACAGAAGCTCTTAGAAGAAACCCAAGGTACATTACGTAAATGGGAACAGAAACGTGAAGCACAGACTTCACGTCGTGATACCATGAAGGAAATGCAAGATGACTTCGATGGATTTATGTTGGGTGTAAAAGAAGTCCTGAAGGCTTCCCGTAAATCTCTACTTAGTGGTGTGCACGGAGCTGTCGCTGAACTTATTACCGTACCAGAGAAGTTAGAACTTGCCATGGAGACGGCGATGGGTGCATCTCTTCAACATGTTGTTATGGATAATGAATCTGTATCCCGTCAGGCCATTGCCTTTCTGAAACAGCGTCAACTTGGACGTGCGACTTTCTTGCCTTTGGATGTTATGAGAGCAAGAAATATCTCGGCAAGTGATCGCTCTATTATTGAAGGAGCGGGTGGGTTTGTAGGTATAGGAGCAGATTTGGTACAGTACGATGCAACCTATGCTTCAGTTGTAGGTAGTTTGCTTGGGAATGTTATTATTGCGGAAACGTTAGAAGACGCAAATAAAATCGCTTCCAGATGTCAATACAGATTCCGAGTAGTTACCCTTGAAGGTGATGTAGTCAATGCGGGCGGATCAATGACAGGTGGTAGTCAACATAAGAAGAATAACAACTTACTTAGTCGTAAACGTCAGTTAGATTCCCTGGATCAAGAGATTGCAGAGACAGAGAAACATTTAATTAAACTTCAAGAGAATATTCAACAACTTAAGAATCAATTAACCAAGACCCAGAAGAAGCTCGATGATCTTCGACAAGCTGGTGATGATAAGCGGATAGAAGAACAACAAGCTGCAGGAGACCTGAAGCAACTCCAGCATGAGTTACGTCATGTGATGGAACAGGTTGAAGTAGCAGGTCAAGAGAAGACTGGATTTACAGAAGAGAATAAAGTGCTAGACCAGAGTCGTGAACAGGCTGTGAAGAAACTTGCTGAATTAGAAGAACGGGAACAGTCTGCTCATCAGGCACTTCAAGCGGCAGAGTTCGCTCGTAAAGCCAGTGAATCTGCGAAAGACGAGCTTATGAGTCAGTTAACGCAGCTCAAAGTAAAAGAAGGAAAGCTTGATCAGGAATGTTTCTCACTGGAAGAACAACTTCTACGTTCGCAAACAGATTTCGATTCTCAGGACCGAGATTTACGTCAAACTAAAAATTTGTTAGCTTCTATTGAAGCGGACCTAGTTACGAATGCTAATGAAGCAGCCCAGCAAATTGAGAACATGAACCAGTACAAGCTGAAGAAGGAAGAGTCATCTCAACAACTTGATTTCAAACGAGCTTCCCGGATGCAGTTATCTAAAAAACTGGAATTACAAGAGAACGAAACGAAGGAACAACGGACACAACTTCGCACGGTAGATGAACAACTTCGTCAGACGGAGGTTGGCGTAAATCGACTGGATGTAGAGTTAGATAATATCCTTAAAAAGCTTAGTGAAGACTATGAACTGAGCTACGAATTGGCTAAGCAACGTTATCCTATACCAGACGATGTGCCTGCGGTTCAGAATGAAGTTCGAGATCTGAAACGTAGTATAGCATCTCTTGGTGAGGTGAATCTGGGAGCTATCGAGGAGTATCAACGCGTCAATGAACGCTACGAATTCTTGAGTGAGCAGAAGGAAGATCTCATAGGCGCCAAGACAACATTATATGAAGTGATCCGTGAAATGGATGACGAAATGTCCAAGAGGTTCAAAGCGACATTTGATGCGATCCGACGTGAATTCGGTACGGTGTTTATGAAGCTATTTGGGGGAGGTAGAGCAGATCTTGTTCTCCTTGATCCAGAACATATGTTGGATACTGGTATTGATATTGTAGCTCAACCACCAGGTAAAAAGCTTCAGAATCTACAACTCCTCTCTGGAGGGGAACGTGCTTTGACTGCTATGGCACTCTTGTTTGCTATTCTACAGGTTAAGCCGGTACCTTTCTGCGTATTGGATGAAGTAGAAGCTGCGTTGGATGAATCCAATGTCGTTCGGTTTGCACAATATTTGCGTGAATTCTCGGAACAGACCCAGTTCATTGTGGTTACCCACCGTAAAGGAACCATGGAAGAAGCCGACGTACTTTATGGCGTAACGATGGAAGAAGGCGGCGTGTCCAAGCTGGTATCTGTGAAGTTAGAGAATGATGAAGCTGAAATTGCTTAATTAGAGGTAGATATAGAGATGGAGGAAGCATATGAGTTTTTTTAAAAAACTGAAAGAAAATATTTCGAACAAAACAGAAGCTGTAACGAAGCAGTTTCGTGATGGGCTTGAGAAAACACGCAAGGGATTTGTAGAGAAGGTATCGGATCTAATGATTCGACGTAAGAAAATAGATGAAGAATTCTATGAAGAACTCGAAGAAATCCTGATTGGTGCAGACGTAGGAATTAACACAGTCATGACTTTGATCGATGAGTTACGTGCTGAAGTGAAGAAACAGAGAATCGAGAATGCTTTGGAACTACAGCCTATCTTGTCTCAAAAGTTGATGGAATTGCTCCGTGGGGATGATGATAATGCCCTAACAATGAATAAAGATGGTATAACTGTCATTCTATTTGTTGGCGTAAATGGCGTAGGGAAAACAACGACGATTGGAAAAATGGCTTATCGCTTTAAACAAGAAGGTAAAAAGGTGCTATTAGCAGCAGGGGATACCTTCCGTGCGGGAGCTATTGAGCAATTAGAAGTATGGGGTCAACGTGCAGGAGTAGATGTGATTAAACAGCAAGCGGGTTCAGATCCTGCAGCTGTTATGTATGATGCTGTTCAAGCGGCGAAGCAACGTCAGGTGGATGTGCTTATCTGTGATACAGCAGGACGCTTACAGAATAAATCTAATCTAATGGAAGAGCTGAACAAAATATTCCGTGTTATTCAGCGTGAGATTCCAGGTGCGCCTCATGAAGTCTTGATGGTATTGGATGCTACAACAGGACAGAATGCCCTGAGTCAAGCTAAGCTCTTTGGCGAGAAGAGTGGTGTGACGGGTCTTGTTCTTACGAAGTTAGATGGTACGGCTAAGGGTGGGATTGTTGTTGCCATTCGTCAGGAAATGAACATTCCAGTGAAGTTAGTAGGTCTAGGTGAGAAAATGGAAGACTTACAACCCTTTGATTCGCAGCAGTTCGTTCATGCCTTATTTGCAGGATTGATTCAAGAAGAAGAGGATGCAGATGAGTCTTCTCATCCGGAGGCATAACTACATGTTGTTATAATAGATAGGCATTTGCAGATTTCAGAGCTGCAGATGCCTTTTTAAATTGACATGTGTGATGTGGATTCTAATGTTTAGCAGGTGTATAATTAATATATAAGTATCTATTGAAAGGATCTTTCATTTATGGCTAATACGCATGTTTACACACGCCGTGAGGAAGTGGCTAATGCGATCACTCATGGCATTGGAACGGTTCTTAGTATTGTGGCACTTGTATTACTGATTGTGTTCTCAAGTTTGAAAGGGACGCCGTGGCATGTTGTAAGTTTCACCATCTACGGAGCATCCATGCTCATTTTGTATTTAAACTCGACACTAGTTCATAGCTTCAGGGAAGGTAAAGTAAAGGATCTGTTTGAAATCTTTGACCATTCGTCAATTTATCTTTATATAGCAGGTTCTTATACACCCTTTATGCTTGTTGCCATTCGAGGACCCTTGGGATGGTCTTTATTCGGAATTGTGTGGGGGTTTGCCATTCTAGGTTGTTTCTTCAAGGCATACTTTGTCAAAAGATTTCTATTCATGTCGACAATCTTCTATATCTTGATGGGTTGGATGATTGTGATCGCATGGGTTCCGTTAACAGCCGCTATACCTTCGGGAGGAATCATACTCCTAGCTCTTGGCGGAATCATGTTTACATTGGGAACGGTATTCTACGTATGGAGGGGATTTCCTTATCACCATGCCATATGGCATCTGTTCGTATTAGCTGGAAGTATACTTCATTTCTTCTCTGTGTTTCTGTATTTACTGCCCAATCAGTGAGCATTCTTAGGCAGTTGAAGTAGGGAAAACCTTTGGTGAGAGATGACAAGGATATTTGCTTGACATCTCTCTTTATTTTATGTATTATTAGGGACGTTGAGTGTAAAGTGTTTTTCCTTGACGAAGGGAGTGTTCTTAATGAGTCAGGATGATAGGCTCGAGAAGACAAACCGAATAAATCGGCTGTTTGATTTCTATGAACACCTGCTGACTGAGAAGCAGCAGACTTTCCTTAAGTATTACTTTCATGATGATTTTTCCCTTGGGGAAATTGCTGCTGAGTTTGAAATAAGCCGGCAGGCAGTCTATGAACACATTAAACGTGCAGAACAAGTTCTAGATATGTATGAAGAGAAATTAAGTCTTCTACAAAAGTATGAACAACGTAATTATGAACTAGAACAATTAAGACATCTACTTACTACGGTGGATGTTTCAACAGAAGATATGGATAAGATCGTTACAATATTAGATCGTTTGCAAGTATATGAATAGTTGTAGGGAGGTGGCAGCGAATGGCATTTGAAGGATTAACAGGTAGGCTGCAGAACGTGTTTAGTAAGCTTCGCGGCAAAGGCAAAGTGTCTGAGGACGATGTAAATGAAGCGATGCGTGAAGTACGTCTTGCTTTATTGGAAGCAGACGTTAATTTCAAAGTAGTCAAGGAATTCGTTGCCAAAGTGAAAGAAAAGTCCATTGGCAAAGAAGTTATGGACAGCTTTACTCCAGGCATGATTATAATTGACATTGTTAATAAAGAATTGACTGAACTAATGGGTGGAAGTCAGGCTAAGCTTGCGAAGTCCAATAAACCTCCTACTGTGATTATGATGGTTGGTTTACAGGGTGCAGGTAAGACAACAACCTCTGGTAAATTAGCTAAGTTGCTTCAGAAGCAGAATAGTCGTCCTTTACTTGTAGCTGGAGATATTTATCGACCTGCAGCCATTAAGCAGTTGGAAGTGTTGGGAGAACAAATCAAAGTTCCCGTATTTTCACTCGGAGACAAGGTTAGTCCTGTTGAGATTGCTAAACAAGCCTTGCAGCATGCTAAGGATCATGGACATGATTATCTGATTGTAGATACAGCCGGACGACTTCATATTGATGAAACCTTGATGGAAGAATTACGTCAGATTCATGCTGAAGTTAATCCAGATGAGGTCTTGCTTGTGGTAGATGCCATGACTGGACAGGATGCGGTAAACGTTGCGGATAACTTTAATAATCAACTTGCACTCACAGGGGTTGTACTCACCAAGTTAGATGGTGATACACGTGGGGGTGCTGCTCTCTCAGTCAAAGCAGTAACGGGTTGCCCGATTAAATTTGCTGCACTAGGTGAGAAAATTGATGCTTTGGAGCCTTTCCATCCAGAACGGATGGCTTCACGTATTCTAGGTATGGGAGATATGTTATCTCTAATTGAGAAAGCCCAGTCTAACATCGACGTTGAGAAAGCGAAGGAAATGGAACGTAAGATGCGTAATTCAGAATTTACGTTCGATGATTTCCTAGAGCAAATGGATCAAGTGAAGAAGTTAGGACCGCTTGACCAAATTATGGACATGATTCCTGGTATGGGCAAGATGAAGCAGGCTAAAGATATTAAAGTAGACGATAAACAAATGGGTCGTATTGAAGCCATTGTGTTCTCAATGACGAAACATGAAAAGCAACATCCTGAGATTATTGACCATAAACGACGTAAACGGATTGCAGTAGGTAGTGGAACCAATATTGCCGAAGTAAACCGACTGATCAAACAGTTTGATGAGATGCGCAAAATGATGAAACAATTCTCAGATATGATGGGACCTAAAGGTCCAAAAGGCAAAGCAATGAAGCAGTTAAAAGGATTAGCAGGCAAAGGCGGCATGAAGTTTCCTTTCCGTTAAAATACTAAATCATGAGTTTATTTTTTGAAGGAGGTGAATTTTGTGGCAGTACGTATTCGTCTTAAACGCATTGGTGCTCATAAAGCGCCGTTCTACCGTATCGTGGTTTCGGATTCCCGTTCCCCGCGTGATGGTCGTTTTATCGAAGAAATTGGTTACTACAATCCAGTTGAACAACCGGCGGTAGTTAAGATTGATGAAGATAAAGCTTTGGCATGGCTTCAAACAGGTGCACAAGCATCAGATACAGTTCGTAACTTGCTTAGTAAAGCAGGCGTTATGAAGAAATTCCATGAACTTAAGTTACAGAAATAATGACTGATCGTGAGGGGTATCTATGGAAGAATTAGTTAGTGTTATTGCTAAGGCTTTGGTGGATCATCCTGAAGATGTGACCGTGAAGACGGTGGAGAAGGATCATCTTGTTGTCTATGAATTGTCCGTTCATCCTGATGACGTGGGTAAGGTTATAGGTAAACAAGGTAGAATTGCCAAAGCCCTTCGCTCAGTAGTCACATCTGCAGCAGTCAAAATGGACAAACGCGTAACCGTGGATATCATATCTTAAAGATTTACGAAAGTGGGTTAGGATGCATGTCCTAGCCCTTTTTCGTACATGCTGAAGATGTAAGATTAAGCATGAACTAAAGTATTCTGCGCGTAAGAACGCTTTTTTTGTAGGAGGAGAATATGTCTGAGCAATTATTAACAGTTGGTAAATTGGTGAATACGCATGGAATTAAGGGTGAAATCAAAGTATTGCCGATCACAGATTTTCCAGAAGAACGTTTCGCAAAAGGGAAACGTTTATTCTTGATTCCTGGGGACGGAACACCATCATTCTGGATTACTGTAGAGTCCGCACGTTTCCATAAGAATATGTACGTTCTCAAGTTAGAAGGCTTTACAAACATAAATCAGGTTGAGAAATACAAAGGAAGTATGCTTAAAGTATCTCAGACTGATCTTGTTGAACTGCCAGACAATGAATACTATTATCATGAAATCATTGGATGCAGTGTGTTTACGGATGAGAATGAAGATAAGCCACTTGGCATAATTACTGAGATCATATCTCCTGGTGCAAATGATGTGTGGGTAGTTAAACCAGCTTCTGGTCCAGATATTCTAATTCCAGTGATCGACGATGTCGTGTTAGATGTGGATGTTAGTAATAAGAAGGTTAAGGTTTACCTCATGGAAGGATTGTTATAATTATGAAGGTAGATGTGCTTACCTTATTTCCTGAGATGTTTACAGGGGTATTCGAGAGTAGTATTTTAGGCAAAGCGAACGACAAAGGAATCGTGTCTTTGAATGCCATCGATTTCAGAGACTTCTCTTTAAGTAAACATCATACGGTCGATGATACTCCTTATGGTGGAGGAGGCGGTATGGTGTTGAAGCCGGAACCTATTTTTGCTGCTGTAGAACATGTTATGACTTCTAGCGATAAGCCGGCACGTGTGATCCTAATGTGTCCACAAGGAGAAACATTTACACAGAAAAAGGCTGAAGAATTATCACAAGAGGAACATCTCATCTTTATATGTGGACATTATGAAGGATACGATGAACGAATTCGTGAACATCTAGTCACGGATGAGTTGTCTGTAGGTGACTATGTTCTTACAGGTGGAGAGATTCCTGCTATGACTGTTATCGATGCTGTAGTACGATTGTTACCAGGTGTATTAGGTAATGAGATGTCAGCCGTGACAGATTCATTCAGCACAGGTCTTCTAGAGTATCCACACTACACAAGACCTGCTGAATTTCGTGGCTGGAAGGTTCCGGACATGCTGTTGAGTGGTCATCATGCTAATATAGATGTATGGCGTAGACAGCAAGCGTTGAAGCGAACTTTTACACGTCGTCCGGATCTACTTGATAAGCTTGAGCTTACAGCGCAAGATAAGAAGTATCTGAAGGAGCTCCATAATACTAATCATTTATAGAATGGAAGGGGAGGAACAAGATGGATTATAAAGTCTATTTCGAAAACCTAAGAGAACAACATTTAAATGAATTAAAAGAATGGTTATCCATACCGAGTATCTCTGCCCTATCTGAACATAAGTCAGATGTTATACGTGCGGCAGACTGGCTTGCAGATTCGTTAACGAAAGCAGGCCTTGAGAATGTAACCATTCATCAAACTACGGGACATCCGATTGTAACGGCTGACCATTTACATGCTCCAGGTAAACCGACTGTACTTGTATATGGACATTATGATGTACAGCCAGTTGACCCGCTAAATCTGTGGGAGACACCTCCATTTGAACCAACGATTCGTGGAGATAAGATCTTTGCTCGCGGAGCAACAGATGATAAAGGTCAAGTATTTCTACATATCAAAGCCGTGGAAGCACTTCTTAAGCAAGAGAAAGAGCTTCCTGTAAATATTAAATTCTGTATCGAGGGTGAAGAGGAAGTAACAAGTCCGAACTTACCATCCTTCTTGGAAGAACGCAGTGCGGAATTGGCAGCAGATGTAGTGCTAATCTCGGATACATCGTTGCTTGAAAAAGGTAGACCTGCGATATGTGTCGGCTTACGTGGACTTTGTTCTCTAGATGTTCAGATCACAACAGCCAATACTGACCTACATTCGGGTACGTTCGGTGGAGGCGTTCCTAACGCACTACATGCGATTGTGACACTTCTAGCTACGCTTCATGATGATCAAGGTCGTGTGAACGTGGAAGGGTTCTATGAGGATGTACCTGAGTTGTCACCTGAGATGCGAGCTGAATTTGTAAAACAATCGATTGATGAGAATAAATTACAACAAGATCTAGGTCTAGATGCCCTTTATGGAGAGGAAGGATACTCCTTTGTGGAAAGAACAGGAGCTCGTCCAACTCTAGAGCTAAACGGCGTATATGGTGGATTCCAAGGTGAAGGATCGAAGACTGTTATTCCGAAGGAAGCACATGCGAAGATTACTTGCCGTCTTGTAGGATATCAGAAGCCACAAGATATTCTTGATAAAATCGAACGACATATTCATGCCAATGTACCTGTGGGTGCTAATGTGTCTGTTATTCAACGTGAAAAAGGAAATCCGTTTACGATGGATACGACTACACCTGTTCTACAAAAGGCTGCAGAAGCATTTAACGAGGTATATGGGGTTCGTCCCGTATTCACAAAAGATGGAGGTTCCATTCCAATTGTCGAAACATTTGGCCGTTTGTTAAACGTTCCTGTTGTATTGATGGGTTTTGGATTACCTGATGAGAATCTACATGCACCAAATGAACATTTCAATTTGGACAACTTCGATAAAGGTCTTCTGACCATTGTAGAATTTTTGAAACAGGTTTAAGAAGCAACATGTAAATAAAAAAGCCACCTTGATCTGATGTGCTACTAACATCATGTCTTCGGTGGCTTTTTTATATAATATGTATGATTAGGACAATTTGTCCTGATTAGTGGATTTCTCCTTGACTATGGATGTAAAGAATTCGTATTTATCTTGCTCGTTGTGAGGTTGTGGTTGTTTATGTGTCTCATAGAATTGATTAATCATCTCCAAGAATTGTTCGACTTCCTCTTTCGTCAGGTAGACGGTTTGATTGCTGATATGGGCTTTACTGTTATTATCGATACTAACCATGCTGAGAAATCGTTGTTTATTCTTTTCATATATGTCCCCAAGTAATTTCTGTGTTTCAGATAGAACATTGTGAGTAGGAGTATCGGTTTCACTACGTTTAACAGCAATCGTGCCCTGAAAAGCTTGATAATACTTCGCTGTAATACCGTTGATTTGCTGTGTATGGTCCAGTGTAAGTAGTCCAATACTCATTAGTTTTTTGGCGTGATAATATACCTTAGCAGGTACTTCACCCATAATATCTGCAATTTCCTTAACGGTGGCGGGTCGATTTAACCTCTGAAATTCATCGATGATATCCATTCTGTAAGGGTCTGAAAATATTCTGATTTCCTCAAGAGTCGTTAATGTTATTGTCTCCATCCACGTGCACCTCAATCATAAGATCCTGTATTTATGCAAGCTCTGCACTTACTCATTATAGTCTGCACGTGGATAAAGTTCAAAAAATTGAATTATACTTTCATGAAACTCTTCTGAGTCACTAAAAAGACAGCTGGAATCATCAGAAATCCACCTAATATGAGATATATGATATGCACGGGTATGAGTTCTGCAACTATTCCTGCTAATAGACTTCCTACAGGCATAGCACATGTGCAGACCACGTTGAATAAAGAACCAACTCTTCCAAGCATTTCTTTGGGTGTAACCTCCATTAAATAGGTTCCTGTAGGTGTGCTTACAAGAGGAGTGGCAATACCCATTCCAAAGCTAAAGAGTGCAGCTGAATAAAGGGAATAGGTAGGAAAAGCTACGGGTATGAATAATAATGCGTAATTTATGCCGAGTAGTATGAACCCACATACGATCAGAACGCTTTTTCTATAAGAGGAACCTTTAACACTTACCCATAGACCACTGGCAACCATACCCGTCATTAGCGCGATTCCAAGTATAGATAACCCAATAGGTCCTGCGTGAAGCAGTTCTTTTACATAGACAGTGTTCAGTACATTGAATGGAGCAAGGCAAAAGTTAACAAAGACGGCTACAAACATAATGATCAGTAGGAGTCTATGAGAAGCGATGAATGTAAATCCTTCTTTAAATTGTTGAAAGTAGGATGTAGGTTGTGTATTCGATGGACTCGAGGCAGTAGAAGGTTCAGAAGGTATAGCGATACAAGCGATTAGAATTGCTGAAACTATAAAGGTTAATCCATCGAGGATAATGGCTCCTGATATTCCCAACAGTCCAATGAGTGCTCCTGCAGTCGCGAGTCCAGCCAATTCAGCTATCCGTCCAGCAGAAGAACTGAGGGAATTGCCGCTGAGTAGAAGTGCTTTGGGAAGAATACGAGGAACAAGTGACATTTCTGCAGGAGAAGCAAAAGATTCAAACGTGGAGTTGATACATGTGAACAAGAATAAATGCCAAGGTTGTAAAAGTCCTGACCAGTATAGTAATCCCGTTACAATCACCATAGTACCTCGGCTTATATCAGCGATCATGATGATTATACGCGGATTCCATCGATCTACAAATACACCAGTGAAGATACTGAAGAGAATCCCTGGTATGAAATTTATGGAAAATAAGGTGCCCATGAGAACTTTAGATCCCGTGAGTAAGTAGACCATCCAACTATAAGCAATCGAATCAATGGAATCACCAAAGCGCGAAATGACTTTAGCTACAAGAAGAAGCATAAAAGGTCTGTTAACTTTTAATTCTTTTAGTCCTGGTTTTTTGGATAGGGCAATCTCAGCCATGTGAATCACTCCTACAAATTTTTGTGAACGTTATAATTATTTTGACGTTATATTTATTTTATTCAATATCCATGATTTGTCAATGGGTTGTTGAGTGCGATCAAAACTCGTTAAGAAAGAAGTATGGAATCTATTTAGGTTGATAGAATGTAAAAAATCTTGCATGGAGATAGATACCTATGCTATACTTAATCCTGTTGTGTATGAATACGGTGGTCCTCTGTCGATAATGAAAAAGAATATTATTTCTTTGGAAGAGGCAAGAACACCTGTATGGAAGGAGGGAATTCTAATATGAATATCCTACAAGCGATTACTCAAGATCAACTTCGCACAGATTTGCCAAACTTTCGCCCTGGAGATACTTTGAAAGTACATGTAAAAGTTATCGAGGGAACACGTGAGCGTGTCCAATTGTTCGAAGGTGTTGTCATTCAGCGTCGTGGTGGCGGAATCGGAGAAACTTTTACAGTACGTAAAATTTCTTACGGTGTTGGTGTGGAAAGAACTTTCCCGCTTAACTCGCCTAAACTCGAGAAAATTGAAGTGACTCGTCGTGGTAAAGTGCGTCGTGCTAAACTCTTCTATCTTCGCGATCTACGCGGTAAAGCAGCAAGAATTAAAGAAATTCGCCGTTAATAAACGGACAACGTTAAGGGGCTTGATTTCAAGTCCCTTTCGTTTTAGGATAAATAGGGTATATGGTTAAATTATGCCTTCATTTATAAGGTAATGAAGCTCCTGTAAGGAGCTTTTCTTTTCGAGAATGTTAAAAAGACGTTTTCTATCCTTTTTTCCAATTGCATTTCATTAGGTTTAGAGAGGGCGATGAATGATGCAGCAGGACTCGGAAGTTCAGCCAGATACAGCTGAATTGAAAGATCATGATGATAAACCAGCGAAAAAAGGAAACAATGAAATAATGGAGTGGCTTAAGGCGATTATTATCGCAGTGATTCTGGTTCTACTTATTCGTTGGCTTCTTTTTAAACCATTTATTGTAGATGGACCTTCTATGAAGCCTAACTTTCACACGGGTGAACGCTTGATTGTGAATGAAATTCTGTATGATATTCGAGACCCTAAGAAGGGTGAAGTTATTGTCTTTCATGTTCCTTCTGAAGGTAGAGATTTTATTAAGCGAGTTATTGGCGTTGCTGGAGACACCGTTAAGGTGGTTGGGGATACCGTTTACGTGAATGGGGAACCTATTGATGAGCCTTACATACAGGATGAGATCGACAGCAGACACAAAGAAAATATGACATATAACAATAAAGACTTCCCTAACGAAGATTTTCCAGATGGTACAGTACCTGAAGGACATGTTTTTGCGATGGGAGATAACCGTTCAGATAGCACGGATAGTCGGATGATTGGATATGTTCCACTTGGTGATATTGTAGGCCGTGCGGATGTAATTTTCTGGCCAGTGAAAGATATGGAATGGATTAACCATTAACACCATGAGATTCATGGATTCGTTGTGGTAAAGAAGATGAGGTGATGACGGTGACGATTCAATGGTTCCCTGGTCATATGACTAGAGCCCGCCGCCAAATTCAAGAACAATTAAAGCTAATAGATGCGGTTATTGAACTGGTTGATGCACGACTTCCGCTATCAAGCCGCAATCCGATGATTGATGAAATACTTGGGGGGAAACCTCGACTTATTATTCTCAATAAAGCGGATTTAGCAGATGCGGAAGTAACAAGAGAATGGTTAGATTATTTCAAAAAAGAAGGACATCTAGCTTTCCCTGTTGATGCATCAACAGGTACAGGAATGAAAGAAATTCCAACACAACTTAAAGTATTGTTGAAAGCAAAGATTGATAAGCAGATTTCTAAAGGCATGAATCCAAGAGCTATTCGTGCATTGATTGTAGGTATTCCTAACGTAGGTAAATCTACATTGATCAATAAGCTTGCGGGACGAAGTGTTGCTATAACAGGAGATCGTCCAGGTGTGACTAAAGGTCAACAATGGATTAAAGTGAGCAAGGAAATGGAATTACTGGATACACCAGGGATACTATGGCCTAAGTTTGAAGATATGAATGTAGGTTATCGCCTAGCGGTAACTGGAGCGATTAAAGAAGAAACCCTAAATGCAGAGGATGTAGCTTTTTTTGCAATTAAATATCTTGCGAAATACTATTGGGTTCCTTTCAAAGAACGGTTTGATCTTCAATGTGAACAACCAACGGATTACGAGAATCCTGACGAAATTGTTTCGATCATGGAGGAAATTGGTCGTAAACGTGGTTGTATTGTTAGCGGCGGAAGAGTGGACTTGGAGAAAGCTTGTCGTACGTTACTCCGGGAACTCCGTGCTGGTAAATTAGGCCGTTTTTCAATGGAAGCACCATATTAAAGACGAAGTTTGAAGCCTCCGATATCCTTCGGAGGTTTTTTTTAATCTAAGAAAGTATAAGTTTCCTCTAAATCCAATTCATAATCTCCGAAAAAAGGACGGAATTACCATTTCTTGAGTTATCGCAGTTCTAAATAGATATGGTAAGCTAAGTGGAGGCTATGTGGTGAAATGGTATACAAGAATGTGCAAGATATGTAGAAAGGATTGAGTGAATCTAGTGAGTAAAACAGAGGACGACATGATTAACATGCTCCAATATGAGACGAATTACTGGGAAAAATGCTATCCATATATTGCAGGCATCGATGAAGTTGGAAGAGGCTGTCTATTTGGTGATGTAGTCGCAGCAGCCGTTATTCTTCCACAAGGTCTATTGATTGATGGCGTTAATGATTCTAAGAAACTAAGTGCGAAAAAACGTGATTATTTATACAATATCATTATGGAGAAGGCCATTGCGATAAGCGTTGGGTATGCAGATGCGGCTACCATTGATCGAATTAATATTAAGCAGGCATCCAGATTAGCTATGAAAAGAGCTCTAGAAGGCTTATCTATGACACCTAACTTTCTACTTGTCGATGCAGAAAAGGTAGATTCTGATATTCCACAGCTTTCCATCATTAAAGGAGATGCTAACAGCCAGTCCATAGCAGCAGCTTCTATTGTTGCAAAAGTGACGCGCGACAGACTGTGTGAAGGAGCTTGGGAAGCTATGTATCCCGAATACGGAATCGCGATCCATAAAGGGTATGCAACGAAACTACATAGAGGGCAAATTATGGATTTAGGAATAACACCGATGCATCGTCGTAGCTTTCTTAAGAACCTTGAGGCAGAGAAACAAACATTGTTTTAAAAAAGAAGTGCTTAAGCGAATTGGGTAAACGGCCGATATAGAGAGAAAGAGCGATTTGAAAACGGAGGAAGAACTGTGAATATCGGATCATTAATACGAGGTTTGTTGGGTGACAGCAAACCGGGGGATATGAAACAATTAGATGTAAAGACGGGACAAGTAGTTCGTGGCGTAGTTCTAAACGTCTCTGAGGATGGTACAGAAGCAGATATCCAAATTCAGGGTGTGAAAGTTCATGCTAAGGTAGAAACACCCCTACAACAAGGACAGGCTACATTATTGCAAGTCCAACCTCCAGCAGAGGATGGAGCGATGGTATTAAAGCCTTTAAGTGATTCTCCTTATACATCAATCTCTGCCAAGTCTATGGGCGAGGTATTAACGGCGGTAGGTCTAACTGATACAAAAGCTAATCGTGAAATGATTCAGACGCTTCAAGCCAGTGGTGTACCTCTTACGAAGGATAATGTAACACTATTTAAAGGTATTATGATGGAGAAGCCACCAGGGGTATCTTCAGAGCAATGGCTTCAATCCGCCGCTATCGCTTTTCAACGAGGACTTCCCATGAGTGGGGAAAGTGTGAGAGGGTTGCAACAGGCTGTCTTTGGTCCTCCACTACACCAACTGTTATCCGGTCTAAGTGAACAGCTTACCTTGCTAGTTGCTAATTTAGGCGAGGCAGCTCAACCCAATGGAAAAGCAGAACTTCAATCATCCTTAGGAGCAACACCATTGCCTGGAACGTTAGGGAATCAGGATGCGACTGGGAAGTCAGGGAATCTAGTAGGGGCTCAGACCGCCCAAGGAACGCAGACGCAAACTGTCGGTGATGCCGGGCAGAGGAACACTACGGCAGCGACAACCTTGGGAACAGCGGTATCGAATAGCACCGCTGTTGCAACACCGTTGCAGCCACTTCTAGCGAAGCTGCAGGATGTGTTACAGCAGCTTCGCTCGTCGCCGCAGGGCACAGCAGCGGCGACGACACAACCCGCCACGGCTACGCCAAGTGGCGGCGGTGTAGTGCCGCCAGCTACGCAGTCGGCGGCGCTACAGCCCGCGCCTACCCAAGGCGAAGCCCCTTGGGTAGGGCGCATGTTGAAGTTGCTCGGTGCGGAGCACGAGCAACAGGCTGTGCGCAGCGGCACGACGTCGCCGCAAGCGCAAGCCCC
Source organism: Paenibacillus sp. Y568 (assembly GCF_059445545.1). Lineage (NCBI taxonomy): Bacteria > Bacillati > Bacillota > Bacilli > Caryophanales > Paenibacillaceae > Paenibacillus > Paenibacillus sp. Y568. The sequence continues at coordinate 113,219 of NZ_JCAIUM010000002.1, forward strand.
GCAGGGGCCAGCCGCGGCGGGGAGTGCGCCGCTAGGCACTACGGCTGCAGCGCTTCAATCGAACGCTGCTACACCAACAGCTAACGCACCGTTAGCTGCTCAAACACAAGTAACTCAGGCTGCAAACGATGCGAACCTAGCCCAACTGGCTAAAAATATGCCAGAAGCGGTGCTTCGCGGAGTTAACTCTATGCCTACTGTAGCTGGACAGGGGGTAAGAACAGAGATAGCCGGTCTGAATCAGGACTCATTAAAGGGTCTTCTTCTACAATTGGTGGATCGTACAGATCTTCCTCCTGCATTGAAGGAAGCTGCTCAACAGCTTGTTCAGCATATGACCGGTCAGCAGTTGTTGTTAAATACAGACCGCACAGCTCCATTTGCACAAGTCACGATGTTTATTCCTCTGAATGGACAGGATGGTCAGGAGACAGCGTCTGTTCATATTCAGGCTCGTCGGGGTAAAAAAGGAGAACTAGATGCATCTAATTGTCGTTTATGGTTTGATCTAGATATGAAACATCTAGGTAGTACGCTTGTAGATGTCCAAGTGGTCGACAAAATCGTTAGTCTGAAAATCCATAATGATCATGAATGGATGACATCCCTTATCGAAGATCGTCGTGAAGAAATATCTCAAGCTATGCACTCCATTGGCTACCAGTTACTTAGCCTCAAAGCGGAACCGTTGCCTATACCTAAAGTATCTGAAATAGATAGTAAACAGGGTAGCGTGACGTCGGAGTATATTCCTCCTACCTATAAAGGAGTGGATATGCGGATATGAGTGAAATGTCTAAGGAAGAAGTTGCGCTCTCTAAGAAAAGAGCAGTTGCACTGAAATATGTACCTGGCGAATCCGAAGCTCCTATTGTTGTAGCCAAAGGGAGTGGTAGACTAGCAGAGACTATTCTTGAGAAGGCGAAAGAGCATGGTGTTCCTGTACAAGAAGACGCAGCTTTAGTAGAAGTCTTATCTCAACTAGATCTTGATCAACAGATTCCTGCTGAATTATATCAACTTGTGGCTGAAGTACTCTCGTATGTCTATCGAACAGATAGCTTAGCCAAAGAAGGAAGGCACCGCCATGGACGTTGATCATGGACGTACAAAAGATAAACGTAAGGAAAAAGGTGCTGTCGCGGAAGAACAAGCTGCTAGTTACTTACTAGAACAAGGATATGAAATAATAGATCGCAATTGGCGATGCCGCAGTGGTGAGTTAGATATTGTGGCTCGCAAAGATAATTTCTTAATTTTTATAGAGGTAAGAAGCCGTAGTGGAAATTCAAGGTATGGTACACCGGCAGAGTCTGTGAATGTGCACAAAATTAATCAAGTGCGTAAAACAGCTGAAGTCTACCTATTGTATAAACAAGCTGATTTAGTTACTACAATGATACGTTTTGATGTGATCGCCGTTCTGTTACATGCTGATATGACTGTAGCTAACTTGGAGCATATTACAGAAGCTTTTTAATATTCAATGCATACATACAATGCTACACATGGGTTTGTTGGTCCAACAGAAAGGCTCGTAAGCCTGCAATCCCTACTGTGTTAGGAGTTCCTGCTTCATAACGATCTGGACGAAGAGTTAGCTGTTCTTTCTCTTCAGACTGACTTCCAGTCCCGTCATGAACTAGCGGTTCCAGGTCCACATTTCTGACATCTTCTTTGAAGTGTGTTATCAATATTAGACATGTGACAGTAGCAGTAGAATATACAACAGAAATCCCCGTACTGAATACATATTCAGTACGGGGATTTCTTGCTTTAGTCTTACCAAGTAAACATCTTACACCATTATATACGAATACTATTCGTTTATTTCAATTTGAGAATAGTTAATAAGGCAATGTAAGTAAGGTGAAAAGGAGTGAATAGTATGAATCAATTATGCATTGGTATATATATAACCCATCAGGACGCCTCTATAGCGGTGGAAGCCCTAAAAAAAGAAGGGATTAACGAGAAAAAAGACATATCTTTCCTTTCAAGAGATATTAGAGATTTGGAATGGTAAGCAAAGATAGCGGGGTGAAGAAGCCAGAAGCCGGTGCAGGCAATTCAGGTATTTGTGGTTATGTGAAAGGTTTGGTCTCACAATTAGATGTTACTCCTGAAGAAATTGCTGTCTCGGGACCAGCAGTGTACATCGAACATGAGATTCATTTGTCAACCAAGGAATAGGTCACACTTCCTCACCCGAATTCTGTTGGCGATCCAAATTCCGATATTGAATAGCCTCTGCAACATGTGAGGCCGAGATTGTGTCTTTGGCATCCAGGTCTGCAATCGTTCTGGCTAACTTCAGAATTCTGTCATACGCTCTCATACTGAGACCCAATGCTTCTAATGTATCTTGCAGCATGGAGGCTGTATCTGACGATAGCGCAGCAAAATGCCGAAGATGTCTTCCTGCTAATTCACTGTTATAGGAGAATGGTAAATGCCGATACCGTCGTTGTTGTATACTATGGGCTTGTAATACTTGCTCTTTCATTTCTTCAGAAGATAAGCTTGAGCTCTCCTTTGTCCATTCTTTAGGGCGAGGAACATCTACTTGAAGATCGATTCTATCCAGTAATGGACCTGAAATTTTGGCTCGATAATTAGCGGTACGTGTGTCGCTGCATGTACAGCGATTCTCAGGATGATCAGACCCAAGATAGCCGCACGGACATGGATTCATGGAAGCAGCTAGCATGAAGTGAGCTGGGAATGTATGAACTGCTCTCGCCCGGCTAATCGTTACAGCTCGATCTTCTAAGGGTTGGCGTAACACTTCTAACACATTTCGTGAGAATTCAGGAAGCTCATCGAGGAACAAGATTCCTCGATGGGCAAGACTGACTTCTCCTGGTTTAGGGATTGTACCTCCGCCAATGAGTCCCCCAGCTGAGATCGTATGGTGAGGTGAGCGGAAAGGTCGTCGCTTCAGTAAGCCCGCGGAAGGTTCTTTTAGTTTACCGGCCGCGCTAAAGATCTTGGTTGTCTCTAGAGCTTCTTGTTCAGATAAAGAAGGTAGTATAGTAGGTAGACGTTTAATTAGCATTGTTTTTCCAGTTCCTGGAGGGCCGATTAGCAGAATGTTATGCATGCCTGCAGCTGCAATCGTAAGAGCTCGCTTCACATGTTGTTGTCCCAGAACATCGCTATAATCTTCATAATTGGCAACATGGAAGTCGGAAGCTGACGTTATAGGAATTGAGGTAGAGGGCTTGTAAAGGAAATCCAATGATTCAAGGATGACAGGAGGATCGGTGTCCTTTCTACCTGTCTTCGCCTGAATGCCGCTCGGATACAATAGTTCTCTTAGGTGTCCAAGACTAAAAACATGCATATCTTTGATTAGAATAGCCTCCGCACCATTCTCTTCTGGCAATAGAACCGCATTGAAACCTTCTTGTTTTGCACGATCTACCATAGAGAGAACACCGGACACGGGTCGTAATGTGCCATCTAATGCAAGCTCACCGATCATTAGTAATCGGATGTCTGAAGGAAGAACAATCTGACCACTAGTTACTAGAATACCTAATGCTATCGCTAGGTCGAATGCAGAACCTTCCTTTCTGAGATCAGCTGGGGCTAAGTTAATCGTAACTCTTTGCATTGGGAATCGAAATCCGCAGTTCTTAATGGCAGCTCGAACACGTTCAACAGCTTCACGAATTGCAGAGTCAGGAAGACCAATAATAGCAGTCTGTGGTAACCCATTAGATATATCCACTTCCACTTGAATTATTACGCCATCAATACCATATAAACACGCACTATGCATTTTTCCATACATAAATAAAACACCTCTCTTCTATATAATGGATACGTGATTAACTCGTATTTCTCATTAGAAAAAGGTGCTTCCTTTTTTACAAATATATAATTATTACATAAATCTTAGATTGAATAAGTTGATTTGTCAATTAAGAAGCACTTCAATCTGAATTACTAAAGAATCAATTTGCTATATATTCCCAATTATTCGCAATAAGGGATGAAATCGATATCAAAAGAGTGTCTATTCCATATGGGTATATTAAGGTAAGCGTTTTAAAAACGTGATACAATGAGTTGGGCTTATATTTATTTCCAATTTAAATGTAAGGAGTATCCATTTATAATGGTATATAACCTTATATTTCTTGCAGAAAGGGACTTTCTTTTCTCTAAAGAAGAGTTAGTCACTTCTACTTGGGAGTCTCGACTTGTTGCAGTCATGTTGATAGGAGGATCCATTAATGAATATCCATGAATATCAAGGAAAGCAAGTTTTGAAACAGTATGGTGTTTCCGTTCCTAACGGAAAAGTTGCCTATACCGTTGAAGAAGCGGTAGAAGCTGCAAAGTCTTTGGGAAGTCCGGTAACGGTCGTAAAGGCCCAAATTCATGCAGGAGGCCGTGGGAAAGCTGGCGGTGTCAAAGTTGCTAAAAATTTGGATGAAGTACGTACTTACGCAGAAGAAATTCTTGGTAAAGTATTAGTAACTCATCAGACTGGGCCTGCAGGTAAAGAGGTTAAGCGCCTCTTAATTGAAGAAGGCTGTGATATTAAGAAAGAATATTACGTAGGTGTTGTTGTTGACCGTGCAACAGGGCGTGTTGTGATGATGGTGTCAGAAGAAGGCGGTACTGAGATTGAAGAAGTAGCTGCTGAAACACCAGAGAAGATTTTTAAAGAAGTCATTGATCCAGCGATTGGCTTACAAATGTTCCAAGCTCGCAAATTGGCGTATGCTATTCATATTCCGAATGGACAAGTGAACAAGGTTGCTAAATTCATGATGGCGTTATATAGCGCTTTTGTGGATAAAGATTGTTCTATTGCTGAGATCAACCCTCTTGTAATTACAGGTGGCGGGGATGTTATTGCACTGGATGCGAAACTAAATTTTGATTCTAATGCATTATTCCGTCATAAAGACATTCAAGAGCTACGTGATTTAGATGAAGAAGATATGAAGGAAATCGAAGCCTCTAAATACGACCTAAGCTATATTGCATTAGATGGTAATATTGGTTGCATGGTTAATGGAGCAGGTCTTGCGATGGCGACGATGGATATCATTAAGTATTATGGTGGAGACCCGGCTAACTTCCTCGATGTAGGGGGCGGTGCAACGAAGGAGAAAGTGACAGAAGCCTTCAAAATTATTTTATCTGATGAGCAAGTAAAAGGAATATTTATTAATATATTTGGTGGAATTATGCGTTGTGACGTTATCGCTGATGGTGTCGTTGAGGCAGCTAAACAGCTTGGACTAACTCGTCCACTGGTTGTGCGATTAGAAGGAACGAATGTTGAACTTGGTAAGAAAATATTAGCCGAGTCGGGACTTAACATCGTATCTGCGGATTCCATGGCTGATGGTGCACAAAAAATTGTTTCGCTCGTAAAATAGTTACTTTTTAGAGGTTGTTCAAAAAGACGTCTATTGATCACGAAGTAACGTCTATAGAATATTCGGCATCAAATCTTATTTCATTCCTCGAAGTCCGTTGCTCATGTAGGTTACCTACACTCCGCTACTCCTTCTTCGGTCTGAACTAACCTTTTCGGTGCTGAATAGCCGACTTTTTGAACAGTTACTTTTAAATCGATAGGGGATGTGAAGTAATCGTGAGCATTTTAGTCGATAAACATACAAAAGTCATTACCCAAGGTATTACGGGTGCGACAGGTCTTTTCCATACCAAAGGGGCCTTGGATTATGGTACCCAAATGGTGGGTGGTGTTACTCCAGGTAAAGGGGGTACTAATGTAGATATTACATTAGAAGATGGCCAGGTTGTTAGCTTACCCGTGTTCAACACGGTTGTAGAAGCGAAACAATCAACCGGTGCGACAGCAAGTGTAATCTATGTCCCACCTGCTTTTGCTGCAGATTCGATCCTTGAAGCCGTGGATGCGGAATTAGATCTTGTTATTTGTATTACTGAAGGAATACCTGTATTGGATATGATCAAGGTATCGCGGTATCTGGAAGGTAAGAAGACTGTTCTAATTGGACCGAACTGTCCCGGAGTGATCACGCCTGGGGAATGTAAAATTGGGATTATGCCAGGTTACATCCACCGTGCAGGACATGTTGGGGTTGTTTCCAGAAGTGGAACCTTAACTTATGAAGCTGTCCATCAATTGACGACGCGTGGAATAGGCCAATCTTCTGCAGTAGGGATCGGTGGAGACCCTGTTAAGGGATCCGAATTCATTGATATTCTGAATCTTTTTAATGAAGATCCTGATACGTATGCAGTTATCATGATTGGTGAGATTGGTGGAACGGCAGAAGAAGAAGCTGCTGAGTGGATTCGTGAGCATATGACTAAACCTGTCGTTGGGTTTATTGGCGGGGTAACTGCCCCTCCTGGCAAACGGATGGGACACGCAGGTGCAATCATCTCCGGAGGTAAGGGAACTGCTGCTGAGAAAATTGCCAAGCTTGAGGAGTGTGGCATCAAGGTAGCACCTACACCATCAGAAATGGGATCTACATTGGTGAGTGTTCTTGAATCACGTGGTATGTTAGATAAATGCATGACACAGTAATATTTCTTCATGTATAATGAGCTTACTAGGTAAGCAACCTTTTATTCCCCTTGGGGTATGAAAGGTTGCTTTTTTTTGCGTTATTTTTGCTGAGATCCGTTAAAGGGTAGGTCTCACGCACCAATTAAAGGAGGAGAATATGAGTATGATTAGTGAAGAGCAATCGCTACTTGTAGCACTGCATGAGTTAGATGGGATTGGATGGAAAAGTATTGAACGGATATTGAATCAAGGTTCTCTCTCGCATGAAATGTTGAAGTATAGCAATCAGGATTGGGAAAATGCCGGATTAACGAAAGATAAGGCAGAATCTGTCGTAAGACAATTGTCGAAAGAACGGATGGAGATCCGATCGGAACAACTGTTCAAACGAGGCATTGAAGTGATTACTATTTTAGGTGAGCAGTATCCTAAATTGTTAAAAGAAACCCATCAGCCACCATGGGTATTATACTGTCTCGGTCAACGTGAGCTTCTTAACACGCTTGCTATAGCTATGGTAGGGACACGTATCCCTACAGCTTACGGACGAAAGGTAGGATCCATGCTAGCTGAACAATTCTGTGATGCTGGTTTGACCGTTGTAAGTGGTATGGCCAAAGGAGTGGATAGTATTTGTCATGAAGCTGCATTGAACTGTAGCGGGAATACAATTGCGGTTATGGGAACAGGAATGGACATGATTTACCCTGCAGAAAATCGTTCTTTATTTGAGAGAATTGCCAAAAGAGGGTTAATTGTGACAGAATATCCATTAGGTACCCCATCACATCCCGGTCTCTTCCCACAACGAAATCGAATCATAGCAGGGTTGAGTGTAGGAACTTTGGTTGTTGAGGCAGATGTACGAAGTGGATCACTAATTACGGCAGATGCCGCAATGGAAGCAGGGCGCGATGTCTACGCTGTTCCAGGACCTGTAACTTCACCTAAGAGCAAGGGTACTCTTGAATTGATCAAACAGGGAGCAAAAATGGTAACGTGTGGGAAAGATGTGCTGGAAGAGTATGAATCTCTTCTATATAAAGCAAGCAAAGTAGGGACCATAGGAGAGGAGAAAAGTTTTTGTTCATTATATAAGGATTTGACAACTGATGAGGTTGAACTATACCATATACTCGAGCAGGGACCTTTTACATTGGATCAATTGCTATGCTTAAGCCACTGGGATTTTGGACATTTGCATTCAGTTCTGTTATCTTTAATCATAAAAAAGCAAATTACCCAATTAACTGGTGCTAAATATAAGATCATATAATGTGGTGTTTGAGATCGAAGGTTTTATTGTTGGAGAGGAGATGAGTCAATGGCAGCAGATTCACTAGTCATCGTAGAGTCGCCTGCTAAGGCGAAGACGATTGGCAAATATCTAGGAAGTAAATATATTGTTAAAGCCTCCATGGGTCATATACGGGATTTACCCAAAAGCCAGATTGGCGTAGAGGTTGAGAATGACTTTAATCCTAAATATATTACGATTCGTGGAAAAGGTTCTATTTTAAAGGAATTAAAAGATGCTAGTAAAAAAGTTAAACATGTCTATCTCGCAGCTGACCCTGACCGCGAAGGAGAAGCTATTGCATGGCATTTGGCACATGCACTTGATGTTGATGTGACAGAGAATTGTCGTGTTGTGTTTAATGAAATTACAAAGCAAGCCGTGAAGGATGCTTTTAAAACACCACGTAAAATTAACATGGACCTGGTGAATGCACAACAAGCTCGAAGAATTCTAGATCGATTAGTAGGGTACAAGATTAGCCCTCTATTATGGAAGAAAGTCAAAAAGGGATTGTCTGCAGGACGTGTTCAATCCGTAGCTGTTAAGATTATTATGGATCGTGAGAATGAGATCGACGCCTTTGTACCTGAGGAATATTGGAGCATTACAGCACAGTTGGCCAAGGGTGATACCTCTTTTGAAGCGAAGTTTCACCGTCTTCATGGGGTAAAGAAAGAATTGTCTAGTGCCGCTGATGTGCAGGAAGTAATGGATGAGATCGAGGGAGCATCATATACAGTTAGTGATGTCAAAGAGAAGGAACGCCAAAGACATCCGTCTGCACCGTTCACGACTAGTTCATTGCAGCAAGAAGCAGCAAGAAAGCTTAACTTTCGCGCAGCCAAAACGATGTCTGTTGCTCAGCAACTTTATGAAGGTGTCGAATTAGGTAAAGAGGGTACTGTGGGTCTTATCACTTATATGCGTACAGATTCCACTCGAATTGCGACGTCCGCAGCGGAAGAAATTAAAGAACTGATCGGAAGCAAATATGGAGAAGATTTTGTTCCAGAAACGCCAAGACAATTCTCTAAGAAATCTGCCAATGCGCAAGAAGCGCATGAAGCTGTTCGTCCAACATCAATTCTAAGAGAACCTGAGAGTGTTAAAGCCTATTTAAGTCGCGATCAATTACGACTATATAAGCTAGTCTGGGAACGCGCTGTTGCTAGTCAGATGGCATCTGCCATACTGGATACGCTTTCTGTGGATATCACGGTAGGTAAGGCAACTTTTCGAGCTGTAGGTTCTAAGGTGAGATTTCCTGGCTTCATGAAGGTATATGTCGAAGGTAATGATGATGGAACAACGGATGATGATAAATTCTTGCCAGCTCTTGAACCTGGTAATCAGTTGGTCAAAAAAGATGTTGAACCTAAACAGCATTTTACACAACCTCCTCCAAGATATACGGAAGCTCGGCTCGTTAAGACATTAGAAGAACTAGGTATAGGACGTCCAAGTACATATGCCCCAACGCTTGAGACGATACAAAAACGTGGTTATATCGCGATGGAAGAAAAAAAATTCATGCCAACGGAGTTGGGTGAATTAATTATTGAACAGATGGAACAATTTTTTCCTGAGATTCTAAATGTGGAATTTACGGCTCATATGGAAGACGATCTGGATCATGTTGGTGATGGCTCACAAGATTGGGTGAAAGTTCTAGCGCAATTTTATGAATCATTTGAGAAACGTCTAGCAGTCGCTGAGGAAGAAATGAAGGAAATCGAAATTGAAGATGAAGTATCTGATGAAATCTGCGAGAAATGTGGCAAACACCTCGTATATAAATTAGGTAGATTCGGTAAATTTTTAGCATGTTCAGGGTTCCCTGACTGTCGGAATACGAAACCTATTATCAAAGATATAGGTGTTACTTGCCCTACATGTAAAGAAGGACACGTCGTAGAGAGACGTAGCAAGAAAGGACGGATTTTCTTTGGATGTGATCGTTATCCTGAATGTGATTTCGTATCATGGGATCGTCCATCACTGAAGCCATGTCCAATATGTAATGCTCTAATGGTAGAGAAACGTAATAAACAAGGAAATAAACTGAAGTGTACAGCTTGTGACCATGTTGAATTGGTTGAAGACAACGATGATAACGCAGAATGAAGAATCGCAGGGGGGTAATGAAGTTGACAGAACCACAAAGAGTAACCGTAATTGGTGCAGGACTTGCCGGTAGTGAAGCCGCATGGCAAATTGCTAGTCGAGGTGTTCCTGTAAGGTTGTATGAAATGCGTCCAGTAGTTAAGACACCGGCACATCATACAGATCAATTTGCTGAATTAGTATGTAGTAACTCTTTACGTGCTAATGGATTAACGAATGCAGTAGGTGTTTTGAAAGAAGAAATGAGAATGTTGAATTCTCTAGTTCTTGGAGCGGCGGATCGAAATGCAGTGCCAGCTGGTGGGGCACTCGCAGTAGATCGAGATGGTTTTTCAGGAGAGATTACGCAGACACTTCATAATCATCCTTTAATAGAAGTCATTAATGAAGAATTTACACATATACCTGATTCTGAGATCGTTGTTATGGCGACGGGGCCACTCACATCTCCTGCGTTGTCAGCACAGATTCGCGAATTGATGGGTGAGGAGTACTTCTATTTCTATGATGCAGCAGCCCCAATTATCGAAAAAGATTCCATTGATATGGATAAAGTATATCTGGCATCTCGTTATGATAAGGGTGAGGCGGCATATTTAAACTGTCCTATGAATGAAGAAGAGTTTAATGCATTCTATGACGCTTTGATTGCTGCAGAGGTAGCTGAACTTAAAGAATTTGAGAAGGAAGTATATTTCGAAGGTTGTATGCCTATAGAAGTCATGATGAAACGTGGTAAACAAACGGCTCTGTTTGGCCCAATGAAACCCGTAGGTTTGGTGAATCCACACACAGGTGAACTTCCGTTTGCAGTTGTACAGCTTCGTCAGGATAACGCTGCAGGAACACTTTATAATCTGGTTGGGTTTCAGACTCACCTTAAATGGGGCGAACAGAAGCGTGTGTTTGGTATGATTCCTGGCTTAGCAAATGCTGAAATCGTCCGTTATGGCGTAATGCATCGGAATACTTTCATCAATTCTCCTAGACTTCTTAGACCAACCTACCAAACCAAGGGCAATGAGAAGCTGTTTTTTGCTGGACAGATGACTGGGGTGGAAGGTTATGTTGAATCTGCTGCTTCGGGCCTTATAGCCGGCATTAATGCCGCCAGAATGGCACTTGGTGAAGAATGTCTAGTGTTCCCACAGTTGAGTACATTGGGCAGTATGGCGCATTATATTACGACAGCAGACCCAGAGCATTTTCAACCCATGAATGCGAACTTTGGTTTGTTGCCTAATCTTGAGAAGAGAATGCGGAGCAAGAAAGATAAGAATGAAGCACTTGCTGCGAGAGCTATAGAGAGTATCCAATCCTTCAAAGAGCAAACAGGCTTAGCAAAAGAATAAAAATGCATTCATTGATGTTATTTTTTAAAATATGTTGGTTAGGCTCAATACTTTTTAGGAGGCCATAGAAATGGATCTAACATTTCATGCGACAACGATCTGTGCAGTACGGCATGATGGTAAAGCGGCCATAGCAGGAGATGGTCAAGTTACCTTTGGTGAGAGCGTCATTATGAAGACAACGGCTAAAAAGGTTCGTCGACTTTATCGTGGTCAAGTTATTGCTGGCTTTGCAGGTTCTGTGGCTGATGCCATTACCTTGTTTGAGAAATTCGAAGGTAAACTGGAGGAGCATCATGGTAATTTACAACGTGCAGCTGTCGAATTAGCAAAAGATTGGCGTCAAGATCGTATTTTACGCAAATTAGAAGCTCTTATGATCGTTATGAACAAAGATGGAATGCTACTTATATCCGGTGGTGGAGAAATCATTGAGCCTGATGATGACGTTATTGCGATAGGATCAGGCGGTAATTTTGCGTTGTCAGCAGGTAGAGCTCTTAAGAGACATGCGCCTCAACTTGAAGCTAAAGAAATTGCTAGGGAAGCACTACAGATTGCTTCGGAGATATGTGTATATACGAATGGGAATATTGTGGTGGAGGAATTGTAAGTTTGTGAGTGATATTACCCAATAGGGTGGAGGAAACCATAATGGACAATCAATCTTTGACGCCCAGACAGATTGTAGCGGAATTAGATAAATATATTGTTGGACAAAAACAAGCAAAGAAATCTGTTGCAGTAGCTCTTCGTAACCGATATAGACGTAATAAGCTTCCTGAACATGTACGAGATGAGATTGTTCCTAAGAACATCCTCATGATCGGCCCTACAGGTGTGGGGAAGACCGAAATCGCAAGAAGACTTGCAAAACTAGTAAACGCTCCTTTTGTGAAGGTAGAAGCAACTAAATTTACTGAGGTTGGTTATGTTGGCCGTGACGTGGAGTCTATGGTGCGAGATTTAGTCGAAACTTCTATTCGCATGGTTAAGTTGGAACGGACGGAGAAAGTCCATGAACAAGCCGTAGAATTGGCTAACGAACGCATCGTAGAAATTATAGTACCTTCAAGTTCAAATCATAAGAGTCAGAAGAACCCTTTCGAAATGTTTTTTGGAGGGAATAACAATCAGCAGACTCCACCGGAAGAGAAAGATAACGATGGTAGTGTGACAGAGCGTAGAAGAAAAGTGAAATTTAATTTACTCTCAGGAAATTTAGAGAACGATACAATCGAAATTGATGTTGAAGATAGTAGTTCATCTATGATGGATCTATTTGCGGGTCAAGGCAATGAACAAATGGGCATGAACATGCAAGAGATGTTTGGAAACTTGATGCCACGCAAGACGAAGAAACGCAAGCTCCCAATTAAAGAGGCACGAGAGGTTCTCATTCAAGAAGAGGCAACCAAGCTTATAGATATGGATGAAGTTATAACAGAATCAGTGTATCGTGCGGAGCAGTCTGGTATTATTTTCATCGATGAGATCGATAAGGTTGCTAGTCAAGGAAAAGGTTCTGGACCTGATGTGTCACGAGAAGGAGTTCAACGTGATATTCTTCCGATCGTGGAAGGATCGACTATTATGACAAAGTATGGTCCAGTGAAGACCGACTTTGTTCTCTTTATTGCAGCTGGAGCTTTCCATATCGCTAAACCTTCAGATCTAATACCTGAATTGCAGGGACGTTTTCCAATTCGTGTAGAACTGAGTAGTTTGTCACTGGAAGACTTTATTTCTATTCTGACTGAGCCGGAGAATGCACTAACGAAACAATATGTTAATTTGCTAAGAACAGAGGATATAGAACTTGAGTTTGATCCAGCAGCTATCCGTGTCATTGCAGAAATGGCAGCTTCAGTGAACCAGAATACAGAAAACATCGGTGCAAGAAGACTTCATACGATTCTAGAGAAATTATTGGAAGATTTGTCCTTTGAGGCTCCTGAATTAACTCTTGAAAGTCTAACGATCACTGCGGAGTATGTGCGTGAGAAACTTGGCGATATCGCTCAAGATCGAGACCTGAGTCAATATATATTGTAAATGTCGAAGTATGTATAAATTATGGTTTTTGTGGGCAAATAGTCCTCGTTTTTCACCAGTGCGCACTGTTTTTTAGCGAAAATAATACAAATTTCGACATAATTTAGTTAAAAAATTTGCTGTGTGAGACCGATTCACCCCATCACTGACCTATTGTGAAACTAAAATAAATTATGACATGTGTAACTATGAATAAAGCCCTCTCTTTTTGTAAAAAGATAGGGCTTTTTTCTTATTGTAATAAATCCTAATCTCTAAGAAACTTAGGTTATACGAAAAACGCGGTTTTTTTTCACTCAAGTACCAGCTTTTTCTACTTTATTTTTATTTTTGTCGAAAAAAAGAGGGTTTTAGCTTTTGATGTAGAATTTAATGTTCTGCAGTTGTAAAAATTCAAGCATATATTTGGAAAATTCAGAAAAGAGGGGATCAGGTTTGGAATTGTTGAATGGAGCAGCCTTTTATAAATTACAAGGTGCTTTGGATGCCGCAAATACAAGACAGCAAGTTATTTCAAATAATATTGCTAATAATGACACGCCTTATTTTAAACGTTCTGAAGTATCGTTTGAAAGCTTGCTTCAACAAGAGATGAACGGAGATTTTCCGGCTCTCAGAGGAAATAGGACTGATGCGCGTCATTTCACTATTGGATTTAACTCATCAGTACCTAAATCTGTTGTTTCTCAGGATAATTCGACAGTTATGAACAACAATCTTAACAATGTCGATATTGATCAGGAAATGTCATTATTAGCAGATAACCAACTCCGCTATAATTCTTATATTTCACTGGTGAACGAGAAGATCGAAATGATGCGAACAGCTGCGAAAGGGTGATAGATAACAATGACGATCAGTAATAGTTTTGGTATTAATGCATCAGCTTTATCGGCACAACGACTTAGAATGGATGTTATATCATCTAATATTGCTAACGCAGAAACAACAAGAGCAAGTGTAGTGAATGGTAAAGTAGTACCTTATCGCCGCAAATTAGTTGAATTAACACCAGACCAAACTAGTTTTTCTAGTATGCTTCAGTCTCAGATGAGTGTAGATTCTTCAAAAGGTACAGGTACAGGAGTTAGAGTGAAGGCGATTACAGAAGATAGCTCAGATTTCAAGCTTGTGTATAATCCAACACATCCAGATGCTAATGTTGAAGGATATGTATCTATGCCTAATGTTGATATGGCGAAAGAAATGGTTGATATGATTTCGGCATCACGTTCTTATGAAGCTAACATAACAGCAATTAACGCGTCTAAATCAATGGTCATGAAGGCTTTAGAGATTGGTAGATAAATTGAACTCTTTTGTAAATTGAGATAAGGAGGGGAATTAATGATACAAAACACAATGTTTAACACTCAGACGATTAAACCGCTTGAATTACAAAGTATCAATGAGAAACAAGTTGCTAGTACACCTTCAGAGTCACTCAGTGATTTTGGTTCGTTTTTAGAAGAGGCTATTCAAAAAGTATCTGATCAAGAAAAAGACGCTAATACTATGAGTGAGAAATTGTTACTTGGACAAGTGAATGTAGATCAAGCTATGATTGCTTCCGAACAAGCTTTACTAAGCTTACAACTTACAACGCAAGTTCGAAACAAAGTGATAGAAGCATATCAAGAGATTATGCGAACACAACTATAATTGTAACTAGCTAAGCTTCGGGTGGGGTGACAATGTGAACGAAAGAATTTCCCAATACAAGGATAAGGGTATCCAATATTGGCATCAATTTAGTAAAAAACAAAAAATCATATTTATATCTACAATAGCATTAATCATTATTGCTATAGTCATTGTAACTATGATGTTCTCTAAGACAGAATATGAAGTCGCATTTACAGAATTGGACTCAAATGATGCAGCAGGGATTATGACCTATCTGGATGGAAGTAACATTCCATATAAATTGAGTTCGGATGGAACAAGTATTTCAGTACCAAGTGCCGAGGCTTCTCGTGCTAAGGTAGATATTGGATCTCAGGGTATTATCGAGAACGGATCTATCGGATATAAAATCTTTGAACAAAGCTCATCTGCGATTGGTATGACAGATAGCGAGTTTAATGTTAAGTATAACAATGCAATAAATGGTGAAGTTGAACAGCTCTTGAAGAGAATGAATGGTATTCAAGATGCTAAGGTGCTTATCAACTTACCAGAAGAAAGTGTCTTTGCTGGTACTGAGGATCAGGATAAGGCTTCTGCTTCTGCGGTACTGAAGTTTAAAGTGGGTTATCGTCCTACGCAAGAAGCAATTGACGGTTACTACAATCTTATGAAAACAGCCATACCAAACTTGCCTATAGAGAATATTACAATTTCGAATGATGAAGTTGAACTTGTATCTACAGCTAAGGGTGGAGAAGGTGTCATGGCGACAGCCATTGAGGCTAACTTTGCACTACAAAAGAGATTTGAAAATGATGTTCGTCAAAATGTAAAACAATTCTTAACTAAATTAATGGGTGAGAATAAAGTAGAAGTTCTTGTAGCTTCAAAGCTTAATTTCGATAAAATCCAAAGTAATGAAAATGTAGTCACTCCTGTCAATGAAGAAGACATGAAGGGTATCGAAATCAGCGTACAAAAGATATCTAAAAATTATTCCGGTACAGGTGCTCCAGATACAGGTGTCCCAGGAACTGGTGAAGAAGAAATTCCTGGATATCCAAGTAGTACTAATTCAGGTGACACCAATTCTGAAGAGTTATCTGAAACAGTGAACTATGAAGTAAATAGAATTACAAGAGATATTATATCTAGTCCTTATTCTGTTAAAGATTTAACCATTAATGTAGCGGTTGAACCACCTACAGGACAAACTACTCTAGATGATGACACAAATAAAGCGATTATGAATATTTTAAAGAATATCGTTAGAGCATCTGTTGCAGATTCTGGTATTACATATACAGACGCTGAATTGACCAATAAAGTTTCGGTCTATTCCAAAAATATTAATGGTAAAGATTCCGCGACCTCAGGATTCAAGTTCTCCACAAGTAGTTTTTGGGGTATTGGGTTAGCTGCATTAGCTATATTAGCAATAGGTGGATATCTAATTTATCGTCGTCTTAAACGAAAAGAAGAGTTTGAAGAGGATGTTCCTTTTCAAGTTCAAACAGAGTTTCCTTCGATTAGCTTGGAAAGTATGACCAATGAAAGTCAAGTGCGTAAACAGCTCGAAACTCTGGCGAAAAAGAAACCAGACGAATTCGTCAACTTACTGCGTACATGGCTGGCTGACGAATAGAGGTGAGTGTATTGGCAAAGTCAACTAGTACAGGGTTGAGTGGTCGTCAGAAAGCGGCGATCCTACTCATCACCTTGGGACCAGAAGTTTCTGCACAAATATTTAAACATTTACGTGATGAAGAGATTGAACAACTTACACTTGAAATTGCGAATGTTCGTAAAGTGGAGAGTTTAGATAAAGACAATATTATGGGTGAATTTCATCAGATTTGTCTTGCTCAAGAATATATTTCTCAAGGCGGGATTAACTACGCTAAAGAAATTTTGGAGAAAGCTCTTGGACCACAAAGGGCGCTGGAGATTATTAATCGTTTGACTGCTACTCTTCAGGTTCGTCCGTTTGATTTTGCCCGGAAGGCTGATCCAAATCAGATTATTAACTTTATTCAAAATGAAAGCCCTCAAACTATAGCGTTGATACTTTCATATCTACAATTTGAACAGTCATCGATTATTCTTTCTTCCTTACCACAAGAGAAGCAAGCAGATGTGGCTAGAAGAATCGCGACGATGGATAGTACCTCTCCTGAAGTCTTGTATCAAGTTGAGAAGGTCTTGGAACAAAAACTCTCTTCGACAGTTACGCAGGATTACACAAATGCGGGTGGTCTAGAGTCCATAGTTCAAATATTGAATGGGGTTGACCGTGGTACAGAACGTACTATACTCGATTCATTAGAGATACAGGATCCAGAATTGGCAGAAGATATCAAGAAACGTATGTTTGTATTTGAGGATATCGTTAATATCGATAATAGATCCATTCAACGAATCATTAGAGATATTGAGAGCTCGGATCTTCAACTTGCACTTAAAGTGGCTAGTGAAGAAGTTCGGGATGTTATTTTCCGAAATATGTCAAAACGCATGGTGGAAACTTTCAAAGAAGAAATGGAATACATGGGTCCTGTGCGATTACGTGATGTTGAAGAAGCACAAACTCGTATCGTAGGAACCATCCGTAGATTGGAAGAAGCCGGTGAAATTATTATTGCACGCGGTGGAGGGGATGACATCATTGTCTAATTTGATTAAGCATTCCCGGTACGTGTCTGTGGAAGTGCTCAAGGAATTGGATTTGGCTAAACAGTACAACTCCTTAGTAGAAGAACCTTCATCTGATGAAGAAATACTTGAGCAAGAAGAGGTAGTTATCAAAGTAGATGAAGAAACAAAGCGATTAAAGGACGAAATGTTACAAGACGCTAAGGAATTTGCAGAACGACTAGTTCGTGAATCATCTGAAGCGGCTGAACGTACATTGTTAGAGTCAACTGAAACCATCGATCTTTGGTGGAAGGAGCGTCGAGAGCAAGACGAACATTTAGTTGATGCACTCAAGTCCGAAGGATATGAACAAGGATACAATGAAGGTCGTGTAAAGGCAGAAGAGGAACTTCAGATTAGAGTAGAACAAATGATGGCTGAAGCTCAAAAGGTTTTGGAAGAGGCCTATCATGCGAAAGAACAAATCATTCAAGAAGCAGAACCATTCTTAGTTGAACTAAGTACTGCAATTGCTGAAAAAGTCATTGATAAGCAACTGACATTAGAAAGTGATTATGTGATTGATTTGATCAGAAGCAATTTAACTCGAAAAAGAGAACAAGGGACTATTATTCTTTGTGTAGCTGTGTCCCAGTATGCCTTTGTTCAAGCAGCACGCGAAGAACTTAGTCTTGCCATTGATTCTCAGGCTGAACTCAAGATATTGCCAGATGCGACTGTGAAAGATCGTGGATGTGTGATTCGCTCATCATTTGGAAGTGTAGATGCACGAATTGATACGCAGCTAACTGAGATTAAGAAAGAGCTGATTCGTATCGCACTAGACAATGAGGATCGGAGAAACCATGATGAAGGTGCTTGATAGTCAGCGGTATATGGATCATCTAGATCAATTAGATCCTGTTAGAGTCAATGGAAAAGTGACACAGGTCATTGGATTGATGGTTGAGTCTGAAGGTCCTGATGCAAACATTGGGGATGTCTGTTATATCTATCCTAGTAAAACGACTAAGCCGCTACAAGCTGAAGTTGTAGGTTTTAGAGATAATAAGGTGCTATTGATGCCATTGGGTGATCTTCAGTCCATTGGACCTGGATGTGATGTAGTCGGAACAGGAAAACCTCTAACTGTACAAGTTGGTTCGGAATTATTAGGCAAAGTGTTGGATGGATTAGGTCAACCTCTTGATGGATCGTTAATTCCAACAAGAATGGCCTATAGTTCAACATTTAGACCTCCTTCAAATCCATTGAACCGTCCTAGAGTGCTAGAACCAATTAGTATTGGTGTAAGAGCTATTGATGGATTACTTTCTATTGGTAAAGGACAACGTGTCGGTATATTCGCTGGTTCTGGTGTTGGTAAGAGTACATTGATGGGAATGATAGCTCGAAATACCTCTGCTGATGTTAACGTTATAGCTTTAATTGGAGAACGTGGACGAGAAGTATTGGATTTCATCGAACGGGATCTTGGTCCTGAAGGATTAAAACGGTCTGTGGTCATCGTAGCCACATCTGATCAACCTGCTTTAATTCGTATTAAGGGTGCTCTTATCGCAACTACCATCGCTGAATATTTCCGTGATCGTGGTATGAATGTCATGTTAATGATGGATTCGGTAACTCGATATGCTATGGCACAACGCGAGGTTGGTCTAGCAATAGGTGAACCTCCAGCGATGAGAGGGTATACTCCATCTGTTTTTGCTAATCTACCTAAACTGTTGGAAAGAGCTGGGACGGGCCCTACAGGTTCTATTACAGCCTTCTATACCGTGTTGGTAGATGGTGATGACATGAATGAACCTATCGCAGATGCTGTTCGCGGTATTCTTGATGGTCATATCGTTCTAAATCGAAATATTGCGAATAAGGGACATTTTCCAGCGATTGATATTTTAGCAAGCATCAGCCGTGTTATGAAGGATATTTCATCGGATGAACACACAGAAGCTGCTGAGAATTTAAAACGATTACTCGCAGTATATACAGAATCCGAGGATTTAATTAACATCGGTGCATATCAACGTGGGTCTAATGAAAGCATTGATGAATCTATTGATTTTATCCAGAAGATCTGGGATTTTAGTAGACAAAAAGTAGACGAGAAAGTCACGTTGGATGAAGTACAAGAACGTTTGATTTCTGAATTTTCAAGGAGTTGACTACTAAAGCATGAGATTTCATTATGCGTTTCAGAATATTGTGAATCTGAAGGGGAATGAGAAGACCCAAGCAGAATGGTTGTTATCGAATGCAATCGCTAAACTTCAAGAAGAAGAGAAGTCATTACATGAATATCAGAGTATTCGTAAAGATATGACGGACCAACTCCAAATTGAGGTTGAGAATGCTGCTTCAGTTGCTAAAATTCAAGAAATTCAGAGTTTTGTTGAACATCTAGATCAGTGTATCATCAATAAAAATATGGATGTTCGCAAAGCAAACGTTGTAGTTCGTAAGAGTCAGAGTCATTTGACTGATAAAATGCTAGATGAAAAAGTATGGATGAAATCGCGTGAGAAAGCAAAAGACAAGTTTCAACATGAAACGCTCCTCCGGGAACAAAACGAACTTGATGAAATAGCAACCGTAAGATTTGCTATGAATGTTCGCTAGATATACATTCGGAGGGTGTCTAAATGTATTGCCCCTTAGGGAGGAATAATAGTGGCTCGTAATTATAATGAATTTAAAGTTGAAAAAGAATCTGTAGGGGGTTTTGAACGATTCCTAGTGTTAATGATCCCTATAGTTTTCACAATTGTTCTCATAGGCGTATTACTAGTTTTATTTAATGTGAATATGCGTAACTCTTTTCTTGAATTGGCTAACAAAATTCCCATTGTACAGAATTGGGTACCTGCTCCCAATCTGGATCCGGAACAAACAAAACTAGAAAAGAGTAAAAATGAGATAAAAAGTGCAGAAGCTACTATTAAGGAACTTAAAAGTAAGCTGAGTGCTCAAGAAATGGAACTGAAACAAGTAACAGAAGGCAAAACAAAACAAGAAACTGTAATGAAAGATTTACAGGAGCAGATAAAAACCTTAGAGAATGAAGGTACTCTGGCTGAAAATCCAGAAGAAACTGTTGATGTCTACCAAAAAGAAATCAATGGGTTAGCTAAAATGTACGGAAATATGAGTCCAAGTAAAGCTGCACCGATTATACAGAACCTGGAGAAGGAAGAGATGGTTCTGGTATTTAAATCGATGAAGATGGATAAGCAAACATCCATTATCGAGAAAATGAATCCCAAAGTTGCAGCAGAAGTAACCATGATGATGAAGGATAATAAGTCTGCAGATGAACTACGAGCTGCCGCTCTAGAAGCTCGAAAGAAGAAAGATACCGAAGCTGAAGTTTTAGAAATAAAAATTAAGAATAAGAGTGAGTTAAAGCAGACATTTGCAAATATGACACCCAAATATGCTGCGGATCTTTTGTTCGAGACATACAAGATTAGCCCTGACAAGGCGTTAAAGATTTTGAAAGATATCGATGATAAGACACGTTCAGCCATTCTCGATAAGATGTCATCTGATGATTCCATCACGACAGCTAAGATTCTCAATAAGCTTATGACAAAGTAGGAACTGTCATCAACGCTAGGAAGGAGGTGAAAAATAAAATGACATTACTTTCTCGAAATGTGGCAATGAATTCTTCTAGTACGAGCAAAGCTGGAACGACAACTGGAAAAGCAACTAATAATGCTTCTGTAAATGAAACCGGAAAGTCTGGATCTGTAGTCGATCAATCGTTCTCTAAACTATTGGGTGAAGAGGCATTGACGACACAAGAGAGTACTTCTCAGTCAGATGCAGCTAGGTTATTGGAAAAGTTACTACAGGATGCTTCTCTTAAAGAGACCCCAGTAGCAGATGCATTGGCACTACTCCTTCAGGGACTTACTGAAGACATGGATAAACTTGATGAAGCTATAACAGAAGACCCTGCACTTATGGTGATGCTTCAAGGGTGGCTTCAACAAGTGAATGCATTGTTAAACTCTAATGAAGTGGGATCACAGAATGTTGGCCAGGAAGGGTCCACAGCGTTATCTGGACTTGCAGAAAACGCTGCAACGATAAGATTTGCGTTGCAAGATGGACTGGGTCAATTAGTAGCTTTGTTACAGAATAAAGCGAGTTCTGCGAATAATGCATCTCAGGCTCTTCAATTGTTGGCATCTTTCCAAAATGCATTGCAAGAAGCAGGCGTTGTCGATAAACAGAGCATATCTGCTCAGAATCGAGAGCAAGTCTTGAATGCTGCCACACCGACTACATCGGTGTTAGGAAATGCTTCTGCCAAAACAGTACAAGGAGTGTCACTAACTCAAAGTAACCAAATGAATACGACCTTAGTAGAAGAGGATCCTTCTGTTAGTCAGGATGATTCACTAAGCCCAAGTCAAGGGACATTTACTGCTGGAGAACTCCTTATGAGAGAAGGCATAAAGAATCCTTTGAAAGCAGCTGCAGCTTCGGTGCCTGTTGAACAATT
This sequence comes from Paenibacillus sp. Y568, assembly GCF_059445545.1. NCBI lineage: Bacteria > Bacillati > Bacillota > Bacilli > Caryophanales > Paenibacillaceae > Paenibacillus > Paenibacillus sp. Y568. The sequence goes on from NZ_JCAIUM010000002.1 coordinate 135,385, forward strand.
TGCAAAAGAAATGACTAGTTTTGTAGTGAATAAGCTAGATATTGTGAAGCAAAATGGCATGACTGAAGCGAAGATATCACTTTATCCAGAGCATTTAGGACAAGTTGACATCAAAATTACAATGTTGAATGGGCAATTGGTAGCTACTTTTATGACAGAGCGTTCAGGAGCAAAAGAATTGCTAGAACAGCAAATGTCACAACTTCGGATTGCTTTGCAATCTCAAGGATTGCAAGTCGAGAAGTTAGTAGTGACGCAGAACCAATCGCTTGAATCACATATGTACCAAGATGGACGCCAATCTAATGCAGGTCAACAACAATCCAATCGGAGAGCTAAGGAACGTGATGCTCAATCTGATGATTCATTAGTTGTTGCGGAGCTTACAGAGGAATGGAACGATTGGTTATCTGAACGAATTGAACTTGATAAGGGTAGTACGTTTACAGCGAAGGCATAAAAATAGGAGGTGAAACAATATGGCTTCAAATAATATATCAACAACTAATATTTGGCCTAATTATTCTGCTAGTAATGTAGCGACAGCTAGTAAAAAAGATACTACAACGATGGGTAAGGATCAGTTTCTAAAGATCATGATGGAACAACTTAAGAATCAAGATCCGATGCAACCTATGGAAGATAAAGAATTTATTGCACAGATGGCGCAATTTACTTCCGTTGAGCAATTGATGAACATCTCTGGTCAATTAACGACATTAAACCAATCACTTGGTAGTGTATCCGGACTTATTGGTAAAGATATTAGTTGGATTGATGCAACACCTGGAAGTACCTCGGAGATAAAAACAGGTACGGTTGGTTCAATCGTTATTAAAGATGGGATACAGTATGCAACAGTAGGAAAAGAAGCTATTCCAGTTAATCTAATACTTGAAATAGCAGCTCCAAATACAAATGCAAACGTAAGTGGAGCAACTGGGACAGTAATATGAGTGATCGTATGATTATTGGGCAGTTATATCCTGCCAAAATATATCCCACTTCAACTCCCAGTAGGGGCAATAACCGTCATTCGAATGTAGAAACAGCTAGTGTTTCCTTTGATCAGATATTACAGCAAAATATGCTTAAGTTCAGCAACCATGCTGTAAAGCGTTTAGAACAACGAGGAATTGAGATTCCTAGTGAGCAGTTGTCACGCATATCGGATGCAATCGATCAAGCGGCAGCAAAAGGTAGTAAAGAATCACTGATATTAATGAATGATATGGCATTGATTGTAAATGTAAGAAATCGTACGGTTGTAACGGCGATGGATGGCGGATCAATGAAGAATAACGTGTTCACCAAGATTGATAGTGCCGTAATCATTTCATAACTGGCTGGCCCGAACTGGAAGCCAGTGGACCGTTGATCGATTGATATGGTCCATGTACTTAATAAGGGGGAATAATAGAATGTTAAGATCTATGTATTCAGGGGTTTCTGGGATGAAAGGCTTTCAAACCAAATTGGACGTTATTGGTAACAATATCGCCAATGTTAATACGATTGGATTTAAATCTGGTCGTGTTATGTTCAAAGATGTCATGAGCCAAACGGTTTCAGGCGTAACACCACCCTCGGATACTCAAGGTGGAGTCAATGCGAAACAAATCGGTCTAGGCGTATCTATTGGATCAATAGATACATTGCATTTAGCAGGAAGTGCAATGACAACGAACAATCCAACGGATGTACGTCTTGATGGCGATGGATTTTTTCTAGTATCCATGGATCCTGAGGCGCAAGAAACACCGTTTCTGACACGTGCGGGAGACTTCCATATTGATGCAGCACGTAATCTAGTAACATCAGATGGATTGTTTGTGGTCGGTGAGGATGGGGGAATTATCACTATAGGTGAGGAAACGACGTCTTTCTCCATTGCACAAGATGGTAGCATTGTTGAAAAGTTATCAACTGGAGATACACAATCACTACTTAAACTTGGTGTAACGAAAGTGGTTAACCCCGAAGGTCTTGAGAAAATTGGTGGTAACTTATATCGCATCACTTTGAATGCGGAACCAGATGGTGATTTAACCATAATGACAGCAAATGATGCTACCTTAGGAACAGGAGCCATCATCTCTGGTCAATTGGAAATGTCTAACGTAGATCTAACCAATGAGTTTACTGAAATGATTGTTGCACAACGTGGATTCCAAGCCAATTCTCGAATTATTACGACATCAGATGAGATCCTTCAAGAAGTGGTTAATCTGAAACGATAATAATTTAGTGGGAGGGGAGGATAACTCCTCTCCTAAATTTTCATAGGAGGCATACAATGATCTCTGTCACAAGGATAAACGGTTCAAAAATGTGGTTGAACGCTCTTTTGATTGAAATGGTAGAAGAGACACCAGATACTTACATTACTTTAGTCACCGGAAAAAGATTAATTGTACTTGAAAAGGCTTCTGAAGTGATCTCTCTCGTGAAGAATTACAGCCAAGAGATTGGTCTGAATAATGCGACTATTAAAGTACAACAAACGGAGGAAACCCCATGAAAAAGATGATGCCTTGGTTGATTACAATTCTATTAGCCATTACTTTGATAGTGCTAGCAGCCTTCTTGCTTATGGCAAATTTGTTTGATGACGACAAGGATGAAGTCTCTTCGACTGTAAATTCCGTTGAAACAAAACATTTGTCAGCAGATCAAATTGTAGAAAGGACTTCTGAAATAAAAGATATCAAAACAAACCTTTCGGATCCCGATTACATCGTATTGATGAATTTTGCGTTTCAATTGGATACCAAGAAGTCTAAGGAAGAGTTTGACAAGATCAAAGATATTAAAATCAAGCCGATCATCCTCAAAACGCTGGCTGATTCGAAACCTGAGGACTTAGAAGAGGCGTATGGTAAAGATCAATTAAGCGCAAAATTGATCAATTTGATTAATAAAACCTTAACCAAAGGGAAATTGACTCAAATCGAGATCACTGATTTCTATTTACACCATAATATTTGAAACATTGGGAAAATCCTGTAAGGGGGTGAGATGATTGGTAGATGTATTATCACAAAACGAAATTGACGCCCTGCTCGCTGCACTATCTTCTGGTGAAATGGACGCTGAAGAGCTCAAAAAGGAAGACACACAGAAAAAGGTCCGTTCGTATGATTTTAAGAGAGCGGTACGATTCTCTAAAGACCACATACGTAGCTTAACTCGTATCCATGAAAATTTTGCTAGGTATCTTACAACTTACTTTTCAGCGCAGTTAAGAACTTTTGTGCAAATAAACGTTGTACAGGTAGAACAGCTTCCGTACGATGAATTTATCCGATCTATACCAAAGATGACGATTCTCAATATATTTGAGGCTGAGCCACTTAAAGGTAGAATGGTCATGGAAGTTCATCCGAATGTAGCTTACGCTATGTTGGATCGGTTACTTGGAGGTGTGGGAAATGCGCCTTCCAAAATTAATTCACTCACAGAAATAGAAACAACTATTATGGAGCGAATATTTGGTAGAGCTTTCGAAAGTTTGCAAGAAGCTTGGAAGACGGTATTAGACATCACTCCTCGTTTGGAAACTATGGAGACTAATCCGCAGTTTATGCAAATCGTATCTCCGAATGAAACGATAGCTCTAATATCACTAAGCACCAAAATTGGAGATACCACGGGAATGATCAACCTTTGTATACCACACGTTGTTCTAGAACCGATAATGTCCAAACTATCGGCGCATCAGTGGTTTGTATCAGAGAAGAAAGTAAGTGAAGCAGCAGAAGTAGAATCATTAAAGCAAAATGTGAGACTAACGAAGTTGAATGTTGTAGCAGAACTTGGAGAATCAAAATTATCGATTTCTGAATTTTTAGGGTTATCTATAGGAGATGTCATCAGTTTGAATAAACCGCTTCACTCAGGGTTATCGATCAAAGTCGGAGATAAACTGAAGTTTATTGGTAGTCCTGGGACATTGAAGGATCGTATTGCAGTACAAATCGATGAAATTGTCAGTGAAGGAGTTGAAGAACATGACGAGTAAGGATTATTTATCTCAAGAAGAAATAGATGCTCTACTTAGCCAATCTGATTCTGATAGTTCAGAAGAACCTATTACAGTAGATGATTATCTGATACCGCTTGAACAAGATGCATTGGGCGAAATTGGAAATATTACATTTGGTAGCGCTGCAACAGCGCTGTCTACATTGTTAGGAAAAAAAGTAGAGATTACGACACCTGCAGTGTCTATTATTACTAGATCACAATTTGAAGATGAGTTCCCTAAACCCCACGTTGCTGTTCATGTGACTTATGTGGCTGGATTTGAAGGAATTAATTCACTTGTAATCAAAACTAAAGACGCGCAAGTTATTGCTGACTTGATGCTTGGAGGGGATGGTAATCCCACTAATGAAGAATTAAATGATATTCATATTAGTGCTGTTCAAGAAGCTATGAATCAAATGATGGGTTCATCAGCAACATCCATGTCAACTCTCTTTAATCGATTTGTAAATATTTCACCTCCATGTATAAATATTTTAGATATGGCAAGTGGTGAAGGCGTCGCAGGTCTTCCACCTGAAGAAACACTCATTAAAATTTCTTTCCGATTGACGATTGGAGATATAATCGATTCGACTATTAGACAACTCCTTCCAGTGGATTTTGCAAAAGACATGGTGAGTTTATTAATGCAAGGTAATGAGGAACATGCACGGGTTGAAGTGTCAGCATTAGAGGTCCCAGTACAAGCGGAAGTGAATCATGTGGCACCGAATTCATCAGTTGGATACGGGCAACAATCTTCCATTCCAAATCAAGAAAGACCTTATCAAAGCACAACAGGAGGCGTGCCTACAGTGGATCCGAACATGCAAATGCCTTATGGAACACCATCACCACAGTATTATGGATCACCCAATCGCAATGTGAGTGTTCAGCCTGTACAATTTTCGAATTTGCAGTCTGTTCCAAATAATCCGGTTGATCATAACAATTTAGATTTATTAATGGATATTCCTCTTAAGGTCACCGTAGAATTAGGGAGAACCCAAAAGCAGATTAAGGATATTCTTGAACTATCCCAAGGATCTATCTTCGAACTAGATAAGCTTGCAGGCGAACCAGTTGATATTTTAGTGAATAACAAATTGATCGCCAAAGGTGAAGTTGTTGTTATCGATGAGAACTTTGGTGTGCGTGTGATAGATATCGTTAGCCAGTGGGACCGTCTACAAAAATTACAATAAGCATAGTTTAGGGAGGATTTTTACCAAATGGCAAATCGAATTCTTATCGTGGATGACGCAGCTTTTATGAGAATGATGATCCGTGATATTTTAACAAAAAATGGTTTTGAAGTAGTTGGAGAAGCAGAAGATGGTAATCAAGCAATTGAGAAATTTAAGGAAGTCCGTCCTGACTTGATCATGATGGATATTACAATGCCAGAAATGGATGGTATTGTTGCACTAAAAGAAATTAAGAAAATTGATCCAAGTGCAAAAATTATTATGTGTTCTGCAATGGGTCAGCAGACTATGGTTATTGATGCTATTCAAGCTGGTGCCAAAGACTTTATCGTTAAGCCATTTCAAACTGACCGTGTTATCGATGCGATTAATAAAACACTAGGAATTTAGGAACATATATGCCTAATAGTGGGAATTCTGGGTTGAATATTGTATATGTAATTATTGTATTGGCCGTTATCATTGGACTCATAATTTTGTTGATTCGTTTCTTAGGCACTAAAAACAAATCTTGGTTCAGTAATCCAACAATACGAATTATTGGTGGTGTTGGACTCGGGCCAAACAAAACATTACAAGTGATTGAAGTGGGAAATAGTGTGTATTTAATCGGCGTAGGTGAAAATATTAACCTTGTTGATAAAATTTCCGATCCAGATGAGGTTACATCTATATTGGCTTCACTACAGGATGAAGCAGCTATGAGGGGCAATGGGCTGTCTGTGTTCTTGAGTAAATTAGTCAGTAAATTGCGTAGGGAACAACCTTCGCAAGAGATTGAACTGGAAGATGGAACTTCCTTTCACGAAGTGTTTGACTCCAAGGTGCGTCGGATGTCTAACCGAAAAGACAAAATGGAAGAACTGCTCCGAGAAGATAATAATACAGATCGGTTGAGGGATCCATGAAAAAAAAGCTTATATTAGTATGTTTATTATTGGGAATTATCAGCATATTTTCTGTTACGGCGGCGTTTGCTGATCCTATTCCTAATATTGATATTCAGATCGGGAACGCTGCTGATGGCAAACCAGCTACAAGTACATTATCGATAATACTCCTAACTACAGTGATCAGTATTGCTCCGGCGGTACTGGTACTAATGACGAGTTTTACTCGTATCGTAATTGTCCTTGGTTTTGTTAGAACGTCCCTTGGGACACAGCAGATGCCCCCGAATCAGGTATTAGTCGGATTAGCGCTGTTCATAACACTATTTGTCATGTCACCAACGTTATCAACGATGAATGAAGTCGCCCTTCAGCCTTATATGAAGGGAGAAATTACACAGACACAGGCGTTAACAAAAGCTTCTGAACCGATTAAAAAGTTCATGTTTTCTCATACACGCGAGAAAGATCTGTTATTGTTCATGAACTATACCAAAATGGAGAAGCCAGCTACATACAATGATATTCCGCTTACGGTGTTGGTACCTTCATTTGCGATAAGTGAACTTAAGACAGCATTTCAAATGGGATTTATGATTTTTATTCCATTTCTAATTATTGATATTGTTGTTGCAAGTACATTAATGGCAATGGGGATGATGATGTTACCACCCGTCATGATATCACTCCCATTTAAGATTCTATTATTTGTACTCGTAGATGGATGGTATTTAGTTGTCAAATCACTTCTATTAAGTTTTAACACATAGCGCATAGTATGACGTATATGTGGTGAGGGAGATCAGTCATGAACTCGGATTTTATTATTGGACTGGCTGGACAAGCAATTTTCACAGCACTTAAAATAAGTGCACCGATGTTACTATTGGGACTAGTAGTTGGTTTGATTATTAGTATATTTCAAGCAACCACCCAGATTCAGGAGCAAACACTTGCTTTTGTTCCAAAAATAATTGCTGTATTGTTAGCGTTATTGTTGTTTGGTCCTTGGATTTTAACGACACTCGTAGACTTTACCTTTAATATATTAGACAATTTGTATAAATATATAGGTTAGGCTGAATGTCAATGGAATTAATAATGCAGAGTTTTCCGGTTTTTTTACTTGTTTTTTGTCGAATTACATCTTTTTTTGTCGTAGCTCCAGTGTTTTCATCGAAAGGTGTGCCTACACAATTTAAGGTAGGGATATCATTTTTTATCAGTATGATTATTTTTCTGACTTATGGTGTTAATCAGTCTGTTCCACAAGATCTGACCTATGTTCTACTTATTATTAGTGAAATCTTAGTGGGGTTACTACTTGGATTTGTGGGGTATCTGTTGATTACTGCAATTCAGACAGCTGGGGCATTCATAGATATACAGATTGGCTTTGGGATTGCAAATGTATTAGATCCTATGTCCGGTGCTTCTATACCTATGCTAGGGAATTTTAAGTATATGATCGCTATGCTGCTATTTTTAAGTATGAATGGTCATCTGCACTTAATTGACGCTATCGTTCACAGTTATGAATGGATTCCATTATCCAACGATGTCTTTATGAAAATGAATGATGGTAGCATTTCTGAGTTTTTAATTAGAACCTTTAGTCAATCCTTTGTGTTAGCTTTTCAAATGTCAGCCCCGTTAGTTGTAGCATTATTCTTAACTGATGTCGGGCTGGGCTTCTTAGCGAGAACAGCACCTCAATTTAACATCTTTGTCATTGGTGTTCCGCTGAAAATTTTCTTAGGCTTAGCAATGTTATTGTTGCTAGTCCCCAGCTTTTCTTATGTATTCGGCAATTTGTTTGAAGTATTGTTCGATTCTATGAATAACCTGCTAGGGATCATTGGGAATCAGCCAAATTGAGCAGGATGGAGGAAAGGATCGTGTCTTTTAGGTATCCTTTGGACTTACAGTTATTTGCTCAAGAGAAAACAGAGAAGGCATCTCCTAAAAAACGCCAAGATACACGCAAAAAGGGACAGGTTGCGAAAAGTATGGAAGTATCGGGTTCTGTAACGCTTCTTTCTGCTTTTCTATGCCTCCTTATATTTAGTGGATACTTCAAAGAGAGACTTACTCATTTGTATACTGATGTTTTTATGAATAGAATGTTGACAGAAGTTACTATAAGTAATGTCATGATGATGTTCCGAGCCTATGGTATTCAAGTGTTGTTGATGATGGCCCCCATTTTTTTAACGGTGGTCGTCATGGCACTAATAGCAAATCTTATGCAGGTAGGTTTCCTATTAACTGGTGAACATTTAAAAATGAAAATGAGTAAACTTGATCCTATCAAAGGATTCAAAAACATATTTTCAATGAGATCATTAGTAGAATTTGCTAAGTCAATCATCAAACTTACGGTTATAGGTTATCTGGTTTACAGTACATTGTGGGGTAAAAAGGTAGAAATCGCATCACTGTCTGAAATAAACATGGATAATATATTATTGTTTATTGCTAGAATGACTATGAATTTAGGACTTAAAATTGCAATTGCATTATTTATTCTAGCTGTCTTGGATTATATGTATCAGCGTTATGAATATGAAAAAGGGATACGAATGTCAAAACAAGATTTGAAAGATGAATACAAAAAAATGGAAGGCGACCCGCTCATAAAAGGGAAAATAAGAGAACGTCAACGAAGGATGGCCATGCAGCGAATGATGCAAGAAATTCCAAAGGCAGACGTAATCATTACGAACCCGACACACTTTGCGATCGCTTTGCAATATGATGGAACCACTATGGAAGCACCAACCATAATTGCTAAAGGTCAAGATTATATGGCTTTACGAATTAAAGAAATAGCCAAGGAGCATGGCATCATTACTATGGAAAATAAGCCTCTAGCCCGCGCATTGTTTCAAAGGGCAGAAATCGGGGATTCGATTCCTGCCGATTTGTTTCAGGCGGTGGCTGAAGTACTGGCCTATGTATATAAACTCAAAGGTAAGACTCAATAATTGAGGGATTGGAGGCAAAGATTTTCGTGAAAATTAAAGATATCACTGTCCTGACAGGAATCATCGGTATAGTTCTAATGATGATTCTTCCAATCCCGTCGTGGCTTCTAGATATTTTACTCGTTATTAACATTTCACTAGCGCTCATGATTTTATTGGTATCTATGAATACCAAGGAAGCATTACAGTTTTCTATTTTCCCATCACTTCTTCTTATTACGACGTTATTTCGCCTTGCACTGAACATTTCAACAACAAAGTTGATTCTATCAGATGGTGATGCGGGTACAGTTGTAGCAACATTCGGTAGCTGGATTGCAGGCGGTCAAATTGCAATAGGATTTGTAGTATTCTTAATTCTAGTAGTTGTGCAATTTATCGTTATCACCAAAGGATCTGAGCGTGTTGCTGAAGTAGGTGCTCGATTCACATTGGACGCAATGCCTGGTAAACAAATGAGTATCGATGCGGATTTGAATGCTGGTTTGATTAATGAGAAACAAGCTAAAGAAAGACGAAGTAAAATTGAACGCGAAGCAGACTTCTATGGTGCTATGGACGGTGCCAGTAAATTTGTTAAAGGTGATGCAATTGCAAGTATCATTATCTTGATCATTAATTTGGTTGGCGGATTTATAATTGGAATGACGATTCATGGTATGTCATTCGGAGATGCAATTTCTACATATTCAATCCTTACTATAGGTGATGGATTAGTTAGTCAGATTCCAGCCTTACTAATTTCAACTGCCTCTGGGTTGATCGTAACGCGTGCTTCATCCGAAGGTAACCTTGCAGAGGATTTAACAAGTCAATTGTTTGCTTACCCTAAGTTAATTTACATTGTGGGTGGGACCATTGCCATGCTTGGTTTCTTCACACCGATTCATGTTATCACAACGTTACCATTAGCATTTCTATTAATTTTCTCGGCAAGAAAAATGCAACAGAATTTAGATAAGAGACAATTAGCTGATGAACAGATGGAAGTTGAGCAAGAAATTGAAGAGGTTCGAAGTCCAGAAAGTGTTATTAACTTACTTCAAGTAGATCCAATTGAATTTGAATTCGGGTATGGTCTTATCCCCCTAGCAGATACACAACAGGGTGGTGATTTATTAGACCGGATTATCATGATTCGTCGACAATGCGCACTTGAACTAGGACTTGTGGTACCTGTTATTCGTATTCGCGACAATATTCAACTAAAACCGAATGAATATGTCATAAAAATTAAAGGAAATACAGTCGGTGGTGGTGAATTGTTACTTAATCACTATCTGGCTATGAGTCCTGGTTATGACGATGAGTCCATATCTGGGATTGAGACTTTGGAACCTGCATTTAGTCTTCCAGCACTGTGGATTGATGAAAGTACTAAGGAGCGTGCTGAATTATCTGGGTACACCGTAGTAGATCCACCTTCTGTGGTAGCAACGCACTTGACAGAACTTATTAAGAAGCATGCTCATGAGTTAATCGGACGCCAAGAGACGAAGACACTTATCGACAATTTAAGAGAAAATTACCCAGTTCTTGTCGACGAATTAATTCCTTCAGTGTTATCTGTAGGTGATGTTCAAAAAGTGTTAGCTAAATTACTTCGCGAGAAAATCTCTATACGTGATTTGGTGACGATTTTCGAGACTCTTGCAGACAGTGGGACCTATTCGAAAGATCCTGATGTTCTAACAGAGTATGTGAGACAGTCACTATCGAGACAGATTACTCAGCAATATTCTCGAGAAGGAGAGACATTGAAAGTAATAACTGTTGGACCTACGTTAGAAAAGAAAATCTCAGATAGTGTACAACAGTCTGATCAGGGAAGTTATCTTGCTTTGGATCCGATGTCTACACAGACGGTATATCAGAAGTTGAATGAACAAATCAATCGATTGTTACAATCAGGACAACAGCCTATTTTCTTAACTTCTCCAACCATTCGTATGTATTTACGACAAGTTATTGAACGTACTATGCAAGATATACCGGTTCTTTCTTATAGTGAATTAGAACCTAATGTAGAAATTCAAAGTGTCGGAGTGGTGAACTTATGAGAGTGAAGCGGTACATAGTTGAGAATATGCCGGATGCTATGCAACGAATCCGCAGCGAACTAGGTAGAGATGCTGTCATTCTTAGTACTAAAGAAATAAAAATAGGCGGTTTTCTTGGTATGTTCCAACAGAAGAAGATTGAAGTAGTCGCTGCTGTGGAGAATGATTCATCAGTGAAAGCAAAGCAAAAGCGCTCAAAGAGACCACAGGAAGAGTATGTTGGGGAAAATAGGGATGATTATTCCCTAAAAAGTACTCAAGATGTAGTAGTTCCGACGATGAATGTGCCTAAAAAGGCGGTGCCGGAAGCTTATAAACGTACGAATGATGTTCTTAAAGCAGGAATGAATGGGCCTAACCTACAGCATGGGAACGATATTGACTTGGTGTCTAAAGCTGCTGTTGCAGCAACGTCAGAAGAAATAGAAGAGATTCAGGTCAATAATAGTCTGAATATGGATGTGGTTGAAGGGCGCACGCTAGCGTCTCTATCTCAGACATCTTCAGATGATTCAATTCTTCAGGAAATGAAAGAAATGAAATTGTGGATGGCTAAAATGGCTAAGCAATCTATGATGAATCAAGAATTTCCCGAACCACTACAGAAATTGCAGGAACAACTGATTCAGCAAGAAGTAGATGTGAATTTGAGAGAAGAGTGGATAGAGGGTGCTTTGGAAGAATGGGAGGAGAGTGGGAAATCACTAACAGATGACCAACTCCAACAATATATTTATGACAAAGCCGCTTCCTTACTTTCGGATCGATTTGGTGGTGGAATTAATAGTGGCACTAGAATTGTATACGTCGCAGGACCAACTGGCGTAGGTAAAACAACAACCATTGCAAAACTAGCAGCAGAGCAGTTGTTTAAGTACCAGCGTAAGGTGGGGTTTATAACTTCTGACACATATCGTATATCAGCTGTAGAACAACTTCGGACATATGCTTCTATATTGAATATACCGTTAGAGGTAGTACAATCATCTGGCGATATGCAACGCGCTATGCAGCATCTTGATTACTGTGATCTAATAATCATGGATACGGCTGGTAGAAATTATCGGAATGAATTACTGGTTTCAGAGCTTCAGAGCTTGTTCGCACATGCTGGAGAAAGTGAAACCTATCTGGTATTAAGCTTGGCATCAAAGACTCAAGACATGATGAAGATAACGGAGCACTTCAGTAAGTATGATCTAGATAAGATCATCTTCACTAAACAAGATGAGACTGGAAGTTATGGAGCTATATTTAATTTGATTCATTCCTTTCCACTTCATCTCTCTTATATGACAAATGGGCAAAATGTTCCTGATGATTTGATGTTACCTGATCAAAAAATGCTATGTGACCTCTTATTAGGGGAGAGAGAAGTGGAGTCATGAATGATCAAGCACACTCCTTGAGAAAGCTCGTATCGATCCGTGAGAAATTCCGTTCTCTAGATCAACAGAAGGTTCAAGGTTCGCGCTTAGCTAAATTCATTACTGTTTCCAGTGGTAAGGGCGGTGTAGGGAAATCTAATTTTTCCCTGAACTTTGCTCTTTCTTTACAATCAATGGGGAAGAAAGTTTTGATCTTCGATGCTGATATTGGGATGGCTAATATTGATGTTCTTATGGGAACTTCTTCTCAGTATAACCTTCATCATTTGTTACAACGTGAGAAAAGCATTCAAGAGATTGTCGCCAAAGGCCCTAATGGTCTGTCTTACATTTCAGGAGGATCTGGTATGACTAATCTTATATCACTGTCTGAGCATGATATACAGTACTTTACTGCTCAGATTGAACTGTTAGCAAGTCAAATGGATTATATTATTTTTGATACTGGTGCAGGATTATCCAAAGAAAATATACAGTTCATTACTTCTGCTGATGAATGTATTGTTGTAACGACACCAGAGCCAACAGCAATTACAGATGCTTATGCATTGATAAAGGTTATTCATGGAGTCGATCAAGATGTAGCATTTCAATTGGTTGTAAATCGAGCGAATGATGAAAAAGAAGCGATATTTACCGCCAACAAAATCAGACTCGCAGCTCAAAATTTTCTGAATGTTAACATCCCAATGCTTGGATATATAAGTGATGATTCGCATGTGGTTCAAGCGGTAAAAAGACAAGTTCCTTTTTCAATGGTCTTTCCTAATAGCGTGGCTTCTAAAGATATTCAACGACTTGCAAAGCGTTATGCAATAGTCCCTTCCGGTTTAGAAAGAGAAACTTTGACAGGAATCAAAGGATTTGTGCATAAGTGGCTACAACGTTCAAAATGATTCTTCTGTAAAGAGAAATAGGGAGGTATGAAACATAATGCATTATAAGGTTGTTGTCGTGGATGACTCTCCTTTTATGCGGAAGATCATTTCTGATCTAATTGAAAAGGATCCCTCCTTTCAAGTGGTTGGAACTGCAGTTAATGGTTGGGAAGCATTAATGAAAATAACGGAACTAAAACCTGACATTGTTACCATGGATGTGGAAATGCCAGAAATGAATGGTTTAGAAGCTTTAAAAGCCATCATGAGGGACAATCCTTTGCCTGTGATTATGTTATCTGGAATTAATGAGCAAGGTATGAGAGAGACCATTCTTGCATTGGAGTCAGGAGCATTTGACTTCATACGAAAACCTTCTGTAAACGTCTCAAATGATATTAATCAAGTTAGTGAGCTACTCCTTGGAAAAATGAAGGTCGCCATGCATGCTAAAGAAAGAAGAGCAGCCTGGCAAGCGGAAGAGCTTATAAGATCTGAAAAAACAAAAGAACATAGTAATAAACGAGAAATAGAAAAAGCGGCGTCAAATCATATTCTCCCTGAGAAACCTACGATTGACCGATCTAAGTTATTAAAATCAGTCACAGAAGACATAAATACTGTGAAAGGAAACACAAAACGTACAACCGAATCTCCCAAGCAAGAAAAACAAACAAACGACCATAGGACACAGACAGTATCTAAACCGCCTTTGGATCAGAAAACGGTAGTTCATAAAATTGCAGTTCATAAAATTGCAGATACAACTAAAGGGATTAAGCAAGCTAACTTGAGAGATGCTTCGGGTACTTCATTTCAACATCTTGTTGCTATTGGTTGTTCAACCGGTGGGCCCAGAGCATTAAAGGAATTGTTAGAACGGATTCCAGAGGGATTCCCAGCCCCTATAGTGATCGTGCAGCATATGCCGCCCAAATTCACTAAATCTTTAGCACAAAGACTAAACACTTTCAGTACCCTCGAAGTTGTAGAAGGTGAGAATGGTATGGTCTTACATAAAAGATACGCTTATATTGCACCAGGTGGATTCCATATGAAGATTGTACGGGCGTCCGATGGCCGTTATGAGATTTCTTTAACAGAGGAAGAGCCACGTAATGGGCATCGGCCTTCCGTTGATACATTGTTTGAGTCATTGATCTCATTCGAAAAGCTAAATCGTCATATTGTTCTGCTGACTGGCATGGGAAGTGATGGGGCCAAAGCAATGAAGCATTTATATGACTCAGGTGTAAAAGACACGTATGCTGAAAGTGAAGAAACTTGTATTGTGTATGGTATGCCTCGTTCTGCTGTGGAACTTCATTGCGTGAGTCATATTTTGCCTCTTCAAGAGATTCCAAGCAAACTTGTTCGAATGATGAAATAATGTAAAGTGATTACATAAGGGGGTGCATCTCAATGGACATGAGTCAATATTTATCAATGTTTATTGATGAGTCGAATGATCATCTGCAATCGCTAAACGAAAAAATGCTTGAATTGGAGACCAACCCAACGGATTTAAGTGTTGTACAAGTCATATTTAGATCAGCACATACGCTTAAAGGTATGGCTGCAACAATGGGATATGAAGACCTTGCATCATTAACGCATCAAATGGAGAATGTACTTGATTTGGTACGTAATGAAAAGCTTACAATGCATGATTTTATCTTTGATACGTTATTTAGAAGTTTGGATGCCCTTGAATCTATGGTTGAGGATATTACAAATGGGGGCACAGGAAAAGCGGATGTCACAGTCATTGTAACGTCATTACAGGCGATTGTACGTGGTGAGTCAATATCCTCTCCCAATGAAAGTGAGATTGAGGATCAATCTGGAAATAGTATGAATCAATCGATACAGTTGGATGAATTTCAATATTCAGTTTTAGATCAATCCATTTTAGAGGGGCAACGTGTACTTTATGTGGAAGTATTCATTCGTGAAGATTGTCACTTGAAAGCTGTTCGTTCCTATATGGTATTTGATTTGTTAGAAAGATCTGGAGAGGTCATTAAGTCTTATCCTTCAGTTGAAGATATTGAGCAAGAGAAATTTGATCATAGTTTCACCTTATATTTCATAACACAAAAAAGTGTGGAGGAAATGGAACGTTTGATCATGAACTTATCGGAAATCGATAAGGTTAGTATCGTGGAACTGGATCACGAATCTTTAAAGTTAATGGGTGAAATTAATAACGTAGTTCGAGAAGTTGCTGTTACTGCAGAGTTAACAAAACCAATGGTAACAAACGTGAACTCTACGCAAACAACCAATCAAGTTTCGAAAAAAACGCCAAAAGAAAAAACTAAAATAGTAACGGGTACACCTTCACGTACCATTCGGGTTGATATTGAAAGACTGGATGTCTTAATGAATCTTTTTAGTGAACTATTAATTGATCGAGTTCGTTTGGAACAGTTGGCAAGTGAAGCTCGCAATCATGATTTGACAGAAACAGTAGAGCATATGAGTCGTGTAAGCTCTGATCTGCAGAATATTGTATTGAAGCTGAGAATGGTTCCAGTAGATACGGTATTTAATCGATTCCCACGAATGATACGCGATTTAGCTAAGTCATTAGACAAGAAGATTGATTTATTTATTACAGGATCTGAGACAGAGTTGGATCGTACCGTTATTGATGAAATTGGTGATCCCCTTGTACATTTACTGCGAAATGCTGTGGATCATGGTATTGAATCTGTTGCAGAGCGTGTGGCTGCAGGGAAACCAGAAACAGGAACAGTGAATTTGAGAGCTTTTCATAGTGGTAATCATGTGTTTATTGAGATTGAAGAAGATGGGCGTGGGATTAACCGTCAGAATGTTTTAAACACAGCTGTCAAAAAGGGTGTTGTGACTGAAGCGCAAGGAGCAGCAATGACAGATGAAGAAGTTCATCAACTTCTTTTTGCAGCTGGATTCAGTACGGCTGCAGTAATCTCAGATGTGTCTGGGCGAGGCGTTGGTTTGGACGTCGTGAAAGCGAAGATTACAGCTCTTGGTGGGCACGTCTCAATTATTTCTTCACCTGGAAAAGGAACGAATTTCTCAGTTCAATTACCTCTAACGTTATCTATTATTTCTGCTATGTTAGTTCAATTGGGCTCAGAAAAGTATGCAATTCCACTAACCTCTATTGTGGAGACAGGTGTCATTAAGCAAGATCAGATTCGTACAGTTCACGGTAATAAGATAATAGAATTCCGTGGGACTCATATTCCTTTGATTTCTCTGAGTAAATTATTCAGCATACCTGATTTCGATGAGAGTAAAGAGGAAGAAACAGAGATCATTGTTATTCGAAAAGGTGATCGTATGACTGCTTTAGCTATTGAAGACTTTATTGGTCAAAGTGAAATCGTTCTGAAGAGTTTAGGAAAATATCTACCTCAAATTAAAGGTGTGTCTGGAGCAACTATACTTGGAGATGGACAGGTCGCGTTGATCCTGGATCCAAATGCATTTATCAAATAACTATTTTGATGAAAAAGATATAGACATCAGAAAATTATTAGGAGGTTGTTTTAATGGGAGAAGATATTAAGGTCATCGTGTTTAAACTAGGAAACGAAGAGTATGGTATCGAAGTCGATAAGGTTCAGACTATTGAACGTATGACGTCTATCACACGTGTTCCAAAGACATACACTTTTGTGAAAGGTGTAATTAATCTACGTGGTGTTGTTATTCCTATCATTGATTTGCGAGGGCGATTTAACCTTCCAACGATAGAGTATACCGAGAATACTCGTATTATTATTGTCGCTGTGAATGACTTAGAGGTAGGATTTATCGTAGATTCCGCTAATGATGTTATCGACCTTAATACGGATAAAATTGAGAATCCGCCTGAGGTTGTTGGTGGAATAAAGGCGAAATATCTGCAGGGAGTTGCCAAGCTTGATGAAGAACGCCTTCTCATTATGCTCAATCTATCCGAAGTATTAAATAAGAAAGAGATTATTCAATTGGAAAGTATAGAGGATTAATCATAGATGGGAGTCTTTAAGAATTTTAAAGATTTTAAAATGGACGTACTAAAGGAAGTAGGTAACATTGGTGCTGGGAATGCGGCTACTGCCCTTTCTCGGCTTCTAAATAAACCTATAGATATGTCAGTTCCTAAAGTGCAGATTCTTCACTTTGAAGAGGTATCCGATAAGGTAGGTGGAGCAGAGCAAGTTGTTGTGGCTATATTTTTAAGGGTCAAAGGTGAAGCACCAGGCAATTTGTTTTTCATTTTAAGCCCTGAATCCGCTAAGAGGCTACTGAAATATCTAGTAGGAAATGATATGGATAACGATGATGCTTTTAATGATATGGAGATTTCAGCTCTGAATGAAATTGGAAACATACTATCAGGTTCATATCTTTCATCACTAGCTGATTTGACCAAGTTATCCATGACCCCTACAGTTCCTTCGTTAGCTATTGATATGGCGGGAGCAATATTAAGTTATGGACTTCTTCAGTACGGACAAATGGGAGACAATGTACTTCTCATTGACACCACATTTTTAGAGGGGAATCATGATGTGGAAGGTCAATTTCTCCTTATACCTGACCCAGAATCTCTTTCTAAAATATTCGAATCTTTAGGAGTGCCTCTCGAGAATGATTGAGCAAGATATTGTGAAAGTAGCCATGGCTGACCTGAATGTTATTAAACAAAGTGGGTTAATCCGTACTTCTGGATTAGGTTCTTGCGTAGGACTTACAATGTATGATCCAATTCTTCAAATAGCGGGCATGGCACATGTTATGTTGCCCTCCTCCGAAATTGCACGAGAAGGTGAGCTGAATATTGCTAAATACGCAGATACAGCCATACCAGCATTGTTAGAGAAACTTATGAAATTGGGCTCTTTGAAGACTAATCTTGTAGCTAAAATGGCGGGTGGATCGCAAATGTTTGCTCTTGGAGGACATAACGATACCATGCGAATTGGCCCTAGAAATACGGAGTCATGTAAAGCAATACTACACGAGCTAGGGATTCTACTTGTTGGGGAAGACACGGGCGGGCATTATGGACGTACCATTGAACTTGATTGCAAGACAGGCATACTATTTATCCGGAGTGTACAAATGGGCGTAAAGGAATTGTAGCGAATATGAAAAATATACGATTTAATCTACTGATTGCTGGGTTTGGATTTGTACTTACTTTCATTACTTCATCATTAAATAATCTATATACAACAAGTTTAATAAGAGCGGTGTTTGCTTTTGTAATCTTGTTTGTACTCGCTTTTGTTTTTAGATGGATATTGGGAGGTGTGACTGCACAAGCAGTTGGAAAGGCTGAGGGAGATAGTGAAGTAGGTCAAGATATTACTCAAAAGGGTGCACGGTTTGACTTAAGATTACCAAATGACAATGAAGAATTTAATGACCTGTTAAAACCAAAGCCTGAATCATCTACTGGAGACGACACCGGATTTACGCCGTTAAATCTACCCAAATTGGTTTCCGCGCAAGATCCTGAGCATTTGGCTAAGGCCGTTCGTCACCTGACAGAAAAATAAGGAGGGTGAAAGCATTTGAACGAGCAGAAAGTTTCTAATTTGAATCATACAGACTTGTGGGAATTATGGAAAGAGCATGGCGACATTGAAGCTAAAAAAAAGCTCATAGAGAGTTATTTGCATATCGTTGACTACGTATCTAGTAGATTGGCTATAGGCCTTCCAAAGAATGTTTCTAAAGATGATTTGGCTAGTAACGGTGTAATGGGCCTGATTGATGCTATCGATAAATTTGATTATAAACGAGGCTTCCAGTTTGAAACTTATGGTTCGTGGCGTGTTCGGGGCGCCATCCTTGATTCATTACGTCAGGGTGATTGGGTTCCAAGATCTGTTCGTGAAAAAGCGAAGAAAATTGAAGATGCTTTTCAATATTTGGAGCAAAATTATCTACGTACGGTAACTGATTCAGAAATGAGCCAATATTTAGAGGTTTCTGAAAAAGAATATCAAAGTATGTTACAAGAAGTAGCTGTGATGACATTATGTTCGTTAGAGGATCCCATTCGAGAAGAAGAATCGGAGACTCGGTTGAGTATGATGGTTGATGAAAAGGCAAAGAATCCTGATTATAAGATTAATGAATTTTATATGAAGGAATCTTTATTAAGAGGTATTGAAAAACTTACAGATAAAGAACGAACTGTTGTATCACTTCTATATTATGAAGATCTTTCTTTAAGTGAAATCGCAGAAGTCATGTCTCTTTCTCCATCGCGCATTTCGCAACTTCATTCCAAAGCTATTTTTAGATTAAGAGGAACATTACAGAAAAATAGAGGGTTGCTAATGGAAAGCGATTAATGAGTGCTAAATATAAGCCAAGGATATACAAGAGTTAATAAGGAGGGGTAAGCATGACTGATCACTTTTCGCTTAAATCTAATTTGATAATAAGTATTTCTGATGACAAAACTGAGGCATACCTCCAGTTCTCTAAGCGAGACGAAAAATTCAGTTGTACCTTGGAAGAGCTTGAGAAATTCCTTCATAGTCAGCACGTTAAGCATGGAGTTGAACGTAATGCTCTTCAACAGATTGTGGACAAACCTGAGGATTACTTCTCAGCAAAGACACCTATAGCATTTGGAGAAGCTCCAGTACACGGTGAAGATGGACGAATTGAGATGCTTATGAAAGTAGCGGATAATACAAACCATAGTCCATTGGAGTCGGGAAATGGAAAGGTAGATCATAAGGAAGTAAATAACCTAAGCAATGTTCGCAAAGGTCAGATCATCGCTAAGCGTATTCCACCGATTCCCGGCAAACCAGGAATATCAGTTTCGAACGAAGTCATACCCTTTAAAGCAGGGAAAGATGCAAATTTTAAAGTAGGAAAAAATGTCGTTCTTGATTCAGAGAAAGCAGCTATGTATGCAACCATTGATGGAATGATAACTATCGTAGATCAGAGTAGAATCAATGTATTTCCAATATACGAAGTAAATGGGGATGTAGATTATAGTATTGGGAATATTGATTTTGTTGGATCGGTTATTATTCGAGGTAATGTGCTAACTGGTTTTAGAATTAAGGCAGCTGGAGATATTCGTGTAATCGGAGGCGTTGAAGGAGCCGAACTTGACGCAGAAGGTTCTATTGAGATAACAGGCGGAATTATTGGGTACAATAAGGGCCATGTAAAAGCAGGTCGTAGTGTGAAAAGCTCCTTCGTACAAGAAGGTAACGTGATCGCTGCAGAGGAAGTGGTTGTTTCCCAAAGTATAATGCATTCTAATATAAGGGCAGGCAGAAATGTTATATGTAGGGGTACCAAGGGCTTAATCGTTGGTGGGAGTATTCAGGCCGGTGAGAGAGTTATTGCAAGGACTATAGGGAATACGATGTCTACCGTTACAACAATTGAGGTAGGTATAGTTCCTGACCTAAGAAATGAACTATCTGATCTGCGTACTCAACTTAAGTTACAAACAGATAGCTTACTGAAAACAGAAAAAGCTTTGAATTTGTTGAATCAATTAGCTTCTTCTGGTCAATTGACAGCTGATAAATTGGCTTTACGACTTAAACTGAATGTCACTCTTAAATATCATCTTAAAGAACAAACTCGAATCAAAGAACGTATCTTAGATATTGAGAAGATGCTTGAAGAGACGAACAAAGCAAGAATTGATATTATCAAAACGATTTATGTGGGTTCTAAAATTGTCATTGGCAGGAATACACGATTTGTGAAGGATACATCGGAACGGGTTTCCTTTTATTATTCAGATGGTGATATATCTATGGTCCCTTACATATAAACCTATTAAATTAATTTATTCGAGAGTGAGGTGGATATCGTGAGTATGAAATCGGTAGAACTACAAATTGCTGTACCGAGAACCCAAGAAATAGGGAAAATACAAAACGAACTTCATCAGAGAAGCGCTCAAGAACAAACATTATTAATGAATCAAGAAGTAAAAGATAGCCGTGAGCTACGACATCGTAGCTCGGGTATTGATGAAACAAAGAATTCTTCTATTCGAGAAGAGGGAAAGCAACAACATTCTTCTCAAAGTGATGGACGACAAGATAACAATCAACAAGAACAAACGTCAGAGAAACATGCAGCTGAGCACCCGTATAAGGGACATCATATCGATCTGTCTCTATAAATATCATGTTGAACAGATCAAAGGAGACTAGAATCTTTTGGAACCATGGATTATTATCATCATGTTAGGGGCCGCGGCCTTGATATATGCTGTGATGTTGCCTAGAAAACAAGAAGGAAAAATTTCTTCAGAGCAAATGGTCAAAGAAGTGGAGGCCACTTTGGAGCAGTATATGGCTGATATAGAAGAAGAAAATGATACATTGGTAGATTTAGTTGGACAGATGAAGAATGATATTACGGCTAAGCAGGTAGCCATGGAAGAGCAAATGAGAGAAATGCATCAGAGATTACTTCAGGTTGAACATCAATCGGAACAACAAGCTGCTCTTATAATGGAAGCAGAACAAGAAAGACGTCTTCATGTTTCCGCTTTAGCGGAGTTGAGCAGTGTTAAAGCAGGTGT
Organism: Paenibacillus sp. Y568; assembly: GCF_059445545.1. NCBI lineage: Bacteria > Bacillati > Bacillota > Bacilli > Caryophanales > Paenibacillaceae > Paenibacillus > Paenibacillus sp. Y568. The sequence goes on from NZ_JCAIUM010000002.1 coordinate 157,400, forward strand.
GATTGATACACACGAAGATGAACAGTCTATTAAGATGGCTGTACTTGAGAATTCCATTAAACACCGTTATGTAGAACTGTTTGAACTGTACGATCAAGGTAAGTCTATTGATCTAATCGGAAAATCAGTGGGACTTCAGCGTGGTGAAGTTCAGCTTATTCTTCAATTAGCGAAACAGGAGGAGTCACTGTGATGAAGAATCGTTCATTTATGAGCGGCTTAGGCATGGGACTCATAATAGGTGCAGTTTTGCTTCAGCTAATGATCATTGGTGAGGGGCAATTGTCTTCAAGTAAAGAAGAAACTACAAGTAACTTGACTAGGGAACAGATTGAAGAGCAAGCTAAAGCGTTAGATTTAAAAGTAACAGAATCATCGCAACAATTATTGACAGTTGAAGAATGGAAACAGCAAATGATTGAAGAGAGTTCCCAACCACAGGGTGAGACTACAAAGGCTCCTGTAAAGGCTACAAAAGCTGCAGAACCCAACCAACCTTCAACTCCGGACAAACCTGTAGAGAAGGCCGATAGCACGACAACTAATATTCAGAAGACGGTTCCCGTGAAGACACCCGTAGCACCTTCGAAGAATGAAGTCACTAAGTCAATAGCGTATAAGCTAAAGAGTGGAAGTAATTTAACCGATGTTGCGGAAGACCTTATGAAAATAGGTGTGATTACTAACAAGGACCAATTTATTAAGGATGCCGTGGCTAAAAAGATAAACAGAAAGATTCGTGCTGGAAGTTATACCTTTATAAAAGGTGAAAGTAATGAATCCGTTATATCTAAAATTCAAATGCAATCATCTCGCTAATGACATTTTTAGCAGATGGTTGTATTTTCTTTAAGTTCAAAATATTCCAAATCAAAATCCAAGCCTATTTCGACATGAAAAAGTATTGCATCAGTATATAACTTGTGGTATATTAATTGTCGGTGTTAAAAACACACGCCAAGTGATCCCTGTAAGGGTGCTTTCTTTTGAAGAAAGTCTTTAAGGGAGATGACGGTTGGCGGAGGACACAAAAAACCAATTTATAGGAGGCGCTTAAAATGGGAGTAATATCCATGAAGCAACTTTTGGAAGCAGGCGTACATTTCGGTCACCAAACTCGCCGCTGGAATCCAAAAATGGATCGTTATATTTTCACAGAAAGAAACGGAATCTACATCATTGACTTGCAAAAAACAGTTAAAAAGGTAGAGGAAGCTTATAACTTCGTGAAAAGTGTTTCTGAAGAAAACGGAACAATCCTTTTCGTAGGAACAAAAAAACAAGCACAAGATTCAGTTAAAGAAGAAGCTGAACGTTGTGGAATGTTCTACATTAACCAACGCTGGTTGGGTGGAACTCTAACTAACTTCGAAACGATTCAAAAACGTATTTTCCGCTTGAAAGAGCTTGAAAAATGGGAAGAAGATGGAACATTCGCTGTTCTACCTAAAAAAGAAGTTATCATTCTTCGCAAAGAGAAAGATCGTCTTGAAAAATTCCTAGGCGGAATCAAGAACATGAAGGGCCTTCCAAGTGCCTTGTTCATCATTGATCCTCGTAAAGAACGCATCGCGGTTGCAGAAGCTCGCAAATTGGGTATTCCAATCGTAGGTATCGTAGATACTAACTGTGATCCAGACGAAATTGACTACGTTATTCCTGGTAATGACGATGCAATTCGTGCTGTTAAACTCTTGACTGGTAAAATGGCTGATGCCATTGTTGAAGCTCATCAAGGTGAAGAAACAACAGCCTAATATCCGATTAGGTAATTCATATATGAATGAATTAAAATGAAAAGGGTGGTTGGCAGGTGGATAACCTCTCACTGCCCTTTTTTTAAAATATTACGAAAATATAGGTTATACCCATACTTTCGTAATATTGATCGCGGAATTAGGTATTGGCTCTTCTGAGCGATTATTAAATGGATGAACAAAGTGAAAAAAACAATATCATTTTTGGAGGGAATAACCAATGGCAGTTAATGCTAGTGCAGTAAAAGAGCTTCGTGAAAGAACGGGCGCAGGAATGTTGGATTGTAAAAAGGCTCTTGATGAAACTAATGGTGATGTATCTAAAGCGATCGAGTTTCTTCGTGAAAAAGGATTGGCAGCAGCAGCTAATAAGGCTGGACGTACAGCTACTGAAGGTACTGTAGAATCTTACATTCACGCTGGAGGAAAAATTGGTGTGCTTGTAGAAATTAACTGTGAAACTGACTTCGTTGGTAAAACAGATCAATTCAAAGAATTTGCTCGTGACATCGCGATGCAAATTGCAGCAGCTAACCCACGTTATGTTCGTCGTGAAGAAGTGCCACAAGAAGAAGTTGAGAAAGAAAAAGAAATCTTGAAAGCACAAGCACTAAATGAAGGAAAACCTGAAAAAATCGTTGAAAAAATGGTTGAAGGTCGAATCAGCAAGTACTATGAAGAGTTCTGCTTGATGGAACAATCCTTCATTAAAGATCCTGACAAAACCATTTCTATGATGTTGAATGAAAAAATCAGCAAAATTGGTGAAAACATCACAATTCGTCGCTTTGTTCGTTTCGAACTTGGTGAAGGCTTAGAGAAAAAAGTAGATAACTTCGTTGAAGAAGTAATGGCGCAAGTTAATAACTAAATCTTACTTAAATGGCGTTATAATCATAGACATAAAGAAGAGTGGAACACAATGTGTTCCTTCTTTTTTAACATAAAAGAAGTATTAGTTGAAGAATAGTTGCTTTTATTTCTTGAAACGGATATAAAAACTGGCGCGGACTTATTAGCGCCTTCTCAAAGTGGAGGGTTAACATGGAACAGCCAGTATTTAAAAGAGTGGTCTTAAAAGTAAGTGGTGAATCTCTCTCAGGTCAAAATGGATACGGCATTGACGCGGACACTATAGCTTCTATAGCAGACCAAGTTAAAGAAGTAGTGGAACTTGGTGTTGAAGTGGCTATCGTATGTGGCGGTGGTAACATATGGCGTGGAATCGCTGGTAGTGCGAATGGATTTGATCGTGCTACTGCTGATTATATGGGTATGCTAGCAACAGTCATGAACTCGTTAGCGTTGCAGGATGCATTAGAACAGATTGGTGTTCCTACTAGAGTTCAGACATCTATTGCAATGCAGCAGATTGCTGAACCTTATATCCGACGTAGAGCTATTCGTCATTTGGAAAAAGGTCGCGTTGTTATTTTTGCTGCAGGAACAGGAAATCCGTTCTTCTCAACAGATACAACTGCTGCTTTACGTGCTGCTGAAATCGAAGCTGAAGTGATCTTGATGGCGAAGAACAAAGTGGACGGTGTATATTCGGCAGATCCTTTCAAAGATGAAACGGCTGAGAAGTTTGAACAGTTGACCTATATGGACATGCTTAACAAAAATTTAGGTGTTATGGACTCCACTGCATCGTCCTTATGTATGGATAATAATATCCCACTTATCGTATTTGCAATCACGGAACAGGGAAACATTAAACGTGTTGTACTAGGTGAGAAAATAGGAACCATTGTTAAAGGGAGTGTAGACTGATGCCACAAACTATTAAAAAAAGTGCTGAAGAGCGCATGGAAAAAGCAATTCTTGCTTTAAAACGTGATTTAGCTTCATTGCGTGCAGGTCGTGCAGCACCATCTTTGCTTGATCGAATTCAAGTGGATTATTATGGTTCGCCGACACCAATTAGTCAATTAGCCAACATTAATACTCCGGATTCTCGTACGTTGATGATTCAACCTTGGGATAAATCTTCGTTATCTGAAATCGAACGAGCAATTTCAAAGTCTGATATTGGAATTACACCTTCCAATGACGGAACGATGATTCGTTTGACTATACCAGCTCTAACTGAAGAACGTCGGATTGAATTGGTTAAGACAACCAAAAAATTTGGTGAGGAAGCCAAAGTGGCTGTACGTAACATAAGACGTGATGCAAACGATGATATTAAGAAACTTGAAAAGACTGATATTACCGAAGATGAATCCCACAGACATCAAGAAGATATTCAAAAGATGACGGATAAATATAGTGCCGAAGTCGACAAGGTTCTCTTGGTGAAAGAAAAAGAGATCATGGACGTATAAGAGACTTATGGCCCCTCCTATTATGGTGGGGTTTGTCTCTTTTTTTACAGTAGTAACTTATTGATAATTATATGTGCGTTATATCAGTTTCAACTTGCAGAAAGTGGCTTGGAGGAAATGGAATGATCAAACGAATCCGATCATGGTGGATGCATAAAGATAGTCCGAAACCGATGGAAATTACGGCGGATAATATTCCTGAACACGTTGCTATCATTATGGATGGGAATGGAAGATGGGCTAAACGGCTTGGGTTACCACGTGTTGTTGGACATCATAACGGCATGAAAGCTGTTAAACGTGCTACTATCGCGGCAGATGATCTTGGCATTAAATATTTAACAATGTACGCTTTCTCGACTGAGAACTGGAAACGACCTAAAGATGAAGTTGATTTTCTAATGCGGCTTCCCCAAGAATTTCTCGCAATTGAATTGGACGAATTAATAGAAAGAAACGTACAGATTCGGATGATGGGCGATAAGGATGGATTACCTAGCCATACTTTGAAAGCTATGGATGATGCAGTAAATCGGACGGCGAATAATGACGGTCTTGTACTTAATTTTGCCCTGAACTATGGTGCTCGTAAGGAATTAACAGATTCAATGATTGAGCTTGGACGTGAGATCGAAGCAGGTAGATTAAAAGCGGATGCTATCACTGCTGAATCCATAGGAGTCCATTTGAAAACGAATGGTATGCCTGATCCGGATTTATTGATCCGTACAAGTGGTGAAATGAGAATAAGTAATTTTATGCTATGGCAGTTAGCTTATAGTGAATTATGGTTCACCGATATTTACTGGCCTGAGTTCAATAAGGAGCATTTACATCATGCTGTTGCTGAGTATCAGCGGAGAACTAGGCGTTACGGTGGACTGTCATAACTCAAGAAGAGGATGAAAACCGTTGAAACAACGACTTATTACCGGAATTTTTGCGGGTGCTATTTTTCTAGGGGTTTGTGTGATCGGTGACTTATCATTTCATTTGCTTATTCTTGCTATGTCTTTAATAGGATATTATGAATTTGTGAAGATGATTAAAGTACGCCCTTTTAGTTCAGTAGCATTTATGGGGTTTCTTGGTGTACTAATGATCATGTTCCCTTGGAAGCTACTAAATATCACTTATTCCCCTGGTGGAGAGATGGTATGGATCCTTCTCTTTTTGTTGATGTTAATGACGGTCTTTACTAAAAATCGCATAAATATTCAACAAGTATCCTTACTACTATTAGGTGTGTTATATATAGGAGTCGGATTTTATTTTATCGCGGAATCTAGGCACGCTCCGGATGGACATGGGCTATTCTGGACTTTCCTGTTACTTTCTTGTATTTGGGCAAGTGACGCGGGTGCATACTTTGTTGGTAAACAATGGGGACGTCATAAGCTTTGGCCTGCCATTAGTCCCAATAAGACCATTGAGGGTGCGCTCGGCGGTGTAGTGATAGCAATGCTGGTTGCCATTGTATTCTCAATGCTTTCTGGAGACATACTTGGTTTAGGAAGAGCGTGCCTTATCGGTGTCGCTTGTGCTGTAGTAGGACAACTAGGTGATTTAATGCAGTCCGCTTACAAGCGAGTGTACAATATTAAAGATTCAGGTAAGCTATTACCAGGTCATGGCGGGATATTAGATCGTTGTGATAGTTGGATTATTGTTTTCCCTTTTGTACATATCGTGATGCTATTGCCTTACTAACACGAGAGAAGGTGCATTATGAAAAAAATAAGTATCTTAGGTTCTACGGGATCCATAGGGACGCAGACGTTGGATGTGGTGTCCACGCATAGAGATCAATTTCAAGTCGAAGGGCTTGCTGCTGGGACAAACACTGAATTATTAATTCGCCAGGTGAATGAGTTCCAACCAAAGAAAGTATCCGTGGCTACGAAGGAATTAGCTGAGAAAGTTAAACCACATTTACCTGCTACTACTCAAGTTTATTATGGAGACGAAGGTCTTGTAGAAGTGGCGGCGTGCACGGATGCGGAGATGGTGGTTACGGCTGTTATGGGTAGTGTAGGATTACAATCTACATTGGCTGCAATTGAAGCTGGTAAACATATTGGATTGGCAAACAAAGAAACCTTGGTAACTGCGGGTCACTTGGTGACTTCACTTGCTGTCGAAAAAGGTGTGAAGTTGTTCCCGATCGACAGTGAACATAGTGCAATTTTTCAATGCATGAATGGAGAAAATAGAGCAGATGTTGCTGGGATTACGATCACTGCTTCTGGTGGATCATTTCGAGATTTAACTCGTGAAGAACTAAAAGGTGTTACGGTTGAAGATGCGTTAAAGCATCCAAACTGGTCTATGGGTTCCAAAATTACAATTGATTCAGCAACGATGGTGAATAAGGGATTGGAAGTTATAGAGGCCCATTGGCTATTTGACTTACCCTATGATCAAATTAACGTACTTCTACATCCAGAGAGTATTATCCATTCTTTTGTGGAATTCTGTGATAGCAGTATTATTGCTCAATTAGGTAATCCAGATATGAGAGTCCCTATTCAATATGCGCTTACCTATCCCGAACGCTGGACATCTTCAACACGCAGTTTGTCTCTTGCAGAAGTGGGTAGTCTCCATTTTAAAGAGTTGGATTTTGTTAGATTCCCGTGTCTACGGCTTGCGTATGAGTGTGGCCGAATGGGTGGTACAGCAACAACTGCGTTCAATGCTGCTAATGAAGTTGCTGTTGCGCGGTTTTTACAACGAGAAATATCGTTCCTGCATATCGAAGAGATTATTGAACAAGTGCTTGAACAACACGATAATATCTCTCTACCTGATTTAGGTTCCATTCAAGAGTGTGATCAACGTTCGAGGGAACTCGCTCTTAGAATTTAAATCTTACAATCTTCTCCTTTCAAAAAAAATGCTTCAAAAGTGATTCTCTTGTGTTGGATCGGAGAATAATGATAATCTATAAGGACATACTTCGATCTTAGACAATGAAAGGGGATGAGATGCTTTGGAAATGGTTCAGATTGTTTTTCTGACAGTGTTAATGTTTTTTGTTATTGTAACGGTACATGAGTGGGGACATTACTATTTCGCTAAGCGTGCGGGTATATTGGTTCGTGAATTCGCTATCGGTTTCGGCCCGAAACTGTTCTCCTATAGACGTAATGAAACTCTATTTACGCTTCGCTTGCTACCATTTGGTGGTTACGCACGTATGGCCGGTGAAGATCCAGAACTTGTGGAAATACAGGTCGGACAGACGATTGCTGTTCGTATAGTGAACGACGAAGTGAAAAAGATCTATCTAGATCAGTTGGATAACCGTAAGAATGTGATACGGGGTGAAGTAGAGTCTATTGATTTAGACCAAGCTCTAACTATCAAACTTAATGTAGACGAAGATGTACAACAATATCGAGTTCATCCTCAAGCCATGATGGTTACCAAAGGGCAAGAGACGCAAATCGCTCCAAGAAATCGCCAATTCGGTAGCAAGACTGTAGGGCAACGTGCTCTATCCATCTTTGCAGGTCCTGTGATGAACTTTATTCTTGCATTTATATTGTTCGCCATACATATCCAGATGGCGGGTATACCTTTGGAAAATCCAACGTATGTCCAGATCGGTAATGTATCAGATGGCATGCCAGCCTCTGAAGCGAATTTGAAAAAGGGAGATATTGTTGATTCCATCAATGGTACGCCGATTGGTGCAGATTATCAGAAGATGATCGCGTTAACGGCAGAATCTCAAGATAAACCTATGGAGTGGACTATTCGCCGTGGCAGTGAAACTTTTAATGTAACACTTGTTCCACGCACGATGGAAGGACAAGAAGGCGGTAAGGTAGGTATTACACCAGAACTTCCTTCTCGTAAGGCGACTTTCGGTGAGACGATTTCCAATTCAGGTAAAACTATGGTGAGTACGACTGAAGTGATCTTCCAAGGGTTCAGTCAGTTAATTAACCAATTCTCCATGGATGATCTAGGAGGACCTGTAAGAACGTTTGAGGTTACGGGTCAGATTGCGAAGCAAGGAATTGAGCAACTTACGTATTGGGCAGCTATATTAAGTCTGTATTTAGGGATTTTCAACCTACTTCCAATTCCAGCACTTGATGGTAGTCGACTTGTGTTCCTTGGTGTTGAATGGGTACGTGGTAAACCACTTGATCCGAATCGTGAAGGAATGGTTCATTTTATTGGGTTCGCCATGCTATTCCTACTGATGATCGCTGTTACCTATAATGATATATTAAGATTGATTAATGGATAACAAAGTTCCAACTCCAGCATATACAGCTACGATATCGGATTGTCCTTACGATCGCTGTTGCCATCCGATTTCTTGATTATATACCGCTCTTAGCGGTAGAAATCCGATGGCAAAGCCGAGCGCTTAAGCTTCTTCAGGACAATTCCGCTCCCTTTGCTAAGTATATGCATGAGTGGACCTTCTCGAAGGTTCGAAAGAAGTAACAACAAAAACTTAGATTATGCTTCCGATGTGAATTTTTCAGAAGCATAACAAGTAGTAGCACAGAAAAATTTTAGGAGGACATTCATCCTTATGTCAAAAGATAAGCAGTTCGTGACGGAAATTACACCGCAAGGAGAAGATTTCTCCCGGTGGTATATAGATGTAATTAAGAAAGCGGAGTTAATGGATTATTCACCGGTTCGTGGGTGTATTGTGTTCCGTCCAGACGGTTATGAAATTTGGGAACATATTCAGACTGAAATGGATCGTCGTTTTAAAGAAACGGGACATCGTAATGCGTATTTCCCTCTATTTATCCCAGAGAGCTTCTTCCAAAAGGAGAAAGATCATATCGAAGGATTTAATCCGGAATTACCATGGGTAACGGAAGCTGCTGGAGAGAAGCTGGAAGAACGTCTTGCGATTCGTCCAACTTCTGAAACGATGTTTGGGCATATGTATTCCAAATGGATTCAATCTTATCGTGACTTGCCTGTTTTGATTAATCAATGGGCGAACGTCGTTCGTTGGGAAAAGCGGACATTGCCTTTCATTAGAACTAGTGAATTCTTGTGGCAAGAAGGTCACACTGCTCATGAGACAGAAGAAGAAGCGCGCGAAGAAACAATGAAAATGCTTGAAGTATATCGTACCTTTGTAGAGGAATTCCTTGCGATCCCCGTTATTACGGGTCAAAAGACGCCATCGGAGCGATTTGCAGGGGCAGTGGATACCTTCTCTATTGAAGCGATGATGAAAGATGGGAAAGCGGTACAAGCCGGTACATCTCATTATCTAGGAACGAAATTTGCGGAAGCATTTGAAATACAATATTTAAGTCGTGATAATACACAAGAATTTGTGCATACGACATCATGGGGTACAAGTACAAGACTGATTGGATCATTAATTATGGTTCATGGAGACGACCGTGGGCTTGCGCTACCTCCAAAAGTAGCACCTACTCAGGTTATCATGATTCCTATTGGACCTGCTAAGACACGTGATGCAGTAGTCGGACGTACAGATGAATTGTTCAGTGAATTGAAGAAAGCAGGCGTGCGCGTTAAGGTCGATGACCGTAGTGATGTGACTCCAGGCTGGAAGTTTAATGAATATGAGATGCGTGGTGTTCCTGTTCGTTTAGAACTTGGTCCTCGTGACATGGAGAACGGTGTCTGCGTGTTAGTATCTCGTATCACGGGTGAGAAGAAGATTGTTCAACAAGATAATCTAGCTGAAGAAGTTAAAGCTATGCTTGAACAAGTGCATCAGGAAATGTTTGACCGTGCGAAGCAATTCATGACGGACCACTTCTACTCCGTGGATAATCTTGAGGAAATGAAGATGAGAATGGAAGAATCTCGTGGCTTCACATTAGCTGGATGGTGCGGTACAGTAGAATGTGAGAGTAAGGTTAAAGAAGAAACGGGAGCAACAAGCCGCAACATTCCATTTGATCCTGCTGAAGTGAAAGAAACATGTATCGCATGTGGACAACCGTCTAAGCATACAGTTGTATTTGCTAGAGCGTATTAAGAGATCTTAGAATAGGTCTATATCTAGAACTAATAGAGCCATGGTGGAGAGCTTCTGGCAGAAATGAGTCGGTGGGTAAGAGATCGAGAACATTTTTGTATACAGAAGCTTTTCCCATTTTAACTGTTATTGCAAGGTGGTCAAGGGGGAGGAAAAATGAGCAACTTGGAAGATAAAAGAACACGATTTGAGCTTTTGATGAAACAAGGTGCAGTTCCACCTGCTCTAATCGATCCCCACTTTTTGGATGGCTATATAGAACAGGTGGAAATTAGCCGTAGTAGCCAAGAATGGGCAATTCAAATTGTGAAGGATACGATAGTCCCTGGTGAAGTGTATCGAGCCTTTTGTCTTAGAATTCAAGAAAAGATGCAACATATTGCTAAGATATCATTTGTTTTCAAATATACGGATCGTGTATCAGTCGAAGATATAGTGAATGCGTATTGGGCTTTGTTCACAGAGTGGGTACATCGGGAAATTCCTTCTGTAAATGGTTGGATGGCGAGAGCATCCCATGAGCTAGAAGGTGATCAGTTACTTTTAAGACTTACAGATGCCACTTCACTAGAACTAGCTAAGAAGAAACAAATCGATCAAGCGATCACACGTTTCTATGCTCACTATTTTGCTCTTCCCCTTCGCGTTAAATTGGGCGTTGGAGATAACGGGCAAGAGGCTATTAAGGAGTTTGAAAAGAAGAAGATCGAAGAAGAGCGTGAAGTTGTTCAGAACATGATGAGTAGCATTGAGGCAGAAAGTAATTTCGACGAAGATGCTGGAGATGTTCGTCTTCATATGGGATACGATATCAAGGAACAGCCAGTACCAATCCAAGATATTCAGGATGAAGAGAAGAAGATTACGATTCAGGGAGCTGTGTTTGGTCTTGATAGCAAAGAACTACGAAATGGTATGACGTTGTTTACATTTAACGTAACTGATTTTGGGGATTCGATGCAAATGAAGATGTTTGCTAAAACAAAAGATGACGTTAAAGTACTAAGCCAATTGGAAAATGGAAAATGGATTAAAGTACGTGGTCGGGTAGAATACGATCGGTTTATGCAAACGCCTGAACTGGTTATGATGCCATCGGATTTAAATGAGGTACAAGCACCTCCTGAACGCAAAGATAATGCACCGGTGAAACGAGTAGAATTTCATTTGCACTCGACGATGAGTACAATGGATGCCATCACACCTATCGATAAGTATATTAAGACAGCGGCAAGATGGGGACATACTGCTATTGCCATTAGCGATCATGGGGGTGTTCAAAGCTATCCTGAAGCAGCTAAAGCGGCCAAAAAGAATGGATTAAAGATGATCTATGGCGTTGAGGCTAATGTTGTGAATGACTCTATTCCTATCGTACTCCAACCTCAATCGATTGAACTGAGTAGTGCTACTTACATTGTATTTGATATAGAAACTACAGGCCTATCAGTTACGGCTAATAATATTACAGAGCTTGCAGCGGTGAAAGTGAAAGATGGTAAAGAAATTGATCGCTATGCCACTTTTGTTAATCCACACGAGAAAATCCCTTATCATATTCAGCAACTTACGAATATAACGGATGAAATGGTGAAAGATGCACCAGATCTGGAACCTGTTTTACATGAGTTTTTGAAATTTGCTGGAGACGGCATTCTTGTAGCTCACAACGCAAGATTTGATGTTGGATTTATCCAAGCTTCGTTAAAAGAATACGGTTTACCTGAGATGCCTAATCCAGTGCTTGATACCCTTGAGTTAGCACGGTTACTTTATCCTGGGATGAAGAATCATAGACTTAATACGATGGCTGCTAAGTATAAAGTATTGTTAGAGAGTCATCACCGAGCGATTGATGATACGATTGCATTGGTAGGGATCTTGAGTGGACTTCTAACCGATGCTGATAAAATGAAGGGTATAACGATGTTAGATCGTCTTAATGACTATGTCGGTCAAGATTTGTCTAATACGCGCCCATTTCATTGTGGAATATATGCGTTGAATTTGGTTGGGAAGAAGAACTTATTTAAGTTAATATCATTGTCCAATACGGAATATTTCAAGAAAGTGCCTTGTATTCCGAAATCTAAGCTCGTGGAGATGCGTGAAGGATTACTTGTGATTTCGGGTTGTGAAAAAGGAGAATTCTTTGAAGCCGTATTGAATAAGTCCGTTGAAGAGGCGGAGGAGATTGCACAGTTTTACGATGTGTTAGAAATTCAACCATTGACGATGTATATGCATTTGGTTGATAAAGGTTTTGTGGCTAGCCCGATTGAGTTAAAGACGGCATTGAAACGGGTCTGCGAAATTGGTGAGAAATTGAGTAAACCCGTTATTGCAACCGGGAATGTTCATTATCTAGAACCTCGCGAGAAGTTATTCCGTGATATTGCCATTAATGGGATTACTGGATTTAGTCCATTGAAGGATATCCGCAAACCAGATGCACATTTTCGTACGACAGACGAGATGCTGGAGGAATTTGATTTCTTAGGTAAAGAGAAAGCAACAGAAGTAGTGATTACCAATACCGTTGAACTTGCAGATCGTTTCGAAGACTATCCATTATTCCCTTCTAAGCTGTATACACCGATCATGGAAGGTGCTGACGAAGAGATTCGGAAGACTTGTTATGATACGGCTATGGGTTTATATGGGGAAGACTTGCCTGATGTCGTGATAAAACGGCTTGAGAAAGAGTTAGAGCCTATTATCAAGTATGGATTCTCAGCTAACTATTTAATATCTGAACGTCTTGTTAAGAAATCCAACAGAGATGGTTATCTAGTTGGGTCACGGGGATCTGTTGGGTCATCTGTAGTAGCTACCTTTTTAGGGATATCAGAAGTTAATCCGTTACCTGCTCATTACGTATGTAAGAATTCGGACTGCAAATATAATGAATGGTTTCTGGATGGTAGTATTCCGAGCGGATTTGACCTTCCAGAGAAAATTTGTCCACATTGCGGTGGAATGCTGAAAGGGGAGGGACAAGATATCCCGTTTGAGACTTTCCTTGGATTCAAAGGAGATAAAGTTCCGGATATTGACCTTAACTTTTCAGGGGAATATCAGTCGGTCGCGCATAACTTTACTAAAGAGATTTTTGGTGAGAAATGTGTATTCCGTGCCGGCACGATAGGTACAATTGCGGAGAAAACGGCTTTTGGTTATACCAAAAAGTACGAAGAAGAACATGATAAGAAATGGCGTGGAGCTGAGGTAAGTCGTCTTGCTGCTGGATTTACAGGTGTCAAAAGAGGTACGGGTCAGCATCCAGGGGGAATTGTGGTAGTACCGGATTATATGGATGTAGAAGATATCACACCGGTTCAATACCCTGCAGATGATACTGGAGCTGAGTGGAAGACAACGCACTTTGATTATCATGCTTTTGAGTCTAACTTACTTAAACTTGATATTCTGGGTCACGATGATCCAACGATGATGCGAATGCTGCAGGATTTAACAGGAGTAGACCCTACATCGATACCTATGAATGATCCTAAAGTGATGAGCTTATTTAGTTCTACAGAGGCACTAGGGGTTACACCTCAACAAATTAGAACGCCTGTTGCTACATATGGTGTACCCGAGATGGGAACTAAATTTGTACGACAAATGTTAATTGAGTCATTGCCAACGTCCTTTGCCGATTTACTTCAAATTTCTGGATTGTCTCATGGAACGGGGGTATGGCTTGGAAATGCGCAGGATCTCATCAAGAATGGGACATGTAATATCAAGACAGTTATTGGTTGTCGTGATGATATTATGCTCTATCTGATCTATAAAGCTGGGATGGATGCGGGGTTGGCTTTTACCATTACGGAAAGTGTTCGTAAAGGTAAGGGGCTAACACCTGAATGGATTGAAGAGATGAAGAAATGTAAAGTACCTGCTTGGTATATTGATTCCTGTCTCAAAATTCAATACATGTTTCCAAAGGCACATGCTGCAGCATATGTTATATCTGCCGTGCGTACTGCTTATTTCAAATTGTATTATCCAATTGCGTATTATGCGACTTATTTTACGGTTCGGGCCGAGGATTTCGATATTGAACTCTGTTGTCAAGGTTATGAAGCCATAGGTCATCAAATTGTGGAAATTGAGCAGAAGGGTTTCCAAGCAACGACCAAGGAGAAGGGCATGTTAGCTATACTTGAAATGGCGTTGGAAATGACTGCACGTGGATTTACTTTCAAAAGCATTGATCTATACCGTTCAGATGCTACGAAGTTTACAGTAGATGGAGATTCCTTAATCCCACCGTTCTCAGCGATGCAGGGGATTGGTGACAACGCTGCCCGTAATATTGCAGCAGCACGTGAAGCGGGAGAATATTTATCGATTGAAGACTTCCAGCAGAAATCAAAGGCAAGTAAGACCATAGTTGAATTACTCACACAGATGGGGTGCTTCCGAGGGTTACCAGAAAGCAATCAACTTTCCCTATTCTAAAAGAGGAATGACACTCGATAATCCCTTCATATCTCGTGTAGACGCAAGGGTAGTCAAGGACTGATACTTGTCAGTGTTGCCAGACTATGTTATAATTTTTTGTAGTAATCATGGAGATAAAACCGTTGTGTAAAGAGTGGGGCAACCCACTCTTTACTCTTTGGTATATAGGATAATGAAAGTCTTGGAGGTTATAGTCTTTGAGCACACCTAAGATAAAAAGTATCGTAGAAGAAATGGTCCAACCTTATTTGGATGAACATAACTTCGAACTAGTTGATGTGGAATACGTGAAAGAAGGAAGTAGCTGGTTCTTACGTATTTATGTTGACAAAGAAGGCGGTATTGATATTGATGACTGCGGCTTGATTAGTGAATATTTGAGCCAGCAGCTGGATCTGAATGATCCAATTACTGATGTTTACTTCCTGGAAGTATCGTCTCCCGGTGCGGAGAGACCATTAAAGAAAAGCACAGATATTACTAAGGCCGTTGGTAAGGATGTGTTTGTTACTGTATACGAAGCACTGGACGGTCTCAAAGAATTTGAAGGCCGGCTTCTTTCGTTTGAGGACGATATTCTTGTCATTGTTATAGGTAAGAAGCAGTACAGTATTCCGTATGCTAAGGTTGCGAGCGCGAGATTAACGATCATTTTTTAAAGAACTGGATAAAGAGAGGGGGAATTGAATTCCAATGAGTATGGATTTTATTGAAGCAATGAATGAATTGGAACGAGAAAAAGGGATCAGTAAAGAAATTATTTTTGAAGCTATTGAGGCAGCACTAATCTCAAGCTACAAACGTAATTTCAATACAGCCCAAAATGTACGAGTAGACATGAACCGCAATACGGGGGTTATTAAAGTATATGCCCGTAAATTAATTGTTGAAGAAGTGTTGGACCCTAGAATGGAGATTTCACTTCCCGCAGCACGAGAAATAAATCCTCATTTCCAATTGGAGGATATTGCAGAGATTGAAGTTACTCCTCGTGACTTTGGTCGTATTGCTGCACAGACAGCAAAACAAGTCGTTACACAACGTATTCGTGAAGCAGAGCGTGGTCTAATCTATAACGCCTTTGTGGACAAAGAGGAAGATATTGTAACGGGAACGGTTCAACGCCAGGACCCTCGTAATGTTTATATTGACTTAGGTAAAGTTGAAGCGTTACTTCCTTTGAACGAATTAATGCCGAATGAGAAATTTAAACATGGCGAACGAACAAAAGCTTACATTACAAAGGTTGAGAACACGACAAAAGGTCCACAAATTATGTTGTCACGTACTCATCCCGGCTTGCTTAAACGTCTGTTTGAACTGGAAGTGCCTGAAATATTTGACGGGGTTGTTGAGATTCGTTCCGTTGCACGTGAAGCAGGTTTCCGTTCCAAAATAGCCGTTTATTCTCGCAATGATGAGGTGGATCCAGTAGGTTCTTGTGTTGGACCTAAGGGTGTCCGTGTTCAGACTATTGTTGGTGAACTGCGCGGAGAGAAAATTGATATCGTGCGTTATTCCGATAAAGTTGAAGAATATGTTGCAAATGCACTTAGTCCTTCCAAAGTACTGGAAGTTGAAGTGTTTGAGAATGAGAAGATGGCACGTGTCGTTGTGCCAGATTATCAATTGTCTCTTGCTATCGGTATTAAAGGACAGAATGCAAGACTTGCAGCAAAATTAACGGGTTGGAAAATTGATATCAAAAGTGAGACTCAAGCGGAACAGGAATTCGGTAGACCAAAAACATTCTCTGATGAGATGCCTCAAGATTCTGTCTCCGTCGATTAATTTTCTAATTAGGACGGAGGGTGCAGTATGAAGACAAGGAAAGTGCCAATGCGTAAATGCGTGGCATGTCAGGAAATGATGTCGAAGAAACAGTTAATACGTATTGTGAAGACGCCAGAAGATGAGGTACTTATTGATCTCTCAGGTAAGAAGTCTGGTCGCGGAGCTTATCTGTGCGGTAAAGTTGCCTGTTTCAAACTAGCTCAAAAGAATAAGTCATTGGATCGTGCCTTGAAACATCATGTAAAGTCAGAAATTTATGAACAATTGGCAGATGATTTTGTTGCTGCGGAAGATGAATTTCTAGACATGAAGGAGAAGTCCAATGATGAATAAGACGCTTTCTCGTCTGGGTCTTGCGATGCGTGCAGGAAAAGTAGTTACAGGTGACGAAGTCGTGCTCAAAACTATTCGTTCTTCAGAAGCTAAGCTGGTTATTTTAGCTGGCGATGCCTCACCAAATACACAAAAGAAGTTTCGTGATAAATGCGGAACATACAAAATCCCTCTGGTGATCGGATATGACCGGGAAAGTCTGGGCACAAGTATTGGGAAACCACATCGTGTTGTGCTGGCAATTACGGATCAAGGATTCGCGGAAATGATCTCCAAATCAATGGAGACAATGTCGGAGGTGGAGTATATTGACTAAACAAGAAAGTAATAAGGAAAAATTGCGCGTATATGAGTATGCTAAATCGCTAAACATGAGTAGTAAAGAAATTATTACGATTCTTAAGCGTTTGGATTTACCTGTTAATAACCACATGAGTGTAATGGAGAATGATTCTGTCACTAAAGTGGAGCAATTTTTTAAGAATATTAAGTCCAATGCAGCCGCTAAACGAGATAGCGGAGATAGCCCAGCAGTGGCAGCAACGTCATCTGTTAAGAAGGATGTCGATGTGATTAAACCAACGGAAGAGTCTCTTCCTCGTCAAGAGAATAGTTCCGTAACGGTGCAAGATGAAACCAAAAAACAACAGGAAAAGCAGGTAGGTATGAATAATAATACGAATAATAACAATGGTACAGGTACAGTAACTTCAAGACCTCAAAGTAGTAGTAATGGATCACAAAGTAGACCACAGAATAGTACAGGTTCTCAAAGACCTCAAAGTACTGGAGGTACTACAAGACCATCTTCATCTCAGGGTAGCCAAAGACCAAGCGGTCAGTCTCAAGGCGGAGGACAACGTCCAAGTAGTCCAACAGCACGTCCACAGACTCAGAACCGCGGGACAGGAGCTCCAACACGTGATGCGTCACGTAGTGAAGGTGCTGGCCAAGGTGGAGCTAACAAGAATAGATCTAACAACAATGGATCTAGACGTTTCGACGACAACAAGGGTGGTAACTACAGAAATAACCGTGGTGGCAAGAACAATAGAGGTAAAGCTCAATACCAAGCTCGTGAAAAAATTGACAATACCCCTAAGAAAATTATTGTTCGTGGTGTAACTACAGTCGGTGAATCTGCTAAATTACTTCATAAAGATGCTTCGGAAGTTATTAAAAAGCTGATTACGATGGGTGTTATGGCAACGATCAATCAGGAATTAGATGTTGAAACAGTACTCCTTCTTGCCGCTGAATTTGGTGTGGAAGTTGAAGTGAAGATCGCTGTAGAAGACGATCGCTTCGAGACTCTTGAAGAGGTCGATGAAGAAACAGATTTGAAACCGCGTCCTCCAGTAGTAACGATTATGGGTCACGTTGACCATGGTAAAACTACGTTACTTGATGCTATTCGCTCTACGAATGTTACGGGTGGCGAAGCAGGCGGAATTACGCAGCATATTGGTGCTTATCAGGTTGAAATTAACAATAAGAAAATTACGTTCCTTGATACACCAGGTCACGAAGCTTTCACAGCTATGCGTGCACGTGGAGCTCAAGTAACAGATATTACGATTATTGTCGTTGCTGCAGATGATGGTGTAATGCCACAGACTGTGGAAGCAATCAGCCATGCTAAAGCTGCTGAACTACCCATTATCGTTGCTGTTAACAAGATCGATAAACCGGGTTCAGATCCTGATAAAGTGAAGCAAGAGTTAACAGAATATGGTCTGGTTCCTGAAGAATGGGGCGGAGATACAATATTCGTTAATGTATCTGCTAAACAAAGAACAGGACTTGAAGATTTGCTTGAAATGATTCTGCTAGTAGCAGAAATGAACGAATATAAAGCTAACCCTGATAAACGTGCACGTGCGACAGTTATCGAAGCTGAGCTAGATAAAGGCCGTGGTCCAGTAGCACGAGTATTAGTACAACACGGAACACTTCGTGTAGGGGATGCATTTGTTGCAGGTAACTGCTTCGGACGTATTCGCGCAATGGTTAACGATAAGGGACGTCGTTTAAAAGAAGCAGGCCCATCAACACCTATAGAAATTACAGGTTTGACTGAAGTGCCAAAAGCGGGAGATCCGTTTATGGTGTTTGAAGATGAACGTAAAGCTCGTTCTATTGCAGACAAACGTGCTATCACTCAGCGTCAGTCTGAAATGGGTAGCAACGTTCGTGTAACTTTGGACGATCTATTCCAACACATTAAAGATGGTGAAATTAAAGGACTTAACGTCATCATCAAGGGTGATGTTCAGGGTACAGTTGAAGCTCTTAAGAGTTCACTTGAGAAGATTGAAGTAGAAGGCGTTCGCGTTAAAATACTTCACAGTGGTGCGGGTGCGATTACAGAATCCGATATTATTTTGGCTGCTGCTTCAAGTGCAATTGTTATCGGATACAACGTTCGTCCTGATCATCAGGCTGCTCTAACTGCAGAACAAGAGAAAGTAGATATTCGTCTACATCGTGTTATTTATAATGTTATTGAAGAAATTGAGCAAGCTATGAAGGGCATGCTCGACCCAATTTATAAAGAAACCATTATCGGCCATGCTGAAGTCCGTAATGTATTCACAATCACGAAAGTGGGTACTGTTTCAGGATGTATGGTTACTTCAGGAAAAATTACGCGTAATGCGGAAATTCGCTTAATTCGTAACAGCATTGTCATTCATGAAGGCAAGATTGATTCATTGAAGAGATTTAAAGATGATGCCAAAGAAGTTGCTCAAGGTTATGAATGTGGGATTACTTTGGAAAACTATAATGACGTTAAAGAATTTGACGTTATTGAAGCGTTCATCATGGAAACAGTTGAACGTAAGTAGAGAGGTGAAATAAACATGGCTAAAATTCGCACAGGACGTGTTTCAGAACAGATCAAGAAGGAATTGAGTGTTCTCATCCAAAGTGAACTCAAAGATCCTCGGATAGGCTTCGTAACCGTAACAGGGGTCGAAGTTCCAAATGATTTTGCACAAGCAAAGGTGTATCTCAGTGTGCTTGGCGACGAAGAACAAAAGAAAAACACGCTTATTGCTCTCGATAAAGCTAACGGTTTTCTTCGTTCGGAGCTCGGCAAAAGAATTCGTTTTCGGCATACGCCGGAACTTATATTTAAGTTTGACGAATCTATTGCATACGGGAGTCATATTGAAAAGTTGTTAAGCGAGATTGATAAGAATCAATGATCAGGTTTTCATAAAGGAGACGGCTATGCAGACCTACGAACAATGTCTTGATGAAGCAAAGGGATATTTGCTCAAGCATGATGATTTTCTTGTAGTGTCGCATGTTCAGCCAGACGGAGATGCAGTCAGTTCCACGGTAGCCGTGGGCTGGCTTCTCTCATGTCTAGGGAAGAAATTCACACTGCTTAATGAAGGTCCCATTCCACAACGTATGCATTTTCTAACGCTGTCAGATACGATTCTTAATATGGAGATTAATCCTCCTACACGTATGTTTCAGCATATTATTTGTGTGGATTGCGCTGATTTTGAAAGGGTAGGTTTAACGAAGCAATTTTTTGCTGAGGATGCCCTAATGCTAAATGTGGATCATCATCCAACCAACGATGGTTATGGACATGTGAATCTAATAAAAACGGATGCAGCTGCAACAGCAGAGATTTTATTTGATTTAATCAATCGATTTGATTTCGATTGGACACAAGAGGTTGCTACAGCTATATATACAGGGATGCTCACCGATACAGGTGGATTCCGTTATTCAAATACATCCCCCAAAGTGATGGCAATTGCTTCGGAATTACTTACTTATGGTGTGAATGGTCCAGAACTTTCTGAGAACTTATTAGAAGAAATGACTCCTTCTCAAATGAAAGTATTGATTAAGGCGCTTAGTACACTTGAAATGACACCAGATGGTCGCATTAGTTGGGTTCACGTTACACCTGAACATATGATGGAATGTGAAGCGATTAATGAAGATTTAGAAGGTATTGTGAACTATCCTCGAAATATTCGAGGGGTAGAAGTGGGAATTCTATTTAAGGTGATCAACGAGAATGCTGTTAAGGTGAGCTTACGATCCGCTGGAAATGTTGATGTTGCAGCATTTGCACAAAGTTTTGGTGGTGGAGGTCACGTGCGGGCAGCTGGGTGTCGCATAGAAGGTACTTTGGATACGATTATTCCACAAGTCATAGAACGGGTGAAACAATTATTATGAGTAATCTAGAGGGTATATTAGCTGTTTATAAACCAGCTGGGTTCACATCACATGATGTGGTAGCAAAAGTTCGACGTATTGTGAAGATGAAGCGAATCGGACATACAGGGACGTTAGATCCTGAAGTAACCGGTGTATTACCACTTTGTCTGGGTCGAGCTACACGTGTGGTTGAATATATGCAAGAGCTTCCTAAGGAGTATCACGCTACGCTACGTCTTGGCATGGCTACCGATACCGAGGACATGACAGGTAAGGTTATCGAACAAGTCGATTCTGTTTCTGTTACTAAGGAAGATGTAATACAGGTATTGAATTCTTTTAAAGGAGTTATATCTCAGGTTCCTCCAATGTACTCAGCTGTGAAAGTAGACGGTAAAAGGTTATATGAATTGGCACGAGAAGGTAAGACGGTGGAACGTAAGAGTCGTGAGGTTACAATTTATGAAATTGAAATGACTGACACTTCATGGGATGGCCCTTACCCTGAACTTTCTTTTCGAGCTTTATGTTCAAAAGGAACGTATATCCGAACGCTTTCTGTAGATATTGGTCGTGCTCTGGGACTACCTTCTGTTATGGTCAAGTTAGAGAGAACGAAGTCAGCAGGAATTGATGCAGAACACTGTTTAACTTTTGAAGACATTGAGCGATGTATGGAAGAGGGAACACTTGACTCGCATTTAATACCCGTTGATCAGGCCATACCTCAATTGCCAGCACATACGGTCTCTGAAGAGAAAACATCAGCAGCGATCCAAGGTCAACGACTTTCATATAAATCTGTAACACCTGATGTGACTAGTGAAACCCCGATTCGTCTGTATGATGTTAAGGGAAGATTTCTAGGTATATATCAGAAACAAGAAGAGACGGGGGCTATCGCTCCTGTGAAAGTGTTCTTACAGGAATCATAATCGGAAATTAGGCTATCTAACGGAATTGCAGGTGAATAGTTGTGAAAACTGTTATGTTATCTTATCCACTCTCGTCCGAAATGCTGTGTGATCGTCCAGGTTCACAGGTTGTGGCTATAGGACAATTTGATGGAGTTCATGTAGGACATACAAGTGTCATTTCGTCTGCTGTTTCCTTAGCGAAAGAGAAGGGGATTCCATCGGCTGTAGTAACCTTTAATCCACATCCTAAAGATGTAATGGGTAAAGGGGACTATGAAGGTTATTTAACACCCCTTAGAATCAAACAGGAATTACTTGCAGGTATGGGTGTCGATACGATGTATGTTGCACAGTTTAATGAAGTTTTTTCTCGCGTAAGCCCACAGGAGTTCTTCACGGATGTACTTATTCAACTACATATCGATACGGTTGTTGTTGGCTTCGATTTCCATTTCGGGTACAAAGGATTAGGAGATGTGGAATTGCTTCGTGAATTGGGGCAGGGAGTAATGGAGGTAGAAGTTATTCCAGCTTTCCTGTTAAAAGGTGAGAAGGTGAGTAGCTCATCCATACGTAAGGCACTTCAGGTAGGGGATTTACAACAAGCCAATGATTGGTTCGGACGTTATTATCAATTGCGAGGTACTGTGATTGATGGTGAGAAGCGAGGTCGCACAATCGGATTTCCTACAGCAAATTTGAAATTGGATGACCGATATGTCGTTCCAGTCAAAGGCGTGTATGCTATTCGTGCATTCTTCCAGGATAGATGGATTCCTGGGGTTATGAATTTAGGCGTTAAACCAACTTTTCATGAAAAAGTAATTGCTCCTAGTTATGAAGTGCATCTATTTAATTTTGACGAAACTCTGTATGGTGAGCAATTGACTGTAGAACTTGTACATTATTTGCGTGAAGAACGGAAGTTCTCTTCTGTACAGGAATTAATTACTCAGATCCAGTTAGATGCAAAACAAGCTGAGCAATTATTAGTGTCGGAATAAGTTAGGGGTACAAGACATTTACTTTTTGCAAACAGGTGTGCTATACTAATTAACGTCATTGGAGACAGTGATATCTAACCTTAGCTTGGTTACGCGATCTCACCAACGGTAACGAGGCTAACGGCGATTATAATTGAAGGAGGTGAATAGCAATGGCATTAACTCAAGAACGTAAGCACCAATTGATTGCAGAGCACAAAACTCATGAGTCCGATACTGGATCACCAGAAGTGCAAATCGCTATTCTTACGGAGAACATTACGAACCTAATTAGCCATTTCCAGACACACAAGAAGGATCATCATTCTCGTCGTGGATTGTTGAAGATGGTTGGTCAACGTCGTAAGTTGTTGAAATACCTTAAGAATAAGGATGTTAGACGTTATAGTGCGTTGATCGAGAAACTAGGATTGCGCCGTTAATAATCCAATAATCTTACTAAATGCAGCCTGGTTGTTTACCGTATGTCCTTTTAGGAGTGACTGCGGGGCAGCCGGGTTGCTTTTAAAATATAAGGAAATACAAGTCTTTTACAGTAATGTTTTCTTATATTGATCACAGAAACGGAAACCTGAAAGTGATACATTGTATCACTGGCATCAAAAGTTCAAACTTTTGATGAAGAAAGGTGTGGCCGTTTCTTCTTGTGTATTGTTATATGAAATATCAATAATAGGAAATACTGATAGAAAAAAAGGAGGGATTTCATGGAAAATCGTGTTGAAATGCAATTAGGCGGAAGAACCTTGATTTTAGAAACAGGACGTTTTGCCAAACAAGCGAATGCAGCAGTCATGGTTCGTTATGGAGAAACAGTCGTTCTGTGTACAGTAACGGCTTCAAATGAACCAAAGGATTTAGACTTTTTCCCACTTACGGTGAACTATGAGGAAAGACTATATGCTGTAGGTAAAATCCCAGGTGGATTCATTAAACGTGAAGGTAGACCAAGTGAAAAGGCTATTCTTTCTAGTCGTTTAACGGATCGCCCTATTCGTCCATTGTTTCCAGAAGGTTTCCGTAATGATGTACAAGTTGCTAATCTAGTGATGAGCGTAGATCAAGATTGTGCTCCTGATATTGCTGCGATGATCGGTACTTCAGCAGCGCTTAGCATATCTGATGTTCCTTTTAGTGGTCCTATTGGTGGAGTTGCAGTTGGTCGTAAAGACGGGCAGTTCATCATTAACCCTAACGTAGCAGATCAAGAAGTAAGTGATCTATACTTGGTTGTTGCTGGAACAAAAGATGCCATTATGATGGTTGAAGCTGAAGCAAATGAAATGCCTGAAGAAATTATGCTTGAAGCGATCATGTTTGGTCACGATGAGATTAAGAAAATTGTTGCAACAATCAATGAATTGACAGAAAAAGCTGGTAAACCGAAAATGGCAGTTAAGCTTCATGCCGTGAACGACAGCGTTAATCAAGAAGTTCGTGAATATGCTGCAGCACAACTTAAAGATGCTGTCAAAATATCGGAAAAACATGCGCGTCAGGATGCCATTGATCAAATCAATGAAGCAACGGTAACTTTCTTTGAACAAAAGTACATAGAGACACCGGAACTGATGAAAGATGTTAAAGAAATTCTGCATGATATCGTAAAAGAAGAAGTTCGCCGTTTGATTACGCATGATAAAGTGCGTCCAGATGGACGGAAATTGGAAGAAATTCGACCTATTGAATGTGACACCAATATTCTACCTCGTACACACGGAACAGGTCTGTTCACACGTGGACAAACACAAGCACTTAGTATATGTACTCTTGGTGCGCTTGGTGATGTTCAAATTCTTGATGGTATTGATCCACAGGAATCCAAACGTTTCATGCACCATTACAACTTCCCTCCATTCAGCGTAGGAGAAGCACGTCCTCTACGTCCACCAGGTCGTCGCGAAATCGGACATGGCGCATTGGGTGAACGTGCGATGGCTAAGGTCCTTCCTTCAGAAGTTGAATTCCCTTATGCAATCCGACTTGTATCCGAAGTACTTGAATCTAATGGTTCGACTTCACAAGCGAGTATTTGTGCAGGTATTCTTGCTATGATGGATGCTGGTGTTCCTATTAAAGCACCTGTTGCTGGTATCGCTATGGGTCTAATTAAAGATGATGAACATGTTTCAATCCTATCGGATATTCAGGGAATGGAAGATCACCTAGGTGATATGGACTTTAAGGTTGCAGGTACCGCAGCTGGTGTTACAGCTATTCAAATGGATATCAAGATTGATGGAATTAGCCGTGAAATCTTGCAAGATGCTTTGAATCAAGCTAGAGAAGGACGTTTGTTCATTCTAGGCAAAATGGTAGCAGCTATTGCTGAACCAAGAACAAGTCTATCTCAGTACGCTCCAAAAATTATGACGTTGAATATTAATCCTGAACGTATTCGTGATGTTATTGGTGCTGGTGGTAAAATCATCAACAAAATCATTGAAGAAACGGGCGTTAAGATTGATATTGAACAAGATGGCCGAGTGTTCATCGCTTCTACTAACGAAGAAATGAATCAAAAAGCACGTGCTATCATTGAAGGTATTGTTCGCCAAGTTGAAGTGGGCGAAATCTATGTAGGTACGGTTAAACGTATTGAGAAGTTTGGTGCATTCGTTGAAATTCTTCCGAATAAGGAAGGTCTTGTGCATATTTCTCAATTGTCAACGGAACGCGTTGCTAAATGTGAGGATGTTATTGCTATTGGTGACTCCATCACGGTTAAAGTAACCGAAATTGATCAACAAGGACGAATTAACTTGTCACGTAAAGCAACATTGACTGTTTAATCGTTGATCACAAATAGGTTCATACATGTTTTAAATGAGAGAAAAGAGACAGAAAGCTTTATATTCTGGCTCTTTTTTTAAATTCATCTCTCTATTCATATTCCATTTGTTCTGTTCATATGATGGGACAAAGGTGACAAGGGAGATGAAATATTTCATGAATACGAGAAAGTTCGCTATTCTGCTTGCTTGTTTTACGATTGTGATCGGAATTACTCAGTTGGGTAGCGTTAAACAATTTATACAAAATGGACGAGATGGCACACCATCACAAGAGGTGTCGCTACGGTTAGACAATAGTCCAGAAGAAGATCCCTTATATCTTGAAATCAAGAAAAAAGCTGAGAGTACAAAGATAGAGCCAGTAGATGCTATCGTTGATCGGGTATGGAAGGCCATTCCTGGATATAATGGAGTGGAAGTAGACGTGGATGAAACGTACAAGCTGGCCAAAACTGCAGGGAATTCAAATTCGATTACATACAAATATCGTCAACTGATTCCGAAGGTTGGGCTTAGTGATCTTGAAGTACAACCCATTTATCGAGGTAACCCATCTAAACCGATGGTATCTTTAATGATCAACGTGGCCTGGGGTAATGAATTTATTGTACCGATGCTAAATACACTAGATCAGGAAAAAGTAAAAGCGACTTTCTTTTTTGACGGGAAATGGTTAAAGAGTAATATAGAACTGGCCAAAGAAATTCAAAAAAGAGGCCATGAATTATCCAATCACGCCTATTCTCATGCAAACATGAGTCAGTTGAGTGAAGAAAAAGCTGTTCAAGAAATAAGTAAAACTCAGAAAATTCTAGAGGATGAATTAGGTGTAGAAAAGAAATGGTTTGCACCACCTTCAGGAGATTTCGATAGTGATACGGTCCGAATTGCAAAGGGGCTAGGCATGTTTACTGTTTTGTGGACGTTGGATACTGTCGATTGGCAAAATCCCTCGCCGCAGTCCGTTGTGAAGAAAATATCTAGTAAGGTTGAACCAGGGTATCTAATTTTGATGCATCCTACATCCTCCTCCTCTCAGGCGTTACAAGGGATGATCCAAGGCATTAGAGCTAAAGGTCTGAGTTTAGGGACGATAAGCGAGACGCTCTCTTCAGATCGAGTATTAGAGCGGTTAGTTGAGTGAAGCTGATTTTTTTGGTACGATAAGGAATGCATTTATACGAAGTATCTTAGGTTGCATAATAGGAGGGCCATCGGATGGAAAAAATAAAACTTAGTAACGGCCTGAGAGTAGTCATGGAGAAAATTCCAACATGCCGTTCCGTTTCTTTCGGGATATGGGTGAAAACAGGTTCGAGGTATGAGAATCTCCAGAATAATGGTGTTTCTCATTTCATTGAGCATATGCTTTTTAAGGGAACAGAACGTTTCGATGCAAAAGATATAGCGGAACAATTTGATGCCATTGGTGGCAATGTGAATGCCTTCACATCTAAAGAATACACATGTTATTATGCCAAAGTACTAGATGAACATTTGCCTATTGCGGTAGACGTCCTTGCAGATATGTTCTTTCGCTCTAACATCGATGATCAAGAATTATCGAAAGAAAAGAATGTTATTCTCGAAGAGATTTCGATGTATGAAGATACACCAGATGACATTGTACACGACCTGATGGCGAAAGCAGTGTATGGTGATCATCCATTGGCGTACCCTATTTTAGGAACAAGGGAACTTCTTGAAGGAATGAATTCAAGTCATCTTCGCTCATATATGGATCAGCACTATACGATCGAGAACACCGTAATAAGCGTAGCGGGGAACATTGATGAACATCTTGTGGAGTTATTAGAACGCCACTTTGGTGACTTTCAGGTTCATGGAAAAGAGACTGAAATCGCTGTTCCTAAGTTCCACAGTAATGTTGTATTCCATAAGAAGAAAACGGAACAGAATCATATATGTATGTCGTTCCCAGGCTGCTCAATTGAAGATCCAAGACAATATGCTATGGTGTTGTTAAATAACGTCATAGGTGGTGGAATGAGCTCTCGCTTATTTCAAGAAATACGTGAGAAACGTGGATTGGCGTATGCTGTTTATTCTTATCACAGTTCCCATGCGGATAATGGTCTATTCACGATCTATGCGGGGACAGCTCCTAAACAAACGAAAGAGGTCATGGACCTTACGAAAGAAGTTCTATTCGATATCGCAACAAAGGGTATAAGTGATGATGAGTTGCGTAAAGGAAAAGAGCAACTGAAAGGTAGTCTAATTCTGAGTCTAGAAGGTACGGGCAGTCGTATGAATAGACTAGGGAAAAATGAGCTCATGCTTGGTAAACATCATTCACTTGATGAGATGATTGCTAAAATTGAGAAGGTATCGATGGATGATGTAGAGTCAGTGTTAGATTTAATGTTTGCTGAACCTACCTCAATAGCCATGGTTGGAGCATCAGATAAAAGTATTACAGGTATAGGGAGAGATGATTTTGTTGCATTACGTTCAAATAAATAAGTTACCAGGAAATGAAGATATTCAACTTCCTGAAAAAATGTCTCGATTAGCTTCAGGGTATGATCTGTATGCTGCAGTTCCAGAAAATGTGGTATTGCAGCCAGGTGAACGAAAATTAATACCTACTGGGTTTGCGATTGCGATGCCAGAAGGTCTAGAAGCACAAATTCGTCCACGTAGTGGACTAGCACTTAAGCATGGAATCACATGTTTGAACACGCCAGGAACGATCGATGCGGACTATCGTGGGGAAATTAGAGTTCTTCTGATTAATCATGGTGATGAGCCGTTCACGATTGTTAGGAACGAACGTATTGCTCAGATGGTGTTTCAGATTGTTCCACAAGTGGAATTGGAAATGGTTGATGAACTATCGGAGACCGTACGTGGTGACGGTGGATTCGGACATACAGGTAAATAATAATTATCAATTAAAATTTTATACCTGAAAATGAGCTTACGAATACCCTTGAGAGGGTATTCGTAAGCTTTTTTTGTCCTCACATCCATCACCCCTCCTTAGGCTTTCGCATATCATGCTGATATAGTACTGGAATTGTGAAAGGAGCGACATCCTAATGCTCACTGGAGTTAGAGTTGTGTTCCTAGGCGGGGATGCAAGACAGATTGAAGTAATTCGCAAGTGTTCACAGATGGATGCCTTAGTCTCCATGGTAGGTTTTGATGAGCTCACAGATCAGCTAGTAGACATCACAAGAGATCAATTATCTACTGAGCTATTAGAGTCAGCGGATGTACTTGTACTGCCTGTCGTGGGCTGTGACGCGGATGGGAGGGTCATGACGCTGTTCTCCTCTGAGCCATTACATCTTCTTGAGGAGCATATAGCAGCATTATCGAAGGAATGCACAGTATATACGGGAATAGCAAAACCACATTTGAGAACGATGTGTGCCGAACAAGAGATTAATCTTGTGGAACTGCTCAATCGAGATGATGTGGCCATCTATAATTCTATTCCTACTGCTGAAGGTGCTTTGATGATGGCCATTCAGCAAACCGACTTCACAATACACGGATCGACTTGTATGGTTCTGGGAATGGGACGTACGGGATTTACAATGGCCAGAAGTCTACAAGGATTAGGTGCGAAAGTAAGGGTAGGAGTACGGAGTAAAGAGCACTTTGCAAGGGCAGAAGAGATGGGCTGGGATCCTTTCATGACAAGGGATTTGGGGGAAAATGTGGGCAATATCAACTTGCTTTTTAATACGATTCCGACTATGATAGTCACAGCACAAATCCTGTCCCAGATGCCCCAAACCGCAGTTATTATTGACCTTGCTTCAGCCCCTGGAGGGTGCGATTTCCGTTATGCGGAGAAGCGAGGAATTAAGGCGGTTCTTGCTCCTGGTCTGCCCGGAATCGTTGCTCCCAAAACGGCGGGTATTATCATCGCCAATGCGTTGGTACAGTTGATTTCGGAAGAAGTCAAGATTCGGGGGGATGCAGAATGAAGTGGCAGGGAAAAACGGTAGGTTACGCAATTACAGGATCACATTGTACGCTTGAAGAAGTGATGCCACAAATATCACGATTTGTAGACGAAGGTGCTAACGTAGTGCCGATTGTTTCAAATACGGTACAAAATACAGATACGCGCTTCGGATCTTCTGAAAATTGGCTAAAACAGTTGAAAGATATAACAGGGAATGATATCATTTCTACAATTGTTGGAGCGGAGCCACTTGGACCATCTAAATTATTAGATATACTTGTTATCGGGCCTTGCACGGGTACTACGACAAGCAAGCTTGCGAATGCTATGACCGATTCACCGGTGTTAATGGCAGCGAAAGCCCAGATGCGTAACTGTCGTCCATTGGTGTTAGCTATTTCAACCAATGATGGTTTAGGTCTGAACGCAGCGAACATTGCAAAGCTGTTGGTAACAAAAAATATTTATTTTGTTCCATTTGGTCAAGATAATCCTATACAGAAGCCAAATTCCCTTGTAGCAAAGATGGATCTTATTCCTGAGACATGTTATGCCGCACTTACTGGAACACAGCTACAACCTATGATTATCGAACGGTTTCAATTTGCTTAAGCACTTATAATGAATTAGAAAATGTCATAATGAGATAAGGGGAGATACGGCAAATGAGCAATCAAAAGTTTAATGTTGCTGTTGTAGGAGCGACTGGAGCAGTAGGAGAGCAGATTATAGGCCTTTTGGAGAAACGTAATTTTCCAATTGCCAAGTTGAAGCTGTTGTCATCTGCACGTTCTGCAGGCACTGTCATTAACTTTAAGGGCCAAGATATAGTAGTGGAAGAAGCTACCCCTGATAGTTTTGAAGGAATTGATATCGCATTATTTAGTGCGGGCGGAGATGTAACAAAGGAGTTTGCTCCACATGCGGTACGTCATG
The DNA here is from genome assembly GCF_059445545.1 of Paenibacillus sp. Y568. Classification (NCBI taxonomy): domain Bacteria; kingdom Bacillati; phylum Bacillota; class Bacilli; order Caryophanales; family Paenibacillaceae; genus Paenibacillus; species Paenibacillus sp. Y568. Next base: position 187,886 of record NZ_JCAIUM010000002.1, read on the forward strand.
GTGCTGTCTGCATAGACAATACTAATGCTTATCGAATGGACCCAACTACACCGTTGGTTGTTCCTGAAGTTAATGCGGAGAAGATTGACGAGCATGTTGGAATCATAGCGAACCCGAACTGCTCTACGATTCAAATGGTAGCTGCATTGAAACCATTGCAAGATACTTACGGTATCGATCGTATTATTGTGTCTACGTATCAGGCAGTCTCCGGAGCAGGAAGTAAAGCTATTGACGAATTGCTTCGCCAAAGCAAGTCTGTATTGAATGGCGATCAGGTTGACCCGCAGATTTTACCTGTAGGCTCACTTCCGGTTAAACACCAAATTGCATTCAATGCAATTCCTCAAATTGATAAATTTCAAGATAATGGCTATACCCTTGAAGAAATGAAAATGGTCAATGAAACTAAAAAAATCATGGGTGATGACAACATAAACGTGACTGCAACTTGTGTACGTATTCCAGTTGTGTATGGTCATTCAGAGTCTGTATATGTGGAATTAAAACAGGATTATGATATAGATGCAGTTAAAACCCTTCTTGAGAACTCCCCGGGAATTACTTTAGTTGATGATCCTTCAACTCAATCCTATCCGCTCGCTACGGATGCGGCAGGTAAACCAGACGTGTTTGTAGGACGCCTACGACGGGATTTAGGACATCAACGGGGACTGAACATGTGGATCGTTTCCGATAACCTCTTAAAAGGTGCGGCTTGGAATGCTGTACAAATTGCTGAGATTATCGTATCTAAACATTCCGCACGCTCATAAGGTATAGATATATGGAGGAATGGAAATGCGCATCTTAGTTCAGAAGTTCGGCGGTACATCTTTATCCTCTCCACAGGCGAGAGAACATGTTATTTCACATATCAAAAGAGAATTAGATGGAAATTATAATCTAGTAGTTGTTGTTTCTGCTATGGGCAGACGTGGGGAACCCTACGCAACAGATACGTTGCTCGATTGGATTGTTCAGAATGGTGATGCACTACCTGATCGTGAGAAAGATCTACTGTTGTGCTGCGGTGAGATTATCTCAGCAACAACGTTGTGTAGCTTGTTAGAACGTGAAGGAATCTCTTCAACTGTTCTCACAGGGGCACAAGCAGGTTTTGAGACAGATGATCATCACGGTAATGCTAGAATTATGGATGTTCGTCCTGCTCGTATTATTGAAGAGTTCAAAAGTCATAAAGTGGTCATCGTAACAGGCTTTCAGGGGCAGACTACTTCCGGTGATTTCACGACACTTGGAAGAGGAGGTAGTGACACCTCTGCAACAGCTTTAGGTGCTGCTCTTCACGCAGAAATGGTAGATATCTATACGGATGTAAATGGTGTGTTAACTGCAGATCCGCGTATTGTTGAAGATGCGAAACCTTTAACCTATGTTAGTTATGCTGAAATATGTAATATGGCTTATCAAGGAGCTAAAGTGATACATCCAAGAGCCGTTGAGATTGCGATGCAAGCCCAAATTCCGGTTCGTATTCGCTCGACATTCTCTGAGGATGAAGGGACACTCGTGACCCATCCTGAAGGATTCCATGATGTTCAATCTGGGGTTGTGGACCGATTTGTTACAGGTATAGCTTATGTGAGTAATGTTACTCAAATTACGGTTGACTGTAGTGATGGACCTAGCAATCTTCAATTGAAAGTATTTAAATCAATGGCAGAGAATTCAATCAGCGTTGATTTTATTAACGTTACGCCTGCGGGTGCGGTATACACTGTATTTGACCAAGAGTCAGAACGTGCGCTGACTGTACTTCAAGAAATGGGTCTTAAACCGAAGAGTTTATCAGGATGCGCAAAGGTATCTGTTATCGGCGGTGGAATTAACGGCGTTCCTGGGATCATGGCCAAAATCGTTGAATCTTTAAGTGAAGAAAATATACAAATACTGCAATCAGCAGATTCAAATACAACCATTTGGGTGCTAGTTAAGAAGGAAGACATGGTTCAATCTTTACGCTCCCTTCATACGAAGTTTGAGCTGAATCGGTAGATAATGCTTACAAAGTCAAGTTTCCTACAGAAACTTAAGGATTACGCTTACGAAGTCAAGTTTCATATTGAAACTTTTAGGAGGAACGACATTGGAATTTGGAAGATTAATTACAGCTATGGTAACCCCCTTTGATGATCAGGGCCGTATTAACTGGGATGAAACCTCCAGACTAATGGATTATCTTATTGACGAACAAAAATCAGATTCCTTGGTCATTGCTGGAACGACGGGAGAATCACCTACGTTAAGTGACGAAGAGAAACTTGAGTTATTTCGGTTTGCCGTTGATAAAGCGGGAGATCGGTGCAAAATCATTGCGGGGACAGGCAGCAATAATACTCAACATTCGATTCATTTGACACAAGAGGCTGAGAAGCTTGGCGTTGATGGGGTCCTATTAGTAGTTCCTTATTATAACAGACCTAATCAAGAAGGAATGTTTCGCCATTTTGAAGCGATTGCTAAGGGTACCCAACTTCCAGTCATATTGTACAATGTGCCAAGTAGGACGGTTGCTAGTCTCTCCGTCAAGACAACCCTACGCCTAGCAGAGATCCCTAATATTGTAGCGACAAAAGAATGTGCCTCGTTAGAACAAATTACGCTGCTTGCTTCATCAGCACCTGCGGATTTCAGAGTATATTCTGGTGATGACTCTTCAGCACTTCCAACACTTGCTGTTGGTGGTTATGGAATTGTTAGTGTAGCTAGTCATATTATTGGTTCCGACATGAAGAATATGATTGATTCTTATCTCGAAGGTAATGTAAGAAAAGCAGCTGATCTACATCAGAAATTGTTCCCTATCTTCAAGGGCTTATTTGAATGTCCGGATCCACTACCTAACCCTTCGGCTGTTAAGTATGCTTTACAGTTGCTAGGACATGATGTGGGAGGAGTTCGACTACCTCTTATTACTCCTAATGAAGATGAAGCATTATTCATCAGAAACCTTATTACTAATCTGTAATTCCCAAGAAAGAGGGATTATTTATAGGTTGGATGAGCACCTCTTTAGAGGTGCTCATTTTTTAAATAAAGGTTTATAGAATAGGGAAGCTTAACACTTACATGTAAGATGACTTGTTTTTTCACTTTTTAATCATGTATAATGGGAGCAAGTGACTGGGTGCGGTATATTTTTGAAATATAATATAAATAATGGTACACGTCCAAAACCATACAAGGAGGGTAAGATTCAATTGTCTAAGAAACTAAATAACGATAAATTGACGATATTTGCTTTGGGCGGCGTCGGTGAAATCGGAAAGAATATGTATGTCATTCAATATGCAAATGACATTGTTGTAGTGGATTCTGGATTGAAGTTTCCAGAAGAGGATATGCTCGGAATCGATATAGTTATTCCAGATATTTCTTATTTAACAGAGAATCGTGATAAAGTGAGAGGCATTTTGCTAACACATGGACATGAGGATCACATCGGTGGATTACCTTACGTGTTGAAACACCTTAACGTTCCTGTATACGGAACCAAGCTTACGCTTGGATTGGTGGAGAATAAGTTAAAAGAAGCTAATTTGCTTGGCGAAACGAAACGAATTCTTATTGATGAAGATTCCGAAGTGCAAATTGGCTCAACTATGAAAGCTACGTTCTTCAGTACGAATCACAGTATTCCTGATTCTGTAGGTATTTGCATAGCGACTCCAGAGGGGAATGTGGTTCATACCGGAGATTTCAAATTTGATCATACTCCTGTAAATGGACAATTTGCTAATTTACAGCGCATGGCAGCTATTGGACAAGAAGGTGTACTTGCACTTCTTTCGGATAGTACAAATGCTGAGAAACCTGGATTTACACCATCAGAACGTAATGTAGGTGTTGTACTCGAGGATATTTTCCGCAAAGCTTCACAACGTGTTGTCATTGCAACATTTGCTTCTAACGTACACCGTATTCAACAAGTGGTTAACGCTGCTGAAGCTACAGGACGTAAGATAACCGTTATCGGTCGTAGTATGGTCAATGTAGTATCTATCGCTTCGGAACTTGGTTATTTGATCATACCAGACGGTATGTTAATTGAACCAGAAGAAGTGAACAAGATGGCTGCTGATCGTGTTGTTATTTTGTGTACAGGTAGTCAAGGGGAGCCAATGTCTGCGTTAACACGTATGGCTCGCTCTACACATCGTAAAGTTGATATCTTACCTGGAGACACAGTAATTATTGCGGCAACGCCGGTTCCTGGTAATGAGAAATTTGTAGGTCGTACGATCGATGAGTTGTTCAAACTTGGTGCTGATGTCATTTATAGCGGTTCCAATTCTGGGGTTCACGTTTCTGGTCATGGTAGTCAGGAAGAATTGAAGCTTATGCTTAATCTGATGAAACCGAAATTTTTCATTCCAATTCATGGTGAATTCCGTATGCAACGTAAACATGCTTTGTTGGCTGAATCTGTAGGCGTGGAATCAGAGAACATTTTCATTACAGAGCTTGGAGAAATCGTTGAAATCGTGAATGGTTCAGCTCGTAAAGCTGGAAAAGTAACGGCAGGAAACGTGTTGATTGATGGATTAGGCGTAGGAGACGTTGGTAATATCGTTCTTCGTGACCGTAAACTACTTTCACAAGATGGTATACTAGTTGTAGTTGTCACACTTAGTAAACAGGATGGAAGCATCATGTCAGGACCTGACATTATCTCAAGAGGATTCGTATATGTACGTGAGTCTGAAGGACTTCTAGATGAAGCTAATCGTATTGTTTCGAGTACACTTCAGAAGTTGATGAGTGAAAAGGTTAATGAATGGGCATCACTGAAAACAGGTGTGAAAGATGCATTGGGGCGTTTCTTGTATGAACAAACTCGCCGCAGACCTATGATTCTTCCTATCATTATGGAAGTGTAATTTCTAAATAAATAGACGACTAGATATAAGCAAGCACACAGTCGCCCCTATTCGCAGGCAATATTGGACGGTTCCCTGCGGAATAGGGGCATTTTATGTTGTTTTGAGAAGTTGTGTTTTATCAAAAGGGTAATGTAGTTTATACATAGTATAAATGTAGTATCTTTTCTCCCATACTAGCATAGCAGGTTATGACATGGTTGATGAAAAGGAGATATGGCATCTATGACGAATCCAAAGAATGATGAGAAGACAGTACCGAACGAGAAGGAACGCTTTGAGACGGAGGTTCCAGAGCAACATAAGGATTCTCAAGTAGTTAACACGATTGAGCAACTAGGACAAACAGCGGTACCCCATGCGGAATCAAATATATTTTGCATGACGATTATCGGTCAAATTGAGGGTCATGTCGTTCTACCGCCTCAGAATAAAACAACCAAGTATGAACATATTATCCCCCAACTTGTAGCAGCTGAACAAAGTAAGGAAATTCAAGGTATTGTGATTGTCCTGAATACGGTCGGTGGGGATGTGGAAGCGGGTCTTGCTATTGCTGAGATGATAGCTTCTCTTACAAAACCAACAGTAACCGTTGTGATCGGTGGCGGACATAGTATAGGGGTACCTATTGCCGTGGCAGCGACTTATTCCATTATTGCTGAAAGTGCTACGATGACGATCCATCCGATTCGCCTAAATGGACTAGTTATTGGTGTTCCTCAGACATTTGAGTATATGGAGAAAATGCAGGAAAGAGTCGTTCAATTTGTAACTTCTCATTCGAGAATTACGGTGGAGAATTTTAAGGAATTAATGTTTAGAACGGGAGAGTTGAATCGAGATATTGGGACGGCTGTTGGAGGAATGGATGCAGTGAAGTATGGATTAATGGATGAGGTCGGGGGAATTGGACTTGCGTTAGCTAAATTAAACCTACTGATTAACGATCAACAAGCAGCCCAACTGCAAGGGAGGCTACAATAATGACGTTATATACAGTTATGCCGATGGAAATTATTTGGGAAAATAGTTTCAAAGAACCCGAACCGACGGTAGAAATTGTTATCGAAAGTATACGCATGCAGGTTATGCCTATTGACCAGAGTAGCGCACAGATTGTGAGATTACTGGATTGTTCATTACAAGATTATTTGAATCCTTCATTTGCACCGGGTCAGATGATACGATATATTCCTTCTGTACAAAAATGATCCTTTGGACCGATAAACAGAACATAGGTACCCACGGGTAATTATGGTATAATGTTGTTTCGGGGGTGACTTTTTTGGCCAAGAGAAGGAAAAAAAGGAAGGTTACATTAGGTAGCATACTTAAATACGAAATATATGGGATTATTCTCATTACACTATCTGTTATTGCCTTATCCGGTGAAGCGACGGTCGGTTGGTCATTGTCCAAAATGTTTGGACTTTTATTAGGGAGATTTTATTTTGTCGCGCCATTGGTAGGGATATATTATGGACTGATGGTTATGATCAACAGAAAATGGCCGAATCGGTGGAACACGCGGAAGAGCGGGCTGTTGCTTGTTGTGTTCGCTTTTACTCTAATGAGTAGCATTTCGAGTATAGAATCCAAATTAGCACCCATATCTGGTTTAACATCGGGTAGTATATTTGCACAAGCACAATCGGACTTGCACGGGGATCTATTGAAAAGTTCCGATCAGATTGAGCATTCAATGATGGATAAGGATATTGGTGGCGGTTACGTCGGTGCTATCCAGTATGCTGCACTTTTTTGGTTGTTTGGTAGTATAGGATCAAAGTTGCTAATGATTGTCATGTTTATTATTAGTTTTATGCTGGTCACGAACTTATCCTATGTAGACTTAATTCGAATTGTCCGAACTAGGGTAATGAAAGTCGGCTCCTTTGTACATAAGCAATTTAGTATGCGTCAAGCAACCGGAAATAAGGCAACTTCATCTACAAGGGGGTTAGCAGAAAGAAACAGACGACTTCTTCCTGGGGATGATGACGATGATGATTTTGATGAAGTCATCCTTCCTAAAGTCAAAAGGAATACTCCTGTATTTTTTCAACTATTTGGTGGGAAAAGTGCGAAAAAAGATGATTCCTACACAGAAGAAGATTCTGAGAACATCATAGATGATATTGAAATGGTGGAACCTGTTCAGCGAAAAGGAAGAGTACGTAAATCGGAGAAACCAATCATTGACGAGGAGGTACAGTATACTTCTGATCCAATGCCAGATGACAAAGATTCTTCAAGAGAGAATATATCACCAACGGTACCGATTATACGTGATTTCTTTGAACATGTGAAAGCTGAGGGACTTACGGATGAAGATGATCTAGAAGAGGCCTTTACAGGACAGGAAGTTGCTGAGCTAAAAGAGTCAATTATGAAAAATTACGGTGAAATTTCAGGTGAACCTACATCTGAACATGGACAAGCTTCGGATATTTTATCAGATCAAGAAATGACTGATGAGTTCAATGAGATTACGGACGAAGGGTCGTCAGAGCTTGTCATTGCACCGGCTCCACCTCCAAAACCTTATGTGTTACCTCCGTTCCGCCTACTTGGTAAACCTAATAGTGCAGGGAAATCTGGAGATCAAAATGATTATATGCAGACTGCTCGTAAACTTGAAGCAACGCTAGAAAGTTTCGGTGTTCGTGCTAAAGTATTAGAAGTTGTACGTGGCCCAGCGGTAACACGTTATGAGATACAACCCGATATTGGTGTTAAAGTCAGTAGGATTGTGAACTTAACAGACGATATCGCGTTGGCACTCGCTGCCAAAGATATTCGTATGGAAGCTCCGATCCCAGGGAAATCGGCTATAGGCATTGAAGTGCCCAATAATGAAGTATCCATCGTTACGATGCGTGAAGTGATGGAGACTACGATATTTCAAGAAGCAGACTCGAAGTTGTCGGTTGCATTTGGTAGAGATATTTCAGGTCAGACGATTATTGGTAATCTGGCGAAGATGCCGCATTTACTTGTAGCAGGTGCGACAGGATCGGGTAAATCCGTCTGCATTAATGGAATTATAACGAGTATTCTTTATAAGGCGAAACCGGATGAAGTGAAATTCCTCATGGTCGATCCTAAGATGGTTGAGTTGAATGTGTATAACGGTATCCCGCATCTGCTAGCACCCGTTGTGACGGATCCCAAACGAGCATCTCTAGCACTTAAGAAAATTGTAGTTGAAATGGAGAAGCGCTATGAGTTGTTCTCTAAATCAGGTACTCGTAATATCGAGGGCTATAACAAATTAATGAAAGACAACTTACCAGCTGTGCTTCCTTTCATTGTTGTTATTGTTGATGAGTTAGCAGACTTGATGATGGTAGCGGCAAATGATGTGGAAGAGGCAATTACTCGTCTCGCACAAATGGCTCGTGCAGCAGGAATTCACCTTATCATTGCTACCCAACGTCCTTCAGTGGATGTTATAACGGGTGTAATTAAGGCGAATATTCCTTCTAGAATTGCATTCGGAGTTTCTTCCAATGTGGATTCAAGAACCATTCTAGATATGGCAGGGGCTGAGAAACTCCTTGGTCGTGGAGATATGTTATTTATGCCAATGGGCTCATCGAAGCCGATTCGGGTACAAGGAGCCTATTTAACAGATCAAGAAGTGGAGAATATTGTGGATTACGTACGTGATCAAGGTATGCCAACGGAATACGACGAATCACTCGTCCCAGAGATTGAAGAATCGACGGGGAATGGAGATGAGATGATGGATGAACTCTATGATCAAGCCGTACAAGTGATACTCGAAGCGAAGCAGGCATCGGTGTCTCTTTTACAACGTAGAATGCGGGTTGGATATACACGTGCTGCACGTCTAATTGATTCCATGGAAGCTCGAGGTATTATCGGACCTTACGAGGGAAGCAAACCACGAGAAGTGCTATTATCGATGGAGCAATATCAACAACAGAGCAGAATTAGTTCTTAAAGTGAAAAGAGTTTCCCCAATCGGGGAGGCTCTTTTTTTTCGCAGATAGAAGCTAGTTCCAGATTCACATGTTCAAAGGAGACATATTGGGTCTAGATCGGGTAACTAAGAATCTTTCTACTGGTACTCGTCGTGTGACATGCATAGGAAGCTAATGGTGAAGTCATAATAACTTTAGGCATCCTGTAAAAACACAACAGAAAGGTAGAGCTGAACTATGAACAAATCGAAAGGCTGGATCTCTATAGGATTGGTGCTTCTGTTGTCCATCTCCACGTTCGGATTTATGAATGACACATCTCAAGCAGCAATAGAACCTTTGGATCAGTCATTTGCACCGTCTCAACCGGTATTTAGCACGAATGCACTAGGAGTTGGAACGTCGGGCCAAGATGTATATGAGCTGCAAGGACGTCTTAAGTACTTAGGCTTTTATACAGGCAAGATCGATAGTAACTTTGGAAATAACACGTTGAAATCTGTCAAATGGTTTCAATCTGAGTTCGGAATGAAGGTTGATGGCGTAGTAGGAGCTAAGACGAAGTTAAAGCTATATAATGCCACTAAAGATTGGAAACCTACGGAACCCAATAACAATGCGGGAAATAAAACAACAGCCACAAAAACGAAAAAAACAGAAGAAAAGACAGCGTTAGGTTCTTCTAATTCGATGGGGCTTTCTGAAAATGATCTGAAGATCATGGCGAATGCTGTTTATGGTGAATCCCGTGGTGAACCTTTTGAAGGCCAAGTTGCCGTTGCGGCCGTGATTCTAAATCGAGTGAAGTCACCTAGCTTTCCGAATACCCCGTCAGGCGTCATATTTCAACCAGGAGCCTTTACGGCAGTAGCCGATGGGCAAATCTATTTGGAACCTAATGAAGGTGCCAGACAGGCTGTTCAGCAGGCTCTGAATGGATGGGATCCATCGGGAGGATGTTTGTATTACTTCAATCCGAAGACAGCTACGTCGAAGTGGATCTGGACACGTCCTCAAGTGAAAACGATCGGGGAACATATTTTCTGTATGTAACAAGAAAAGAAGGCAATCGAAGGTTTGTCTTCGGTTGCTTCTTCACTTTGAGGTGGGTTAGAATGGATATTATTAACGATGTCAGATTCCATATAATAACGAATAAAGGAGATTGGGACCTTGAATAAAACAAGATTTGAACACGGTATTGCAGGTCGATTACGGATTCACGTATTGCCTACCAATCGCTTTAAAACGTTCGCCATTTCTTTGTATGTGGGGATCCCGCTTTCCGAAGAAACCGTAACTACAACAGCATTAACCCCGTTCGTACTTCGTCGGGGGACAGAGACTTATCCCGAAACAACTCAATTCCGTGAAAGATTAGAACAATTATATGGTGCGGGTTTTGGATTCGATGTATATAAAAGGGGCGATTACCAAATCGTTCAGTTTCGTATGGACACCATTAACGATTCCTTTGTACAGAGTGAGGAGAGTTTACTTGCGTCATCCTTCGCATTTTTAGGTGAGGTTGTTACACGACCTGTATTAGAAGATGGCCATTTCAAAACCGCTTACGTACAGGCAGAGAAGGAGAACGTTCGTAAAAAGTTAGAGTCTATTGTGAATGATAAAATTCGATATGCTGCTGAGCGTTGTTTGGAAGAGATGTGTCGCAATGAGCCATATCGCTTACATCCACTTGGACAACGTAAAGATTTAGATCATATTACGCCAGATTCCCTTTATCGTGCATACCAGAATTGGCTCAATGATTCCAGCATGGATCTTTATGTCGTGGGAGATACCACGCTTGAGGAAGTACAGAAGTTGGTTGAACAACACTTCCACCTAGATAATACGAATCCTGTAGCATATGAATCCAAACAGTCTCTCCGTGAAGTTAACGAGGTTCGAACTATCGTTGAGAAGTTGGATGTGAATCAAGGGAAATTGAACATGGGACTTCGTACATCGATAACCTATGGCGATGACGATTATGCATCAGCACTCATGTACAATGGAATACTTGGAGGTTATCCTCATTCGAAACTGTTCTTGAATGTTCGGGAGAAAGAGAGCTTAGCTTATTATGCTTCTTCACGTTACGATGGTCATAAAGGAATCGGCACCATTCAATCCGGCATTGAGGTTCAAAATTATGAGAAGGCTGTTGAGATCATTGAGAATCAACTAGAGGAAATGCGAACAGGTGAGATTAGCGATTTGGAGATGTCTCAGACCAAGGCTATGATTCGAAACTTGTTACGTGAAATGGATGATTCTGCTTTTGAAATGATATCTTTTGACTTCAATGGTCAATTGTCAGGAAAAGAACGCACCGTAGATCAGTTGGTTCAACAGGTAGAGAGTGTTTCGGTGGAGGATGTGCGTGCTGCAGCATCTACATTTGAATTGGATACGATCTATTTCCTAAAAGGGCAGAAGGAGGAATAGCGGATGAAAAGTATACAATACGATAATTTACAAGAAACGCTATATTACGAAGTCATGGATAATGGCCTCCATGTGTACGTTCTTCCGAAGCAGGGATTCAATAAGACCTACGCTACTTTTGCCACGAAGTATGGATCTGTTGATAACCACTTTCGTGTAGAAGGTCAAGAAGAGATAGCGGTACCTGATGGGATTGCTCATTTCTTGGAACATAAAATGTTTGAGGAACCTCAAGGGGATATATTTGCAACGTTCGCTTCGCAAGGCGCTTCGGCAAATGCTTTTACAAGCTTTGATCAGACAGTATACCTGTTCTCCGCGACAGAGAATATTGAGGCTAATTTGGAAACGTTGATTAATTTTGTACAACATCCTTATTTCACAGATCAGAACGTGGATAAAGAAAAAGGCATTATTGGTCAGGAAATTGGAATGTATGAGGATAATGCGGATTGGCGTGTGTACTTTGGTCTAATTGAAGCGATGTACAAAGTTCATCCTGTGCATATTGATATTGCGGGTACAGTGGAGTCCATAAGTACGATTACGAAGGAAACATTGTATTCTTGCTACAACGCTTTTTATCATCCAAGTAATATGCTTCTATTCGTGGTGGGTGGGGTTAAGCCTGAGGAAGTATTTGAACTTGTGAGAAACAATCAAGCGAAGAAAACGTATGAGCCACAAGGTAATATTGAACGCTTCTTTGAAAAGGAACAGGTAGAAGTAGCAGAGAAAAAACGTGTAAAAAAACTAGCTGTTTCTATGCCTAAGTGTTTATTTGGTTTCAAAGAGAAACATGTGGGATTTGAAGGGGAGGAACTACTGAAGCGGGATCTAACTACCAAGCTTATGCTTGATTTACTGTTTGGTTCAAGTACTCCGTTGTATCAGAAGCTTTATGATGAAGATCTCATCTCAGATAGTTTTGGTTATGAATATAACAGCTCACCGCAGTATGCCTTTTCAATCATTGGTGGGGATACAAGGGATCCCGATCTGTTACTTCAAAGAATTCAAGAAGAAGTAGATGTAATGGTGAAGGCAGGGTTTAAGGAATCAGACTTTGAACGCTCACGTAAAAAGAAAATGGGTGGATATTTACGGATGCTTAATTCACCCGAGAATATCGCACATGAATTTACCAAATACCAGTTCCGAGGTAGCGACTTCTTCTCCATCTTACAAGTGTATGAATCGATTACACTACAAGATGTAAACGAATGTCTACAGGAGCACATTGACTGGAGTCAAGTTGCAGTATCGGTTGTGGTTAACCCTTGAACAATGAGGTAGGGAGAGACTGGACTAAATCATTTGGGGAAATGACAGTTCTGGTTACAGGCGCTAGTAGAGGGATTGGAGCGGCTATAGCAGAGCGTTTCGCGTTAGTAGGTATGAATGTTGTGATTCATTATGGAAAGTCTCATGAAGAGGCAAATGAAGTGGCACGTCTGTGCATGTCTCATGGTGCTAAAGTTCTAACCATTACGGCTGACTTGAAAGATCGAGAACAGATATGCCGCATGCGTGACAAACTTGAAAGTCATGGCTTAATGCCGGATATTCTTGTGAATAATGCTGGAATATCCCATTATGGGATGTTGTCCGACGTAACAGAGGAAATCTGGGATGATGTGATGTCAACCAATTTAAAAGGAATGTTTCTCTGTACACAAGTTTTTATGCCATTTATGATTTCTCAGCGTTATGGACGTATCATCAACATATCATCTGTATGGGGAATCTCGGGGGCTTCTTGCGAAGTTCTTTACTCAACAAGTAAAGGTGGCGTTAATGCTTTTACTAAAGCTTTAGCAAAAGAACTAGCCCCTTCCGGAATTACAGTTAATGCTGTGGCACCTGGTGCGGTCGATACCTCCATGTTGAACCATTTAGAAAAAGATGAACTTCGAATGCTTGAAGAAGAAATACCAGCTGGAAGACTGGCACGGCCTGATGAAATATCATCTCTTGTATATTTCCTGGCTCTTCCAGAATCAGGATATATTAATGGGCAAGTGATTAGTCCTAACGGTGGATGGATCACCTAAACAAATGCTTCCAGTGTTAGAGTGAATAATGAAGACGAATTAAGGTCATATTACAACTGTTGATTTTAAATCTCATGCGTCATAGCTAAGGAGGATTTATATGTCATCAACAGTGCTTAGAAATTTTGACACATGGAAAAAGTTCTTGGGTGAACGAGTGGTGCAAGCTGAAAAAATGGGAATGAGTGAAGATACCATTTCTAAATTAGCTTATGAAATCGGCGATTTCTTAGATGAAAAAGTCGATCCACAGAATTCCTCCAACCGAGCATTAAAAGAATTGTGGGAAGTTGGGGACCAACAAGAACGGCAGACAATTGCCCGTTTAATGGTTAAATTAGCCAAAAAAAACGCATAATTCCATGAGAAAAGCTCCCAAATGGGAGCTTTTCTATAATCATTACAGAGATGCTTGCCTTTCATATTTATTTTATATATCATTAACATGACCCATGATTAGTTGGATGTGAATACAGCCTCTCCCCGATGGGATAGGGGCCTGTTTTGTCGAATATATGGGAAACGTGTTAGTGAGGTGTTAAAATGGATTTTAAAGAGTCTAAACAATGGTACATGGAGTATAGGATACATAAAAACAGACCCGGATTATTGGGAGACATTGCTTCTTTACTGGGGATGTTGGAAGTCAATATACTAACAATTAATGGTGTTGAAGGCGAAACTCGAGGTATGCTTCTTGAAACAGACGATGAAGAGAAGATTCAACTTATGGGAGCCATGCTTAAAAAAGTTGATAATATAACAATTTCTGCATTACGACCTCCGAAACTTGTCGATAAATTGGCGGTACGTCATGGAAGATATATTGACAGAGATTCAGACGATCGTAAAACTTTTCGGTTCACAAGAGATGAGCTTGGTTTGCTTGTCGATTTTTTGGGTGAAATATTTAAAAGGGAAGGCAACCATGTCGTTGGATTAAGGGGCATGCCACGTGTAGGTAAAACGGAATCTATTATTGCAGGTAGCGTATGTGCGATGAAACGCTGGACGTTTGTTTCTTCAACATTACTTCGTCAAACGATACGAAGTCAGCTGTCAGAGGATGAAATGAATCCAAATCATATTTTCATTATAGATGGGATTGTAAGTACGATTAGATCCAGTGAGAAACACTATAATTTACTACAGGATATTATGAATATGCCTAGTACTAAAGTGATTGAGCACCCGGATATTTTTGTTCAAGAGTCCGAATATACATTTGATGATTTCGATATTATTATTGAACTTCGAAATAATCCTGATGAAGAGATTGTATATGATACATTTACCAATGCCTATACGGAAGATTTATAAACCTTTAATCCATTAAAAATTATAAGAAATAGGAGGTGATGGTATGTCTGAACTGGGTCAACAATTAAGAGAGGCCAGACTTGAAAAAGGAATGAGCCTTGATGATGTACAGGAAATGACAAAAATTCGTAAGCGATATTTAGAGGCCATCGAGGCAGGTGACTATAAAGTTCTCCCAGGAAGTTTTTATGTCAGAGCCTTTATCAAGACTTACGCAGAGACGGTAGGTCTTAATCCAGATGAGCTGCTAGAGGAACATAAGGAAGTGTCCTTGTCTCAACCTGAAGCGACAATGGAACCGGTTATTCAGAAACGTTCGAGTAATCGTCCTCCTACGGAACGCAATGTGAAATGGTTGTCTACCGTGTTAATGTGGACCTTCCCTATCCTGATTATTGTTGTTATTTATATTTATGTATCTTCCTTAGATGAGAAGCCAGGTGATAAGACCGTGGACTCTGGACAGAAAATAACAGGAGATCTTCAAGATCCTTCAGTGGATAAGCCGGTTACTGAGCCCACGGGTAATGGGGGGGATACAATAACTACGCCGGATCCAGAAGCTAATGGTGGGACAAACCCGATCGTGACACCACCGGTAGAGGAGATTCCTGAGATTCCTGTGACTCCTGAAGAAGTCCCTGTGACAGTGACTCAGGATAGTAAGAAAGGTAAAGACACGATATATAAGGTGTCTGGAACAGATACTACTCCTATTCCAGTAGTGATCAAGGTTAGAGGCAAGAGTTGGGTAGAAGTTTATAGAGGATCCAGTTCTAAAGGCGAAAAATTGTATTTCGGTAATACGACTGAAGGAGAAGACTTGAATTTCGATATGGACAATCAAGGAATGTACATCAAATCAGGTTACTCTCCTGCGACTGAAATTTCTGTTGCAGGTCAAGTTGTAACGGATGGAAAGACAACATCAAGAATTCTTCTGGAACGAGATACTTCTAAATCTGATGTAAGTACTGGTTCTGATTCTACGAGCACAGATACGCCTAGTTCAACAGAACCAGACGTAGATACAGGAGAATAAGGAATAAGTAGTTACTTTATAGGGAATGATATGACTAGATTCACAAGATCTTGAGTCTTTCATTTTCCGTAAAGTGAGGTGCTTGAAATGACAGTAAGTTGGATTGTAACGGGATTAGGAATTATAGTGAGTCTTCTTGGCTACTATCTTACTCCTGGTGCATGGGGTTACGGTATTTTAGGCTTTGGTATTGCACATATATATCTAGGGATTTTGGATATGTTTCGGCAACCTTCTCGTACCCGATAACGTGGATGCTTCACAAAAAAGGTGTTCCTGTTGAGGCGTTTTCTCAAGGAGTGCCTTTTTTGTTGGATATAGACTTCATTTGAAGAATCATATATATTATGACTGGTAAGTTGATAGAGAGGACGTGGGATGATGAGCTCGGAAAATTCTTTTGATATTGTATCCAAATTTGATTTGCAAGAAATGAACAATGCCCTTACCCAAGCGGAGAAAGAGATTGAAACAAGGTTCGATTTTAAAGGGAGTAAGAGTAGCCTGAAATTGGACAAAGATACACTTGTAATTATCTCCGATGATGAATTTAAACTAAATGCAGTTATTGATATCCTTCAATCCAAAATGGTGAAACGAGGATTAACACTGAAGAATGTGGAGTACGGAAAAATCGAACCGGCTTCGTTGGGAACTGTTCGTCAGAAATTAACGTTGAAACAAGGAATTGATCAGGATAATGCTAAGAAGATAAATGTGTTGATTCGTGATTCCAAATTAAAAGTGAAGAGTCAGATTCAAGGGGATCAAATTCGCGTTACGGGTAAGAGTAAAAATGATTTGCAAGCCATTATGCAGCTGTTACGTAAAGCAGATCTTTCGTTGGATCTTCAGTTTACAAACGTAAAGTAAAGATGTATTAGGATCAAGACATGGTAGTAGCTCTTGTAAATGCTTATATAAAATAATAGATCAGCAATGTGGGTTCATGCCTTTTTGACACTGTATAACCCATATATTATACTTGTAAAGATAAATTAAGGAATATTGGGTTATATCATTGGGGGAGCATGGATAATGACAGAGAGACTCGAGAATTTGACATTTAGTTGCAAGATACGTTTGGCGGATTCAAAGACTGAAGACAGGGAGGTTATCCTGTGAATTTACCCAATCGTATTACGGTAGCTAGAATACTTCTAATTCCTGTTATGATGGTGTTTTTAATGGTTGACTTTAACTTTTATCCGGACCCGATCGTATGGCATTCTTATCAATTGCCTTATAACCAACTGATCGCAGTAATTATTTTCATTATTGCAGCCAGTACGGATGGTATTGATGGTTATCTTGCTCGAAAGAATAATATGGTAACCAATCTGGGCAAACTGCTAGATCCTCTGGCAGATAAGTTGCTGGTAGCAGCTATTCTTATTTCATTAGTTGAGATGGGGAAATGCGACAGTTGGATCGCCATTATCATTATTAGTCGTGAATTCGCTGTTACTGGACTTCGTCAGATTGCATTGCTGGATGGGAAGGTAGTCGCCGCTAGTGCATGGGGTAAAGTCAAAACGGTTATTCAGATTGTAGCGATCATTGCTATGCTGATTAACAACTTTCCATTCGAGTTTATCGATGTTCCATTTGATATTATAGCTACTTGGGCTGCTGGTTTGATCACGTTGTATTCTGGAATTGATTATTTTGTTAAGAATAAGACATTATTGAATATGTCTAACAGTTAACATTGGAATCATTCATATCTGAAATTGGGGCAGTAGGGATTTTTTCCTATTGTCTTTTCTTAAAGTACGGCATTTATGATTCTACGATGTAGGCTGTTTTTGTGGAACTTATTGAAGTGTGAAGTGGAGGTTCTTAGATATGAAGGCAGAAATCATTGCGGTAGGAACAGAATTACTGTTAGGACAGATTGTGAATACCAATGCGCAATTCTTATCCGTAGAGTTGGCGGCCATTGGAATCGATGTTTATTTCCAAACGGTCGTGGGTGACAATCTAACAAGGCTCCAGGAATCCATTCAATTAGCAAGTGAGCGTGCAGATATTATTGTATTAACAGGTGGTATTGGTCCTACACAAGACGATCTAACTAAGGATGCTCTGGCCGCCCTATTGGGACGGAAATTACATATTGACCGTTTGTCTATGGATCATGTAGCTAAGTTCTTTGCCAATCGTCAAGTACCTATGACAGAGAATAACCGAAGACAAGCATTAATCATTGAAGGAAGTACACCTCTCGAGAATGTAACAGGTCTTGCAGTAGGAAATGCACTTTCACATGAAGGCAAGCACTATATCATTCTACCTGGACCACCAAAAGAGATGGCCCCTATGTTCCATGAACAGGCCAAGCCTTGGCTCTTGCAACATGCTCTAACGAATGAAACTCCGATCTATTCAACGATGTTAAAGTTTGCGGGTATTGGAGAATCCCTTCTTGAGGATCGACTATTAGACTTAATCCAGAATCAGAATGATCCTACCATAGCTCCTTATGCAAAAGAGGGTGAAGTAACCGTTCGGATTTCTACAAAAGCTCCTAGTGAAAAGGATGCGATGGTTAAGCTTAACAAATTGGAAAAACAAATTCAGTCGTTACTTCCGGAATACTTGTATGCTTCTGAAGATGTTCCCATTGAGAAGACTATTGTAGATCTGATGACTGATCTGGGATTAACTGTAAGTGCAGCGGAAAGCTGTACTGGAGGTCTATTGATGGAGAGAATTACATCGGTTCCTGGTAGTGCTACTATTTTTCTTGGTGGAATCGTGTGTTACTCCAATGCGATGAAAGAAAAGCTACTAAACGTGCCTCATGACCTTCTTGAAGGAGATGAAGCTCCAGGAGCAGTAAGCGCAGAAGTTGCACAAGTCCTTGCCGAGCAAGTTAGAATGATTACGGATACAGATTTTGGATTGTCTGTTACAGGGGTTGCTGGTCCAGCATATTCTGAGCGTAAACCCGTTGGCATGGTATATATTGCCATTTCACAGCGTGGTAAGAAAACAGAGGTTTTTGAACTTGATTTAAAAGGTAACCGAGAGACTATTCGGCTCCGTACAGTTAAAAGCTTGTTGTATCGTCTGTGGCGTGCTCTAATGCAAAATGATAAGCTACAACAAGATAGTTGAATGATTAATATAGATAGTAGTATACTGTAAATTATACGGAAGAACCGTAGCAAAACAGATATTTTGCTACGGTTCTTTTTCTATCCTAAAGACCCGTAACAAAAAGGGGAAGGGGAATAGATGACTCAAAAAAACGAATGTATGTTCGAAAAATGCTTGGCAAACGTCTTAAAACAAGGTATCATTATATTATAAATATTGAAGGATGTGAGTCTATTGTCAGATCGTAGTGCAGCGCTGGATGTAGCGCTTCGTCAAATAGAGAAACAATTCGGTAAGGGTTCTATTATGAAGTTAGGTGAATCAACACACATGCAGGTAGAGGTTGTTTCCAGTGGATCTTTGGCATTGGATATTGCACTTGGCGTGGGTGGTTTTCCAAAAGGTCGTATTATTGAAGTATACGGCCCAGAGTCATCAGGTAAGACGACTGTAGCTTTACATGCGATTGCTGAGGCTCAAAAAGTTGGTGGAACAGCGGCATTTATTGATGCGGAACATGCGTTGGATCCTAAATATGCCAGCAATTTGGGTGTTAATATCGATGAATTGCTTCTATCTCAACCGGATACAGGTGAACAAGCACTTGAGATTGCTGAAGCTCTTGTACGGAGTGGAGCGGTGGATATTATTGTCATTGACTCTGTTGCTGCGTTGGTACCAAAGGCAGAGATTGAAGGCGAGATGGGAGATTCTCACATGGGTTTACAAGCCCGTCTGATGTCTCAAGCTTTGCGTAAACTTTCAGGCGTTATTAATAAATCGGGAACAACGGCGATCTTCATTAATCAGCTTCGTGAGAAGATTGGTGTGATGTTCGGTAATCCTGAGACTACTCCAGGTGGACGGGCTTTGAAGTTCTACTCCACGATTCGCTTAGATGTGCGTAGAGTAGAAAGTATTAAGAACGGTAACGACATTATAGGTAACCGTACGAAAATTAAAGTGGTGAAGAATAAAGTAGCGCCTCCGTTTAAACAAGCTGATATCGATATGATGTACGGTCTTGGGATTTCGAAAGAAGGAGGCATCATTGATATTGGTACGGATATGGACATCGTAAACAAGAGCGGTGCGTGGTTTTCATACGAAGGCGAGCGTTTAGGTCAAGGTCGTGAGAATGCGAAACAATTCTTGAAGGATCATCCTGAGATTTCTGATGTTATTGAGAAGAAAATTCGTGAAGCTAGCAATTTAACTAATGCTGTCGTTCCTCCTACTGCATCAGAGAAAAAAGAAGAAGAGTTGGAAGAACAAGAACTGCTAGAAATGGAATAGATTCTAAATAATTGTACTCTGATTTGGTAGGGCACCCATATGTGGAATACATAGGGTGCCCTTTGTCTTGTTTATAATTTCTCTGAGGGAAAGTGAGGAGATGTAATCAATGGAAGAATGGAATGACGATCTACAAGAGGAGAACGCTGTTTCCTTGTTCCCCGATGATCAAGAATTGATCATTACAAAGGTGGAACGCGAACCCAAGCAGAAATATCGATATCTTATATCTTTTGGACAATATGTACTGTCGATTCATGAGGATGTCATGATTAAATATAGGATGATCACAGGAAATTCCTTTTGGAAAAAGGAGCTAGAAGAAATTATACTGGTTGATGAGAAGCAACAGGGATATGTTCAGGCACTTAAGTATTTAGAGAGAAAGTCACGAACGAGTAAAGAGATAGAGATTAGACTGAAGCAGAAGGAGACGTCACAGGAAGTCATAGAGGATGTGTTAGCACGTTTAAGTCGTGAGGGTTTAGTAAATGATGCAATGTATGCCCAACAGTGGGTAGAACAGCGAATTACAAGCCAACGCAAGGGAAAAGCATGGGTTAGGCAGGAACTAAGACAAAAAGGTATAGATAAAACGCTAATTACGGAAGCACTTGATGGAGTCAGCTCTGATCAAGAATATGAGAGTGCACTTATTTTAGGAAGAAAAAAGTGGAGTCATGCCAAAGGTGAAACATTAGATAAGAAAAGAAAGACGGGTTCATACCTTATGAGACGCGGTTTCTCTGGCGAGCACGTTAGACGAGTTTTAAATCAAGTGATACAAGAAGAGGAAATTGAGGATGTAGATGATGATCATTTTGAGTTTGAATAAATAAGAATACATGGGATTAAGAGTGATTCCCTTGACAATATCTTTTCACAAATACTAAAATGTAAGAGAATCTATAATCGTATAGAGAATCTTTTTCCTTCCAAAAGAGGTTCTTTCTTATGAAAGATTTTATTGAGCTAATTCATATCAATGAATTTATCGTCAGTAGTTGGCGGACAGTGCATGTGAATATGTACAAATGATCAGTGTTGATAAGCGATTGAGTATGATGTGTAGTAATTGAATGACAACTGTAGAAAAATTCCAAGGATTCCTTGGAGGAACAAACGAGGAGGTGAACAGGATGGATACCGTGATTTGGGTCTTGATCGTTCTCTTCGTAGCCGTGATCTTTGGGTTCGCCGGTTATTTTATTCGCAAATCTATTGCAGAAGCTAAGATTTCCAGTGCTGAAGAAGCTGCCGTTCATATCGTGGAGAGCGCGAAGAAGGAAGCAGAAGCAGTGAAGAAAGAAACGGTACTAGAAGCTAAGGATGAAGTCCATAGAATTCGGTCCGAGGCTGAAAAGGACACTCGTGAACGCCGTAATGAAATTCAACGGCAAGAACGTAGATTGTTGCAAAAAGAAGAGTCGCTGGATAAAAAATTGGAAGCGTTAGAACGTAAAGAAGAACAAGTGGCGAACAAAGAGAAACGAATTGAAGAAACCCAGCAACAAATTGATACGATTTATAAGAGCCAAGTAACAGAATTAGAACGAATTTCGAATTTGACTACAGAAGATGCTAAGAGCATTATTTTGACTAATGTAGAACAAGAAGTTCGTCATGAAACTGCACAAATGATTAAAGACATTGAGCAGCAAGCGAAAGAAGAAGCAGATAAGAAGTCACGTGAAATTATTACATTGGCTATTCAACGCTGTGCAGCCGATCACGTCGCAGAAACTACGGTTTCTGTCGTAACACTTCCGAATGAAGAGATGAAAGGGCGGATTATCGGACGAGAAGGTCGGAATATTCGTGCTCTTGAAACTCTCACAGGAATTGACCTCATTATTGATGATACGCCGGAAGCTGTTATTCTTTCTGGATTTGATCCAATTCGCCGAGAAATCGCTCGTACTGCTCTAGAAAAATTAGTAGCAGATGGTCGAATTCACCCTGCACGTATTGAGGAAATGGTTGAGAAATCCCGTAAAGAAGTGGATGAACGGATACGTGAGTATGGTGAACAAGCTACCTTCGAGGTAGGTGTACATGGATTACATCCTGATCTAATTAAAATTATGGGTCGTTTGAAATTCCGTACAAGCTATGGTCAGAACGTCCTCAAGCACTCCATGGAAGTTGCATACTTAACTGGACTTATGGCAGGAGAGCTTGGAGAAGACATCGTTCTGGCTAAACGTGCCGGATTATTGCATGACATCGGTAAAGCGCTGGATCATGAAGTGGAAGGGTCACACGTTGAAATTGGCGTGGAACTAGCGAAGAAATACAAGGAACATCCAGTGGTTATCAACAGTATTGCTTCACACCATGGTGATGTCGAAGCAACATCTGTCATTGCTATGTTGGTTGGTGCAGCAGATGCCTTGTCAGCTGCTAGACCAGGAGCACGTAGAGAAACATTGGAGACTTACATTAAGCGTCTTGAAAAGTTGGAAGCGATCGCTGAATCATTTGAAGGTGTGGAGAAATCCTTTGCTATTCAAGCCGGACGTGAAGTTCGCGTAATGGTACATCCTGAGAAGATTGATGATGCAGAATCGTTCCGTCTAGCACGTGATATTACGAAGATGATTGAGAATGAACTGGATTATCCAGGACATATTAAAGTAACGGTCATCCGAGAAACTCGTGCGGTTGAATACGCTAAATAATGGTAAATATGAAAAGTGGCCACATTGGGGCCACTTTTCATATTGTTTATATTTAAGGAGGAGAATCGTTATTAACGTTTTATTTATTGGAGATATTGTTGGAGAAGTTGGAAGAAAAGCACTTAAAGCTATATTGCCCGTTTTGAAATCGAAATATAACCCACACATCATTATTGCAAATGGAGAGAATTCCGCTGCTGGTCGAGGAATTACAGAATCAATAGCGAATGACTTCTATAATTGGGGTGTTCATGGTATTACCATGGGTAATCATACGTGGGATAATAAAGATATATTTGAATTTATTGATGATGAGCCAAGAATGGTCCGTCCAGCTAACTTTCCACCAGGAACTCCAGGACTTGGGCATACGGTTATTAAGGCGAATGGGAAAGAGCTGGCGATCGTCAACTTGCAAGGACGTACATTTCTTCCTGCGATTGACTGTCCTTTTCGTAAAAGCGATGAAATTATCGAAGAGTTACGTAAGAAACATAAGTGTATCTTAGTTGATTTTCATGCCGAAGCAACTTCCGAGAAAATATGCATGGGTTGGCATTTAGATGGACGAGTATCTCTAGTAGTGGGAACACATACGCATGTTCAGAGTAATGACGATCGTATTCTGCCTAATGGAACGGCTTATTTAACGGATGCAGGTATGGTAGGACCTAGAGACGGTGCTCTAGGTATGGAAAGAGAAGCTGTTATACGTAAATTTGAGAGTCAGTTACCCGTACGTTTTGTCGTAGATACCGGGAAGTGGCACTTCCACGGTGTATTTGTGCAAATTGATGAGTCTACAGGGAAAGCTACAAAAATAGAGAAAATCCGCTTAGAAGAAGATGAATGGATTATGGAATAACAAAAAAAAGGTATTTTTTCTCCTCTTCGGAATAACATCTAAGTATGTGGATGTGACCATCATCATTCCCAGGGGAGGATCAACTTATGGATGTATTAAAAGTTTCAGCTAAGTCCAATCCTAACTCGGTTGCAGGAGCGCTTGCTGGTGTTCTTCGTGAACGTGGTGTTGCTGAATTGCAAGCGATTGGAGCCGGTGCGTTGAATCAAGCTGTAAAAGCAGTAGCTATTGCCCGGGGATTTGTAGCGCCTAGTGGAGTCGATTTAATCTGTATCCCAGCTTTTACGGATATTGTGATTGATGGGGAAGACCGTACGGCGATTAAATTAATTGTCGAGCCTAGATGATATATGGATTTGTTATATGTTCATTACCTGTTTACTTTTTTAGAGGATAGCTTTACCCTTGTGGTAAAGATGATCTTTAACTGAAGTAAACAGGTTTTTTGCATGGGTATTTATGGTGAGGGAGGCGTTAAACTTGAGACGTGTAGTCGACTTTCATTGTGATGTGCTAAGTAAAATGACAGATGATCCTTCCATTTCTTTTATGAATGACCATAGACTTGATGTTACGTATGAACGATTGCAACATGGAGCCGTTTCACTTCAATGTTTCGCTATTTACTTATTAGAAAAGTGGGGACAACCACGATTTGAATACATATTGAATGGCATTGATGTCTTTCGAAATCGAGTGATCCCATCAGGGGAAGGTGTTGAATGGCTTCGTTGGAAAGATGAAGTGAGTCAGATAACACACGGGAAGCCTTGGGGAATGTTATCGATTGAGGGTGCAGATGGGCTTGAGGGTAACCTATTTTATGTGAAGACAGTGTATGAGCTCGGTGTACGATTTCTTGGATTGACATGGAATTATGCAAATTGGGCAGCTGATGGTGTGCTCGAACCAAGAAAAGGTGGGTTCACTAAGAAGGGGAGACAGCTTGTTGAATTGTGTAATGATATAGGGCTGCTGTTAGATGTATCCCATCTGTCCGAGACAGGGTTCTGGGAACTAGTGGAGATGACGAAGAGACCCTTTATTGCATCACATTCAAATGCTTATGAGGTATGCTCAAATGCACGGAATTTGAGTAATGAACAGATCCGAGCGATTGTAGCGATGGATGGTAGAATTGGTTTAACCTTTGTTCCTTGGTTCGTGAAGAGTGGCTCTAATGTTATAACTCCACATGACCTTATCCCGCACATTGAACATATGTGTGAGCTTGGTGCAGAGAAACATCTGATGTTTGGTTCAGATTTTGATGGGATTGAGTCATGGATTGAAGAGTTGGAGCACCCTGGTAAGTATATCCAATTCGCAGAACTATTACTTCAGTATTATTCGGAAGAGCAAGTGAACTTATGGTTGTCACAGAATGCATTATCTTATCTGGAAGCTTATCTACCCAGTAGAAAGGTAATTACAAAATAAGGATGGATAAATTAGATTTGTTAGTAAACAATATGACAAAACATGTAACAGAACTGAAGAAATTCGGAATTAGGTAACCCTAATATAAAGGGATACCTTTTTATTTTGAGCAAAAAGGATGTATAATGGATGTTGATGTCAGCTTGTAGAGAAAACTAGAGAAAAACTAAGGAGTGAAATTTTCATGAGTAAATCTGTACCTGTAGGTGTGTCGGCAAGACATATTCACCTTACGCAAGAGCATGTAGAAGCATTATTTGGACAAGGGTATCAATTAACAGAATTTAAGCCATTGTCACAACCAGGACAATTTGCAGCAAATGAAACTGTTGCTGTAATTGGGACTAAAGGTCAATTTGATAAAGTTAGAATTTTGGGACCAGCTCGTCCAGCATCACAGTTAGAAATTTCACGCACAGATTCCTTTGCAATTGGTGTTAAAGCACCTGTTCGCGAATCCGGAAATATTGATGGAACTCCAGGAGTTACCATTAAAGGTCCAGCTGGAGAAGTTACGATTGAAGAAGGTGTTATCGTGGCGGCACGTCATATCCACTTCCATACTTCAGACGCACAAGCTTGGGGTATTCAAGATAAACAAATGTTGAAAGTTCGTCTTGGTGGAGAACGTGGATTGGTTCTTGAGAATGTAGTAGCTCGTGTTTCTGATTCGTTTGCATTAGATATGCATATCGATACAGATGAAGCTAACGCATCTGGTGCCAAAACTGGAGATACAGCTGAAATTATTGATTAATCGATATTCAATAATTATTAAGGCATCATTCACACAATCTATTTGTGCGATTGATGCCTATTTTCGTATAAATAATTAAGGAATCACTCTAGTCAGGTGGATTGGGGAGGATCATCGTTGAAATTTTGTTCATTACTTTCTGAATATGTTAGAATATCTATATATTCAAATTGTTGAACATATAGGGAGAGAAGGTTATGTATCAAGAAATACAACATTTCAAATCGGACTTTTTCAAGGCCTTAGCGCATCCCCTACGTATAAGAATCCTCGAAGCTTTGGTTGAGGGTGATAAGAACGTAAATGAATTACAGACAATATTAGGTAGCGAGGGCTCTGCAGTTTCTCAACAACTATCTGTATTAAGAAGTAAAAACGTGGTGTATGGGATAAAAGATGGAACATCAGTCATCTATTCTTTGACAGATCCATTGATTAAGGATTTGCTTGTTGTCGCTAAACAAATATTTGATAATCATCTTGTAAATACGATCTCGATCTTAGAAAACATAAAAAATCAATAACTCCAAATAAAGAGAAGCATTTCGAACGAATAATTCCGTTCCCGATTTGCTTCTTTTTTTCTGGATAGATGGACGTGTTATCAATGGTATATTTCATTGACACTAATCACTTTAGGATATATGATTTTATATATATTCAAATAATCAGATATATTGATTGAGGGGTTAGTTATGAAATTCTCTTTTACAGGCAGATATTTAGGCTACAATAGGAGATCCTTGCAAAAAGACATCATATCAGGTCTTATTGTGGGTATCGTTGCCATTCCACTAGGGATGGCTTTTGCAATTGCATCAGGTGTTAAGCCTGAATATGGATTATATACTACGATCATCGCAGGAATACTCATTTCCTTGTTAGGGGGATCTAAATTTCAGATTGGGGGTCCTACGGGAGCTTTTATTCCCATCATCTTTGCGATTGTGATGCAATATGGATATGAGAATTTATTAATTGCTGGTTTTATGGCAGGGATATTGTTGTTTTTAATGGGTTTATTTAAGCTGGGTGGAGTTATAAAATTTATACCACATCCCGTTACGATTGGATTTACTACGGGGATAGCAGTGACTATTTTTACAGGTCAAATAGCGAATTTCTTAGGGTTACAAAATCTTGAAAAACACGAATACTTCCTGTCGAATATGAAAGAGTTGGGTATGCATATTGCAACAACTAATGGGTATAGCTTGTTAGTCGCTGCAATTTGTTTGATAGCCATCATTATAACACCTAAATTATTCTCCAAAGTCCCTGGTTCGCTTGTGGGATTGTTAGTCTCGACGCTGGTAGCAGCTACCTTATTCCCAGATAAGATTGCAACGATTGGCTCAACGTATGGAGCGATTTCGAGTAGCTTACCTAGCGCACACCTGCCGGATCTTGGAATGGATAACATTCAAAAACTAATCAAGCCCGCATTCATCATTGCGATGTTAGGTGGAATTGAATCGTTATTATCAGCCGTGGTAGCGGATGGGATGGGTAATACGAAACATAACAGTAACAGAGAACTTATGGGGCAAGGGATAGCGAATATGATTACACCCTTGTTCGGTGGGATTCCCGCAACGGGCGCTATAGCCAGAACAGCGACGAATATTAAGAATGGAGCGGTATCTCCCTTTTCTGGAATTATCCATGGAGTCGTGGTCTTGTTAGTTCTCATTCTCTTCGCACCCTATGCCTCCAGAATTCCATTAGCAAGTATGGCACCTATTTTAATGGTTGTAGCTTGGAATATGAGTGAACGTAAAGCGTTTATTCATATTATTAAAACGAGATCCGCAGAAGCATGGGTCCTATCCACGACATTCATTCTGACGGTATTCACAGACCTAACGACGGCTGTTGAGGTGGGCTTGTTATTATCTGCTATCATCTTTATTAAACATATGAGCGAGCTTCTGAGCGTATCTAAGGTCTTACCAGATCACTCAGCTAAAAATGATAAGGTAGCATCGCACATCGTAAATGAAAATCATAATTGTCCCTATATTAGTATTTATACGGTTGAAGGTGCCTTATTCTTCGGTGCGGCGAATCAATTCGAAGAATCATTAATGAGCGAAATGGATCACATGCCTAGGTTGCTCATATTGAGAATGGAGAATGTACCTTACCTGGATTCTACAGGAGAATCGAACTTTGCGAATATATTAAAACAGATTGCGACACATGGAGGTCAAGTGTTGATCTCCGAGATACAGGATCAGCCTCATCAGATCCTACAAAGAACTCATTTAGAGGAATTCATCAGACCTGAACACTTTTTTGAACAGACAGGCGAGGCGATTAGTTATGCTTTAACCCATTTGGATATATCGTATTGTCAGGGATGTAAGTCTAAGGCGTTCCGGGAGTGTCATCAAAGGTGTGCGGAGGTTCTAAGAGAACCTGTTGAATATAAACCATTACAACCTAAAGCTATGGAATAAGTGAAAAATAATGAAATGGAAGTTGCTCTCAGATTTAGATTTCTCCCATACGTAAGATGGATATACTCGTAACAGTTATGTTATAATTTCATATTGAGCCTAAAGAAAATTGCTATGGTATTTATTATAGAAGGAAGTGATAACCTATGAAAAAAGGGAGCCAAGAACCATCGGACTTAAAATCCGAAAAGGTGAAGGTCAAAGATTACTCTACATATTTTGATTTCTCTGATGCTAAGGTTCTATCGGAAGATGAGTTTGGAAAGAGAATTCGGATTAAGGGCCGTGAGATTAATATTAAGTCGGAACCTAACCATAGGCAGGAAAAACAACGGGGCAAAGAAGATGTTCAGGTGTTGTATGGTAATGCCGTTCCAGACGAGCTCAAGGGCATAGGAGAAGGCAAACATTATATTGTCTATACATTTGGTTGCCAAATGAATGAACACGATACAGAGACGATTAAAGGTCTTCTAGAGCATATGGGATATCGTAGCACAGAGGATCGTAAAGTGGCTGACATTATTCTACTTAATACCTGTGCTATTCGAGAGAATGCGGAGGATAAAGTGTTCGGGGAACTAGGGCACCTGATGCATTTGAAGACTGTGAAACCTGATCTCTTACTTGGCGTGTGTGGATGTATGGCTCAAGAAGAGAATGTGGTTAATCGGATTTTGCAAAAGCATGGTTTCGTCGACATGATCTTCGGTACACATAACATTCACAGATTGCCTTACTTGATTAAGGAAGCACTATTCAGTAAAGAGCTAGTTGTTGATGTATGGTCCAAAGAAGGCGACATTATTGAGAACCTTCCGAAGAAGCGCGAAGGTATGAGAGCATGGGTTAACATTATGTACGGTTGCGATAAGTTCTGTACGTATTGCATCGTTCCGTTTACTCGCGGTAAAGAACGTAGTCGCCGACCTGAAGATGTTATTGCAGAAGTGAGAGATCTTGCACGTCAAGGCTTCAAAGAAGTTACGTTACTTGGACAAAATGTGAATGCATACGGTAAGGATTTCACAGATATCACATACAGTTTCGCGGACTTAATGGACGATATGAGACTTATTGATATTCCGCGTGTTAGATTCACAACGTCGCATCCAAGAGATTTCGATGATCAGTTGGTTAGTGTACTAGCTAAGGGTGGTAATCTGGTAGAACATATTCATCTGCCTGTTCAATCGGGAAGTACGGAAGTTCTGAAGAGAATGAGTCGTAAATATTCGCGAGATCGTTACATGGAATTAGCTAATAAGATTAAAGAAGCTATTCCCAATGTAGGATTAACGACCGATATTATCGTTGGGTTCCCAGGGGAAACGGATGAACAGTTCGAAGAGACGATGACACTAGTTAATGAAATTGGATACGATTCAGCATTTACTTTTATATACTCTCCACGCGAGGGAACTCCTGCAGCAATTATGGAAGACAATGTTCCGATGGAAGTGAAGAAAGAGCGATTGCAGCGTCTCAATAGAGCGATTGAATTGAACAGTCGGTTGAACAATGAGAAGATGCAAGGGAGAATCGTGGAAGTGCTCGTAGAAGGTGAGAGTAAGAACAATGAGACTGTGTTAGCGGGTAGAACTCGTAGCAACAGACTAGTTCATTTTGAAGGTGGCAAAGAACTGATCGGGTCACTTGTGAATGTTGAGATAAGTGAAGTTAAGACATGGTATATTAAGGGGAAGATTGTAACGGAATCAATTATTGTAAATTCATAGATAAGGAGTGATCACTGTGGCGCAAGAGCAAGGTCAATTGAATAAATATGGGATGATGTCATATGATACACGGAACTTAGTTATTCAAGAAGACGTTATGGCTAAAGCAAAAGAGTTAGCGAACTTAATATCTAGTAGTGAAGAAGTACAGCAATTTCAGCAAGCGGAAGCAAAGATTCAGAACCATGAGCGTGTACAAGATCTAATTAGTGTCATTAAGAAGAAGCAAAAGGAGATCGTAGCTTTTGAATCTTTTGGAAATAAAGACATGGTTGCCAAGATCGAGGCTGAGATTGCAGTCTTACAAGATGAGATTGATGGTATACCTGTAGTAGTAGAATTTCAGCAGAGTCAGAGTGATATTAACTATTTATTGCAGCTAGTCATATCAGTTATCCACGATACTGTGTCTGAAAAAGTAAATGTCGAAGTGGGGACAGATTCTCCTCCATCTAGTTGCGGCTAAGAATGAACAAGGTTGCGGATATATATCCGCGCCTTTTTGTTGATGTATAAGTAAAAATAACTAAACACAGACATATAGGGGGAGCATAATATGGAAGGCTTAGACAGCATGATCTCCAAAGGTCAGGATACGTTTTGGGGATTTCTCGGATGTGAATTTATTTCAGGCAATGGACAAGAAGTGAAGATTGCGTTAAATGCTGAGAAACATCACACAAATTCGTTAGGTATTGTTCATGGTGGGGTTCTAACTTCACTTATGGATCAGGCGATGGGGATGGTAGCTACAGCGGCTAAAAATGTGGATGCATGTGTAACAACAAATATGAATGTACACTTTGTATCACCAATGAAACAAGGGCGGCTTACGGTAACTGCTATCGTAATTCATGAAGCGGGACGTAGTTTAACGACAGAAGCACGTATTCATGACAGTGAAGGTACGTTAGGATGTATATCGACAGGAAGTTTCCGTGTATTAAATATCAAATAGGTATGGAAGAATATTGGATAAGGCTTGACAAATATATTTAATAGATCATAATGATAATATCAAATAGAATGTTATGTGGTGATACGAGATGAATGAAGAAGAGAATCAACCCGAAACTTATAATGCAAAGAAATATCGTACGCCGGATGGTGTTCCTGCAGACATTGTTATGTTTACCCTGACGAAACGAGAACGCAAGACTGTTACGAAGACGTTACCTATTCGTGAACTTAAGGTCATGCTGATCCGTCGTAAGTCTTGGCCATATGCAGGTATGTGGGCATTGCCTGGGGGATTCTGCCAAGAAAGTGAATCCATCTATGACGCTGCTAAGCGAGAATTGAAAGAAGAAACGGGCGTAGACGGTGGTCATCTAGAATATTTAGGTGTCTACAGTCAACCGGGTCGAGACCCACGGGGTTGGATTATTAGTAATGCTTTCTTTGCACTCGTAGAAGAATGGATGTTGGAACAACGCCAAGCTGCGGATGATGCAGGAGAAGTAGGACTGTTCGGCATTCATGAAGCCCTCGATCAATTAGAGCTTGCTTTCGATCATCGTGAGATTATCCGGGATGCTTATGTAAGAATTCAACAGAAGATGTTGCAGACGACGATAGCTAAGCAATTTTTACCGAAGCATTTCACACTGAGTGAGCTATACCAAGTTATTCAGACGGTTGTGCCGGAATTTAAAGAGCCAAATTTCATTCGCAAAATCACTTCTACACGGAGTAGACAAGGTATTCTTGAAGAAGTGAAGGATGAGACAGGCAAGAAGGTTAGCTCCAATCAATATTCTCAACGCTCTGCACAAATGTATATGTTTACAGATGATGTTCCTTTATTATCGATCTATACTTGATTTAACAATCTTTACTTAACAATGAATTAATTAATGAGGAGTGGGATGATGAAAGCACTAATCGTCATTGATTTTACCTATGATTTCGTGGAAGGTAGTCTTCCCGTGGGACAGCCCGGCATAGACATTCAAGAGACTATTGCGATCATCACACAGAAGTATGTAGATCAAGGTGATTTCGTTATTATGGCCGTCGATCTTCATGAGGAGAATGATCCTTATCATCCGGAGACTGCTTTATTCCCGCCCCATAATATCCGAGGTACACAAGGTAGAGAATTGTATGGTGATTTAGCTGATGTCTATCAGCGAAATCAAGAGTCTATCTATTGGATGGATAAGACGAGATACAGTGCTTTTTGTGGGACAAATCTAGACATCTTACTCAAGGAACGTGGAATTACTGAGGTTCATCTAATCGGAGTGTGTACAGATATCTGCGTGCTCCATACGGCTGTTGATGCGTACAATAAGGGATATAGCATTACGGTGTTTGAGGACGCTGTGGCTAGCTTTAATCCTGGTGGACATGAATGGGCTCTACAACACTTCACAAATAGTCTAGGCGCTCATGTGATTAGAGGTTCATAAACATCTACTCCTTTTCATGTATACAACAAGGAACCGCAGAATAACAAGGGGGAGAACGTCGTGCAAACAGAAGATCTTGCGTTACATACTGATAAATATCAGATAAATATGATGTATGCGCACTGGCATTTAGGCACGCATGACCGTAAGGCAGTATTTGAAGCCTATTTCCGAAAACTTCCTTTCGGTAATGGTTATGCCGTGTTTGCAGGGTTGGAGCGAATTATTAATTATATATCTAATCTTCAATTTACAGAGGAAGATATACAATATCTCGCGGAACAAGAAGAAAATTATGATCCTGCCTTTTTGGATGAATTGCGTCAATTCCGTTTTCAGGGAACTATTTATTCCATGCAAGAAGGGGCTTTAGTATTTCCAAACGAACCTCTAATCCGAGTGGAAGGTAGGCTGATGGAAACACAGTTAGTGGAGACGGCACTCCTTAATTTTATGAACTTCCAGACGCTGATTGCCACCAAAGCATCAAGGATTAAGCAGGTTGCAGGACAGGACATGTTACTAGAATTTGGGACACGTCGTGCACAAGAGGCGGATGCTGCAGTCTGGGGAGCTCGTGCAGCTTATATTGCGGGATTCCATGCAACATCTAATATGCTAGCAGGTAAGAAATTTGGGATTCCAACGAAAGGTACACATGCGCATTCATGGGTACAGAGTTTTAACAGTGAACAAGAATCTTTCGATGCTTATGCGAAGGTACTTCCGAATCAAGTGTCATTATTAGTGGATACGTACGATACGCTGAATAGTGGTGTACCACATGCCATTGAGACAGCTAAGTACTTATCATCGATTGGGAAGGAATTATCTGCGATTCGCTTAGACAGTGGTGACTTAGCTTATCTCTCTATTGAGGCTCGTAAAATGTTAGATGAAGCAGGTCTACCTAACGTTAAGATCGTCGCATCGAACGATTTAGATGAGAATACCATTCTCGATTTAAAGAGTCAGGGTGCCCGGATTGATACATGGGGAGTTGGAACACAACTAATTACAGCGGCTGACCAACCTTCTCTAGGTGGTGTATATAAGCTTGTTGAGCGAGAAGTAGATCATGTGATGAAACCAACCATCAAAATTTCTGCTAATCCTGAGAAGGTATCTACACCTGGTAAGAAAGATGTTTATCGGATTATTGATCGAACCAGTGGTAAAGCGTTGGCAGATTATATTTGTCATCCTGAAGAGGTTCAAATACGTGAAGGTGCACCTATTAAATTGTTCAACCCGCAACATTCCTATTTACAAAAGACGATTCGTAATTATGATGCGATTCCTATGCTTGAGCCTATCTTTGTGGATGGCAATAAAGTATATGAATTACCGACACTGGATGCGATTCGTAAATTCCATAAAGAACAGCTAAATCTATTCTGGCCGCAATATCTGCGAAAGCTAAATCCAGAAATATATCGTACGAATATTAGCGAGAAGGTATGGGAGTTAAAGAAAAACATGATGGCTGAATACATGGAAGATGAGGATGTATAAGCTATAACCTAAAAGCACGTTAAAGATCCCAAGGGATCTTTAACGTGCTTTTAGGTATGAGAAATAGTGAATGATGATGTTGCTTCTGGTATATGAACCGATGGAGCGTCCTTTGCAAAAAGGACGCTCCATCTTTTTTTTTGAAAATATAAGAATTTATAAGTATTTCTGCTTATACATAGGATTATATTTCAACGCTAAACGTTTCATTGCCGCTAAAGGACGGCGAAGCCGTTTATGCTTGTATGGATATAGATCATGAAATGTTATGTATTCGTAGAGAATTATTTCTCGGGAAAGCGCAGGAGTTGTCAAATTACATTCTTGTTCGACAAGGGATTAAAGGTGCATAGACAGGCTCCGTATCGACTGAATATGATTTTTATCATATCTAAAATTTGTGATATTTCGTTAAATGAAAGCATCTACATTTTACAGAAAATATCCTGAGAGGGGTTATGTCGGTGGTAAATCTACCAAAAGTGAATGAGCTGGGTTTCTTTGAAATTCGGTTAGAATCAATTGGAGGTCTTGGGGCAAATCTTGCTGGCAAAATGCTAGCTGAAGCGGGTGTTGAAGGAGCAGGACTGAACGGGGTTAGTTTCTCCTCATATGGTTCTGAGAAGAAGGGCTCTCCTGTTAAAGCACACATCCGATTTTGTGATTTAAATACACCCATTCGGGATACATCTCCTGTAGAGCGTCCTCATGTGGTCTGTATTTTTCATGAAGCTTTAGCTAAGACCGTCAATGTAGTCAGTGGAATTTATGCAGATAGTATAGTCTTAATTAACTCGCAGAAGTCACCTGAACAATTAAAGAGTACGCTAAATATGCTCGGAGGAACAATTGCTGTCATTGATGCAACAGGGATTGCTTTAACTGAGAAGAATCGCGTTAATATGGCTATGTTAGGCGCAATGTTCCGATTGTGTCCTTTTCTAGACCCAGATACCATGAAGGACGTTATCCGCAAATCACTTGAAAGTAAGTATCCGCAAAGTGTTGCTTCAGCATTGAACACATTTGATCGTGGGTACAACGAAGTTGCGATTCAGGAGTTCCCTTTACAAGATGGATTAACAATGCCTGAATTTGTACGTGCAGATACACCTGTGCTTGGATATGAGACACAGTCCATCGGAGGAGTGATAACGAATCCTGGGAATAGCTTTTTAAAGAATCTCAGTATTTCACGTTCTGGGATGATGCCTCATTTTGAAGTAGATGATTGTATTCATTGTGCTCAATGTGACACAGTATGCCCAGACTTATGCTTTGTATGGGAAGAGCAGCCTGATAAAAAGGGAAGACCACAAATGTTCCTAAAAGGGATTGACTTCCAGTATTGCAAAGGGTGTCTGAAATGTATTGAAGCATGTCCAACAGATGCGCTTTCTAAAGTGCTTGAAGAAGATGGAGCAGCAGATGCACAGACCGTTAAGCAAGTTTTTGATTACGTTTAGAACAATGGTGAAAGGTGGGATACTCTAATGGCTGTTAATTATGAAAAAGAACTAGCTTTATCTGAAGTGGAGCAGTTAACGGTATATGAATCAGGGAATGAAATGGCTGCTTATGCTGCATATCAGATTAATTATCATGTAATGGGTTACTTTCCAATCTCCCCCTCAACCGAGGTGGCACAGTATTTGGATTTAATGAAGGCAAGTGGACAACATGATATTAAATTGATTCCCTCGGATGGAGAACATAGTTCGGCGGGAATCTGTTATGGCGCATCTACAGCGGGTGGACGTGTATTTAATGCGACTAGTGCTAATGGATATATGTTTATGTTAGAACAGATGCCAGTACAGTCAGGAACACGTTTCCCAATGGTAATGAATCTAGTATGTCGTTCTGTTTCAGGACCTCTTAACATTCATGGAGATCATTCTGATTTATATTTCGCTTTAAACACAGGCTGGCCGATCTTGATGTGTCGCGATCCTCAATCTGTTTATGATATGAACTTAATTGCGTTGAAGTTAGCTGAGCATCCTGATGTGCGACTGCCCGTGATGGTGGCTTCCGATGGCTACTTCACATCGCATCAGAAGCGCCGTGTTCAAGCTTTTGCCCATCGCGAGGATGTTCTTAAGTTCGTTGGTGAAAAGCCTCCTGAGGGCTTCCCAAATACGTTAGATAGAGACAACCCGATCACAGTCGGTCCTTATATGAATGAACCGGATTATATTAATAATAAATACCAACAGTCACAAGCGATGTACAATGCAGGAGATGTGTTTGAGGTCATTTCTAGCGAATATAAACAACTCACAGGCAGACATTATGAAATGTTAGACATGTATTGTATGGAGGACGCTGAGGTTGCTGTCTTCCTCATGAATTCAGCTTCTGAGATCATCAAAGATGTGGTCGATCAGCTTCGTAGTCAAGGAATTAAAGCGGGTTCAATCGCACCCAATATGATCCGGCCTTTTCCACAGAAACAAATAGCAGATGCGCTTCAACATGTTAAAGCTATAACCGTTGGAGATCGTGCCGACTCTTATGGGGCGCATGGTGGAAATATGGTTAATGAGATTAAAGCTGCACTGTTCACATATGGCAATACTACTACCCAAGTGATCAGCCGTATTTACGGTCTCGGAGGGAAGGAGTTCTACGCTGAAGATGGTCATCAATTATTCAATCTCGCGATCGATGCGGCCGCAAAAGGTACAGTAGAAGTTCCCTTCGATTATTATGGTCATACGGTAGGAGAAGCAGATAAGGCTCCTAAGCGGCTACTTAAGCCTATGAAGTTTGAAGATTTAAAGACAGGTTTAATTACAGTTAAGAAGGATGAAGTCACAGGGAAGTTAAGTGTTCGTATCCCTCCTATGCGATCGTTAACGAAGAAACCGAAGCGAATATCTCCTGGACATGGTGCTTGCCCTGGCTGTGGAATATTCTCGGGATTAGAGACCTTCTTCAAAGGAATTGAAGGGGATATTATTGCCCTGTATCATACAGGTTGTGCAATGGTCGTGACTACGGGTTACCCGTATTCGTCGCATAAATCTACCTTTATCCATAATCTGTTCCAGAATGGTGCAGCGACACTATCAGGTGTTGTAGAAATGTTCTGGGAGCGGAAGCGTCGGGGCGAATTGGATCATTTAGGGTTACAGGATGACTTTACATTTGTCATGGTAACCGGTGATGGAGGAATGGATATTGGGATGGGTCCTGCCATCGGGGCAGCTCTTCGAAATCATAAGATGATCATCATTGAATATGATAATGAAGGATATATGAACACCGGAGCACAGCAGTCCTATTCAACGCCTATAGGAAATCGTACTTCGACCTCGAACATAGGGAAGGCACAACAAGGCAAGACAACCCATCATAAAGATACAGCTCAGATTATGGCTGCTACTAATATACCTTATGTATTTACGGGTTCAGAAGCATTTCCTCAAGATTTGGTGAAGAAAGCCGCAAAAGCCCAATATTATGCTCAGAATGAAGGATTAGTGTATGGCAAAATATTGATCGCATGTCCATTGAATTGGCTGTCCAATGATAATGAGGGAACTCAGATCGTGAATGAAGCAGTAGATTGTTGTTTCTTCCCACTGTATGAAGTGGAACATGGATGCACAACTATCACCTATAATCCTGAGGATAAAAATAAGAAAGTCGAGCTTCGTGAATGGTTGAAATGGATGGGAAAAACACGACATCTTCTCAAACCAGAAAACCAAGAGGCATATGACAGTTTCCAGAACGAAATCAATCGCCGGTGGCATGTGTTGAAGGCGAAACATGAG
The DNA here is from genome assembly GCF_059445545.1 of Paenibacillus sp. Y568. NCBI lineage: Bacteria > Bacillati > Bacillota > Bacilli > Caryophanales > Paenibacillaceae > Paenibacillus > Paenibacillus sp. Y568. The sequence continues at coordinate 225,672 of NZ_JCAIUM010000002.1, forward strand.
AGTCCATATTTGTAAGTATATTTTAATAAAAGAAGGCCTCTCTCCTCACTAGAAGGAATAGGCCTTCTTTTTCTCATCATGGATAAGTATAATGTGGAAATCAGTTATGTGATTAGTATTTAATCTGGTTAAAAATCTGGTTAAGAAAGGAAAGGAGCACTAAAATGAAAAAGTTTAAGGCATTTGTCATTCATAAAGATGAACAAGGGTTTCGTAGTGGTGTGGAGAGTTTAGATATAGATCAATTGCCAGAAGGGGACGTTATCGTCGAGGTCTATTATTCTGGCGTAAATTACAAAGATGGGTTAGCGAATTCACCTGAAGGGAGAATCGTGAATTCATACCCTTTTGTCCCAGGCATAGATTTAGCAGGAACGGTCGTGGAATCTAGTCATCCACGCTTTAAAGTAGGAGATACCGTCTTATGTACGGGATATGGATTAGGTGTGTCCCATTTCGGTGGATATAGTCGCTATGTGAGGCTAAGTGGGGAATGGCTGGTGTCGCTTCCTACTGGACTCACCTTCAAAGAAGCAATGAGTATAGGCACGGCAGGATTTACAGCAGCATTATCCGTGGATAGCCTTATTCTGAATGGACTAACACCAGAACGTGGACCTGTATTAGTGACAGGGGCAACAGGAGGAGTTGGTAGTGTAGCCATTACTATTTTAGCTCAGCTTGGATATGAGGTTGTCGCAAGTACTGGGAAAAGTGAGCTACAAAAAGATTGGTTACATCATCTAGGTGCCACCTCCGTGATTAGTCGCGAAGATATTATTGCCCCTCCGAAAGGTGTGCTATCAAAAGAACGTTGGGCAGCTATTATTGATCCTGTTGGTGGACCTAATTTAAACAGCCTGTTAAAAAGTGTTCAGTATGGTGGAGGTGTAGCTCTATCTGGATTAACGGGAGGCGGGAACTTCGATAGTACGGTGTATCCATTTATACTTCGGGGCATACAATTGTTGGGTATTGATTCCGTCTATTGTCCGATGGAACGGAGACAGGCGATGTGGCGTAAATTGGGAGAAGAATGGAAACCTGTTAACATGTTAGAGCAAGCTGTAAGAGAGATTTCCTTAGGTGAATTGCCAAACGTTTTAGAGTCCATTTTACAGGGTGGAGCCGTTGGTCGAACCGTAGTGAAACTGGGTTAGGATGGGCAGGACATTGCTAGAATCATAGGAAATAGACAGAGTAATGGAAGGATTTGTAACGGAGTATCTACTGGTGACAGTGGTATACTCTTTCTTTTTTTTTTTTTTTGATTAAGTGGAACCTTGGAGGTGTAATAAACGTTTATATAGGAAGAGAGCGAGGGAGTATTACATGAAGAAGATTGTATCTACATTGGTCATTCTTAGCATGCTTAGTATGGGTTCTATAGCAAATGCTGCGAAACCCATATCCATATTTATAAAAGATAAAGAGGTACAAAGTACGGTCGCGCCTATCCTTGAACAAGGACGAGTTCTTGTTCCTATTCGTGTTATAGCAGAATCATTAGGTGCTAAGGTAACGTGGGAGCAGAAGAATAACACGGTAACGATCCGTAAATGGTCTGAAAGTGTCATTCTCACGCTAGGTAAGAAGACAGCGACTAGGGATGGAAAAGCGGATGAATCAGATGTAATTACATTAGATGTTTCTGTGAAAAAAGAAAACAATCGGATATATGTACCATTACGATTTCTATCTCAGCAATATGGTTATAACGTCGATTGGGACGGTATATCCGTGTTTATTAAATCCCCATTAAGTACCAAAGAACGTTCGACTCTGTATGAAGGATCTTTAAAGGAAGCGCGTACTTTAGCTAAAAAATTAATGGGGACATCTAATGTTCATTATATGAACAAGCCATTAGTGGTTACGAATGATGATGAAGAAAATCAGAGCAGTACCTTTATATTCCCTGAGGGAGAGGCGCTTCGATGTTATGTTATACAAGGAGATACGGTGTCGCTATATGAGTTCAAGGAAGATTTCCCTATTGTGACCTGGCAAGCTCATTTGCAAAAGGGGGATCCACTTCAGCAATTTATAGATAAAAAGTTTACGGCACAGAAGGGAAACACTCCCAAGATAGATAAAGAGTTTCTCTATTATGTAACTGGAGGACAGGGAGACAGCTTGTCAGAAGAAAGTGGCAAAATTGATCTTAAAGGTGTAATTGAATCAAGTGATGGAAAAGTCTCGCTAGTATTGCCAAATGAAGTTCGTAACGAGAAATAAATAGAGACAAGTGCCCAATCGTGAACTGTGACCAGACCGTATTTGTGGAAAGTTTGAAAAAGAAGACCTTTAAGAGGCAGTTAATAGGTGACTCCTAAATTCATCGGGAGTCATTTTTTTTAATGCCCATTGATATCGTTCGGAGTTATAGTAGGCGATATAATCACCAACCCTTGTTCGCAACTCAATGAGGGTCATACATGACTTGTACTCCAAATCATCCTTCATATGGCCAAAAAAATCCGGCTTCTCCATGGGTATTGTACGAATTACGCCAACGACTTAGACAATGCTTGGGCTTATTGCGGCCGATAACATCCAAGTCAAATCCCGCTTCAAGAAAAACTTCCATTGGGGTTTGACCTTCCTTGTAGGCTTTAAGCGCAGCTAGCTTAAATGTAGACGAATACGTAATACTCTTCTCCGTCACATTCTCCACATTTGGATTCATCTCTAGCTGTCTGATCTCATTTTCGTTGAATATCTTTGAAGTGCCTCCATAGCTTTTCCCCCGCTTTTTTATCCATTAGTTCGATTAAAACACAAATGACCCGCAAGAGGGTCACTTTTTTCAAAGTTTCCATCTTACGGGTCACAGTTCATCGAAGGGTGTTTGTCTCTTTTTCTAATGATTATTTATGAAGTTCTCTGATGACATGACGTAGTTCTGGTATGATAATGCGCTCCATAGCTAACTTGACGGCTCCTTTAGATCCTGGCATGGAGAACACAGCTGTATTCCCTACCGTTCCAGCAATGGCTCTACTCAATATTGCGGCGGAACCAATATCCTCACTGAAGCTCAAGAAGCGAAAAATTTCTCCGAATCCAGGTAATACACGATCCAATATGGAAGACACAGCTTCAAAAGTTGTATCTCGATGGGAAATACCCGTTCCTCCTGTTAACAAGACAGCTTCTATACTTTCATTAGAGGCAGCTTCATAGATTAATTCTCTTACGCCGTCGTAATCATCTTTGACAATAACATATTTAGTGATAGAATAACCCGCCTCTTGTAAAAGGGACATCATCAATTGCCCACTTGTATCTGTTTCTTCATTCCGTGTATCTGATACAGTAATAACCATGCAAGATACGGTGTCAGGTGCTTCACTACGATGTTGTTCTACTGAATTCATTCGTTATTCCTCTCCTTAGGTATTCATCTATTTTGCATCTATTTCTATATATAAGCATAAATCTTCCCCGATAACTCTGCAATATGCTAGTCCATATCTTTAGGTTATAGACAGAACGTCATTATTCGGAGAATGATGTGCCACTTGTATGCGGGGTATAACATCGTTAGAATGAACTATAGTTATGAGTTGTCTTTACTTTTTTCTATACAGTAAACTCGGCTAACAAAGACAGATGCATGTGGAGGAGAAGTTTAATGAATATGAATCATGTTACACCTATATATATATTGTCAGGTTTCCTAGGAAGCGGGAAAACGACATTGTTACAACGAATGGTGTCTTACTGGCAGGAACAAGGACTTCGACCAGCCGTTATTATGAATGAGATTGGCGATGTGAACTTAGAGGGTGCACTCATTGAAGAGACCGTTCCCATGACCGAAATGCTTGGTGGATGTATCTGTTGTACGATTCGAGGTGATCTTAGTCTAGAGATTTCCAATCTGATCAAGAAAGAGTCACCAGATGTCATTGTTATTGAAGCGACTGGGATTGCTAATCCTATGGAAATACTAGACGGCGTGTCGGAAGCAGCTTTATATATGAAAATTGATCTTAAAAGTGTTATTACTGTCGTGGATGCGTGCCATCTATTATCACTTTATGAGGATCAAAAGGGAAAAACGTATCGTCTGATGCAGGAACAGATTCGGTGTGCATCTTATCTTATTCTTAATAAAATTGACCGGGTAAATGAAATTCAGCAGGAGGAGTTACATAACGTTATCTCACGATGGAATGAATTCGCACCGATTATCCCAGCTGTTCGCTGTGATGTTGATTGGGTACCTTTATTTGGACAAGTTGCTCGTCCAGAGCAATGGAAGAACAAGAGTACATGTGAAGATAACCCTAATAAGGAACATCACGAAAATTGTAATCATGAACATCATGAACAAGATCATGTTCATAACCACGATCATACTCATGATGAACATGAGCATATGCATGATTCTCACGAACATGTGATGGTGTATACGCATTATTTTGATGGACCCATTGACAGCCAAGCCTTTGAGAGTCTGATTGCTCAATTACCTCGTGAAGTGTATCGTGCCAAAGGCATTATGACATTTAGTGATACTTCGGGACGATTCTTATTTCAGTATGCCTTTAGAGAATCTGATTTCTTAAAAATCACCCCACAGGGAGATGTTCCGGATGTCGTTGTATTTATTGGGGAGCATTTCTCCCAAACGGAGCTTAAGAATGCCTTGATCGATTTAGAAAAGAGAGGATAATACTCTCATTTTGTTGTTCCAAAAGAATATTTAGTATCACTATTGTATTGCTACGGCATACACATGTATAATGTTATAAATTGAACGTCTTTGAACGGGAGAGTAATGAGCGTAAACCTATACTTAGCGAGCCGGAAGTGGTGGAAGCCGGTATGTAGGAGCCTCATGAAGCGCACCCGAGAGATGGTTATTCCAACGTCGTATAGATCATTCCAATAGATCTGATCAGTAGAATAATCCGGTTGATCAACGTTAGAGATCATCAAGCGGAACAACTCAATGGGGAGAATGATATCCTCATACACGAGTGTTCAACTAGAGTGGTACCACGGGAATTATAGCTCTCGTCTCTTATTATTATAGAGATGAGGGCTTTTTTGATATTTAAAAAGTATTAAATCTGGAGGATGATTAATGATGTTAAAAGAATGGGCTTTAGAAGCAATCCAGCCACATGTCAATCTATCGGCAAAAGAAATAGAAGCTTTATTTGAACAGCCTCCCTCATCTGCCATGGGTGATATGGCTTTTCCATGTTACATGTTGGCTAAAGAGTACAGACAATCCCCACAGGCGATAGCGGTATACATTGCAAATCTGATTGATATGAAAGGTGTCAAAGCGGTAGCTGTTGGGCCTTATGTTAATTTACATTTTGACCGGAATGAGTATGCTCTTAAGATGATGGATGCATTGCAGCAATTCAATGTAGATCAATTGAACATGGGTCATGGTAAAAGAGTCATTATCGATATGTCCTCTCCTAATATTGCGAAGCCTTTTGGTATTGGCCACTTAAGATCCACCATGATTGGTGCTGCATTATACAAAATGTATCAAACAGCGGGTTATGTATCGATTAGTGTTAATCACCTTGGGGATTGGGGGACGCAATTCGGCAAGCAGATCACCGCGTATAAGCGGTGGGGTGACGATGAAGCTTTGAAGGCGAATCCGATCCAGGAGTCGTTGCGGTTGTATGTGCGTTTTCATGATGAGGCTGAACACGATGCAACTTTAGAGCCTGAAGCGAGAAATTGGTTCCGTCTGTTGGAATCAGGGGATGAGGAAGCTCTGCGACTTTGGAGATATTTCGTAGAAGTCAGTATGGAAGAGTTCAATAGAATGTACGAACGATTGGATGTTACTTTTGATCATGTTCTTGGAGAAAGCTTCTATAACGATAAAATGGGTGAAGTTGTTCAAGCGCTTGAGGACAAAGGATTATTAGAGGAAAGTGAAGGAGCACGTGTAGTAAGATTAGAGGACGCCAGGATGCCTCCATGTTTAATTATGAAATCAGACGGTACAACAATATATCCAACAAGAGATTTAGCAACGGCATTCTATCGTCATGAAGTCTTGAAAGCAGATCAGATTCTATATGTGGTCGGGGGAGAACAGAAGCTTCATTTCCAACAAGTATTTGCAGTATTAGATAAAATGGGTGCGGCGTGGGTGAAAGATTGTACGCATGTTCACTTTGGATTAATGAAATTTGAGGGGAAGAAGATGTCCACTCGTCGTGGTAAAATCGTCTATCTTGAAGAAGTGCTGGACGAAGCTATCGCCAGAGCATTGAAGATTATTGAAGATAAGAACCCTGATCTAGAAGATAAGGATCAAGTGGCACGAGATATCGGGATAGGTGCTATTGTTTTTGGTGATCTGAAGAATAATCGAGTTAACGAAGTAGACTTTTCTTTGGAAGATGCGCTGAATTTCGATGGGGAGACAGGACCCTATTTACAATATACATTCACTAGAACCCAAAGTATTTTAACGAAGAGTAATGCATTAGATCAAATTCACGAGGGTAGTCTTAACGACAATGAGCAGGGGATGTATGCAGAAGCACTAGGAGACTCAGGATGGCACCTTCTTAAGCTTCTTAACCGTTTCGAGGAGCAGTTGAGAAGAGGGATTCAGAATAATGAACCTTCTGTATTAGCTAGATATGTATTAGATGTAGCACAGGCCTTCAATCATTTCTATAGCCAGGAAAGAATTCTGAGTGAGGAAGATCAATTAAGAAAAGCACGTGTAACCTTAACACGGTTAACAGGCGAGTCCTTACAAAGAACCATGAATATCCTAGGTCTACGGACTCCAAATCGTATGTAATAAGCAACGATTAGATAATATTAATAGAATCATATATTGATTGATTCCACATATTCCTTTAACATAAAGAGTAAAAAAAGCATATCTTCTTGCACAAGTTGTGTGTGAATGGAGCGGAATATGGGAAAAGAAAAGCTGCTCGATAGTGATCATTCGAAAGATGTATTTGCATATTTTGGCCTGGCTGTATATTATTCGCAAGCTTTGGAACAACAACTGGCTAACTTATTAATGCTAATGAAGTTATCACAGGGTAAGATTCCGTCAGAAGAAGATTTCACGGAACTTTATCAACGTAAATTAAGTAGTTCATTAGGCCAATTAGTACAGGAAATTAAGCATTATTTTCCGTTCTCGGAACAGGAAACGATTCAATTAAATGAAGTTTGGAAACTAAGAAATTATATTGTCCATGATTACTTCAAGGAACGAATTCATGAGACGTTTAGTCCAGCCGGTAGATCCCGTATGATTCGAGAACTCACAAGTTTTAAAGATCAAGCGCAAGCACTTGAACGTAAACTTCAGGGTTATTCTCGTGAATTGTATCGAACACTGGGTTTGGAAAAGGACTTTACTCCTATTCGTTCTGATAAATCTTAGTAATATAACGTAACAGAAAGATCCTCACGCCAACTATCGGCCATGAGGATCTTTCTTATTTTTCATGAAATGAAATTCGTTATTACCTGTATATTATTTATACGACTCCACCAGGTATGGGTTGACCTTATTGCGAAGAGAGTACTTCAACACGCTCAGATACTGTAGGCGATTCCAGAGTATTCCCTTGTTGCAGTTGATATAACTGGAAGTATCGTCCGCCGATCTGCATGAGTTCGTCATGGCTACCTCGTTCGACAATCTCCCCGCGATGCAGTACTAGAATTTGGTCTGCACTTCGGATGGTGGAGAGACGGTGTGCAATAATGAATGTCGTACGGCCTTTTTTGAGAACCTCTAGAGCGGATTGAATAAGACTTTCTGTCTCCGTATCAATGTTAGCCGTGGCCTCATCAAGAATGAGAATTGCTGGATCATAGGCTAGTGCGCGAGCAAACGATATAAGTTGACGTTGACCCGCGGATAATGTGCTACCTTTCTCAACGACAGGTTCGTCAAAACCTTTGGGCAAGTGAGCAAGAATACGTTCTGCACCTACATCACATAAAGCTTTCTCAATTTGTTCACGTGTTATTTTATCATCACCAAGACTGACGTTGGATGCCACAGTACCTGTGAAAAGGTAGGGGTCCTGTAAGACGATTCCCATGTGATGGCGTAACCACTGCTTAGGGATATCCGTCACTTCTTGACCATCAATGGTGATTGAACCTTTCTGTGGATCATAGAATCGGAACAATAAATTGATGATGGAGCTCTTACCTGAACCCGTGTGTCCCACTAGCGCAACCGTCTGACCTTGTTTAGCTTCAAAAGAGATTTTTTTCAGCACATAGTCCTTTTTGTACGCGAAAGACACATCTTTGAATTCCACGTTTCCCTTATAACGAGGCATTTGGCCATCGGTCACGTCTTCGCCGGGTTCATCCATTAATTCAAATACTCTTCCTGCAGATACCATGGAAGAATCAAGTGCGGCAAGTTGGTTCACCATACCGGTGATGGGCTGGAAGAGTCGACCAAGAACATCGACAAAGGCATAGAGTACACCAAGAGACACAGCCGTTGAACCATTGAGTGAACCAAATCCGAAATAAGCTAATAGTACAGCGAATGAAAAGCTACGAAGTACGTTAACCAAGTTATGTGTAGTCCAAGAGTTTAAGTTAAGCATCTTGTTCTGATACTTCATATAATCCTGATTTAAGGCTTCGAATTCATCCTTCGTTTGTTGCTGACGTCGAAAGACACGAATAATAGACATTCCTTGAATAGATTCATTAATGATGGCATTAATCTCGCTAAGGCGCGACCGTATAATCGTATTATATTTCGTTGCGAATTTGCGATATAGAATAATCCATACGATTAATATAGGTACAACGAACAGGCATACAAGTCCAAGTCGTACATCAAGAAGAAATAGTGCAACATATATCCCTGTAATATAGACGATCCCAGAACTGAAATTAGCAAGGACGGCTACGAATAAATCCTTTACGGCTTCTGTATCATTAGTAATTCTAGAGACTACTTTACCTGCAGGTAAGTTATCAAAGAAATGAACCGGCAGTCGTTGAATGTGAGCATAGACATCTGTTCGCAGCTTCTGAATGACTTTGTTAGCAGATGACTGCAGCCAATACGTTTTGCCGAATTCAGTGAAGATAGTGACTAGTAATAAGATGAGATACAATCCAACAAGCTTCATAATGCCTGGGATTTCTGGCTTGTAGAAATCGAATATTTGATCAACGGTTAATGTTTTGGCAGGATAAGTATTCTGTACAGATCCTTTTGTAATCGTCAATTGTCCATCGGCATATGTTCGTTTTCCTTCAATGGATTCGACTGCTTGATCAATGAAATAAAAGCTTTTCCCTTTTTGAAGAATACGTACTTCTTGACCTTTTATTTCGTTCTCAGTAAATCGATCGCCTCGTTTTAATAAACGATCTTCATAAGGTACTACACCAACGGATGTGGGTGAATCGGTCTCATAAAAGGGTTGCTCAATACCTAGCATATGGTTATCAATCATAGCCTTGGCTATAAATGGACCCCCAAGTTCAGCCGCTACACCAATACATAATGTAATAATCGCGGCAATGAACATTCCTTTAGCTGTTAATGCGTACTGGAATAAGCGCTTTCCTACGTTCAATTAGGACACCTCCTCAGTGGTAAGTTTGTTCTCCACTTGTTGTCGTTCATATTGTTCTAAATACCAACCTCCGTGAGCAATAAGCTCTTCGTGTGTACCTTCTTCAAGGATCATTCCTTCTTCCAGTACAACAATCCAATCCGCATGTTCTACGGCGGATAAACGGTGAGTAGAGATAAGTGTCGTTTTACCGGCACGTTTCAGTCGAATGTTCTCAATAATTCGAGCTTCTGTTCTTGCATCGACTGCAGATAAGGCATCATCCAGAATGAGGATTTCAGGATTTCCGATGAATGCTCTTGCTAATGCAACACGTTGCTTCTGACCACCTGATAGGGCAATACCCTTTTCACCAACAAGGGTGTCTAGTCCATCAGATAATGTAGTCAGGTCTTTATCAAATGCGGCGGTTGCTATAGCATCCATAATGACATCGTCATTCGCATCTCTTAATCCATACTGAATATTCTGACGAACCGTCTTAGAGAACAATATTTGTTCTTGCGGAACATATCCTATCCAACTATGGAGTTCATCCTTAGCGATCTGTTTAATCGAGATACCTGAGATGAGAAGATCTCCATCGCCCGTTGGATATTCGTGAAGAAGTTGCTTAAGTAGCGTAGATTTACCACTTCCGGTACGTCCAACTACACCGAGTGTCTGCCCCTTTTGAAGTGTTAATTGAATATTTTTCAGATTGTCAACGGTTGATGTAGGGTAACGGAATGTTACATCGCGAAGCTCGATACTTCGTGGATCAGCGACCGAAGTAGGTTGAGCGACATCTTGAATATCCGGCTGAACGTTTAATACTTCGTCTACACGATCCAGTGAAGCGCTACCGCGTTGCATAATATTAATGAGTTCTCCAATGGCGAACATAGGCCAGATCATCATCCCAAGGTACATGTTAAAAGATACGAGATCCCCAAGGGTGATTTGATTCTTAAATACAAGGTATATACCAAAGGTAAGTCCAATGATATAACTCAGTCCTACGCAAAGACGAATGGTGGGTTCGAAAAAGGCATCAACCTTAGCTACATTCATATTTTTGCGATATACATCATCTGTTATGGTCTTAAACCGTTGCTGGTCGGATCGTTCTTGAACATAGGCACGAATAACACGTACACCGGCAACGGACTCAAGCACTTGGTCATTCATATCACCAAAGGCGTCTTGTGCTAAGGAGTACCGTTCGTGAATGATCTTTCCATAAATCTTCATCGCGAGTGCGATAAATGGAAGGGGGATGATCGCTGCTAACGTTAATTTCCAGCTAATGATGAACCCCATGGCAAACAGAATACTGAGCAAGTAAATCGTTGAATCGGTCATAACTAAAATACCGAAGCCAGCCGTCGCAGCAACAGACCGAAGGTCATTGGTTGCTCTCGCCATTAGATCACCTGTGCGATTTCGCTCGAAGAATGGAGGTGTCATACCAAGCAAATGATTCATATAGCGTGAACGAAGCAATCGCTCGATCAGGTTGGCACCTCCAAATAATCTGTGCATCCATATGTAAGTAATAATGTAAATTACAGCCAGAATGACAATGATGGATAAGATATAACGAATGAGTGAAGGACCCGTAATGGAGCCTGAAACAATATCATCAATCGCATTTCCCAGTAAACGCGGAGGTAACAATTCACCCATCCCACATATGATGAGCAAGATCATACCGACGAGGTAACGCTTTCTTTCTTGACGGAAAAACCATCCTAGCTTTTTTAATACTGAAAACAAAATAATCACTTCCTCTCACAAGTTGAACCTGCTAATGAACTCATTATCCATGACAACAACATGAAAAAAGACACACCATCCGTGAACGGACGATATGTCTTAGAAATGCTAACTTATCATGCGTACGGTTGTTGAGCAACCGCCGCTAAAATTGGATATTCAATTCAAAGATTCTAAGAAACGGTTTATCGTTACCTAGATTGAATCCATCAGCAGGGTTACTCCAGTATTCAGTTGTAGTTGTTGAGGTAGATATGGCATATTGTAATGAAACCCTCTAAACGCTGTATTGAACACTTTACTCACCCTTTCTTAACAAATTTTGTTAATCTCGTATGGCAGAATATTATCATCATGTGAATAAGATTGTCAATTGTTTTTTGTGGATGTTTCGTCGCTGTATGTATTTTTGGCGAAGGTTCAGGTATGATAGAAAGACACAAACAGGAATATATAGATGATGTGAAGGAGTTGAGATTCATGAATATTCGAATGAGTGCAGAAGCAGCTCGTTGGTATATAAGAGAACTAAATTTGAACAAAGGTGATGCAGTTCGTTTCTTTCCGCGTTACAGTTCCGGAGGAGGGCTACATCCAGGTTTCTCGCTAGGTATCTCTGTTGAGGGACATAGTCAAGATATCTTAGCCCAAGATGTTGAAGGAATTCGTTTCTTCTTAGAAGAGCAAGATTTGTGGTATCTTAAAGGATATGATCTGGTCGTTAATTATGTAGAAGTACAAGATGATATTGATTATGTTTATGAAGAAATTCAAGATTAATACGTAAGCCCTCTTAACAATATTTATAATGATTAGTCAATATACAAAAACTCCTTTCTGTAAGGAAAGGAGTTTTTGATTGTGTATATAACTTGGGTTGATACTAAACTAGAATCGTGATTATGGGAGATTCGTAGAGATGTTCTGCTCTATAGCGTACTGAAAATCATCCATTTCAAAGACTTGAATAGGCATACCGCCTTCAATAATTCGTTGAATGAAATCGATCTGATCCGTAAGAATTGGCATCTGTAATCGTTGAGCAATTAAGAGAAGTTCTGTTTCAATGGGATCGAAATCTTCTCCGTACACCTCGGTATCAACAGCATTAACGATTGTAAATACTATCGAATCCCCTAGAGGGATTGAAGCGCTTTTGGCCCATGGAATTTGTAAGGCACGCTCAATTTTTTTGCGATTAAGCGGCTCTTCAAGATACGTCGTTAAATGCTTCATTTGTTGTTTGACGTGTTGGTCTTGATCTAAATTACTCATGATAATTTCTGGAGTGCTCTGAAGTTCGTACAATTCAAGAATGCTTGTATAAGGAACAATATATTCAACGGGTACGGATGGCTGTAGCAACTCACCATAGATAGCGACCATGACCGCTTCTATAATTAATGGTCTGGGCATGGTATTCCTCCTGATTCTGACATGAAGTTATAAAACCATTATAGAAGGGAAAAGTCAACTTTTTAAGATCTTTTATTTTTTTAAAATGGATGCTGCCTTTGAAAAAGGACAGCATTGCCATTCTACTTGTCGGATGCAATGGACCTTAGAAATACATAATAGAAGTGACTGGGCAGCAGCCTTTGTGTTGTCCGATCGAAAGGGGAAGTGCAGGTATTGAAACACTGGAAAGCCTATTTTAAATTCATCAAGCCCTATATGAAATTAATAATTGTTACCCTAATTATTGGAATGGTGAAATTCACAATCCCTCTGACATTGCCAATGATTATGAAATATGTCGTAGATGATTTATTAATTGAAAACACATTAAGTCTTCAAGAAAAAATGTCGCAACTGATGCTTATTCTTGGGGGAACCCTAATTTTGTTTGTTGTCATTAGAGGACCGGTTGAATATTATCGTCAGTATTTCGCCCAACTCATCACGAATCGTATTTTATATGATATACGCAATAGATTGTATGCCCATTTACAAAGGTTATCCCTGAAATATTATCAGAATACAAAGGTTGGCGAAGCGATATCACGATTCATTAACGATGTGGAACAGACTAAGAATATTGTTGAAGTCGGAATGATGAATATTTGGTTAGACATGTTTACGCTGGTATTCGTATTAATCATCATTTTCTCTATGAATCCTATGTTAGCTCTGGTCGCAATTGCGATGCTTCCTCTGTACGCTATTGCAGTCAAGATTTTGTATAAAAGGTTAAAAAAACTAACAAAAGATCGATCGCAAGCATTAGCTGGGATTCAATCTTATTTACATGAACGAATTCAAGGAATATCTGTCATACGTAGTTTTACATTAGAAAAGTATGATCAGAATAAATTTGAAGGTACAAATGGTAATTTTCTTAATAAGGCATTGGCTCAGACACGGTGGAATGCGATCACATTTGCGATCATTAATACCATTACAGACATCTCACCGATTCTGGTCATCGGGTATGGAGGTTATCAAGTCATTCATGGCAATCTATCAATTGGTACCTTTGTTGCATTCTTTGCCTATTTAGACCGTTTATATGCTCCATTAAGACGATTAATTAATTCATCGACGGTATTAACTCAGGCGTCAGCGTCTATGGAAAGAGTAATGGAATTGATGGATGAACCTTATGATATTGTGGATGCTCCAAATGCCAAGGTATTAGAGGGTCATGCTAAACAAATTACGTTTGATCATGTATGGTTTAAGTATAATGAGCAGAATGATTGGATACTACAAGATATCAACTTAGATATTAGAGCAGGAGAGACCGTCGCCTTCGTCGGTATGAGTGGGGGTGGGAAATCCTCATTGATCAGTCTTATTCCCCGATTCTATGACATTCAAAAGGGTAGCATATTGGTGAATGGCATGGATGTTCGAGATATAACGCAAGAAAGTTTACGTGGTAAGGTAGGAATGGTACTTCAAGATAACTTTTTGTTTAGTGGATCTGTGAAAGAGAATATTCTATTAGGTAATCCAGATGCGGATGATGAGGCTGTCATATCTGCAGCTATTGCAGCCAATGCGCATGAGTTTATTACGAACTTACCTAAGGGTTATGACACAGAGGTTGGAGAACGTGGGGTTAAATTATCAGGGGGTCAGAAACAACGCTTGGCTATTGCACGTGTGTTCCTGAAGGATCCCGATATTCTTGTATTGGATGAAGCGACCTCAGCGTTGGATTTGGAGTCTGAACATTTGATTCAGCAGTCCTTGCAGTCACTATCATCGAACCGTACAACGCTTATTGTGGCACATCGATTGTCCACCATTACTCACGCAGATACTATAGTTGTTCTAGAGAATGGAAGTATTACCGAACGGGGTACGCATCATGACTTAATGGAATTGGACGGAAGTTATGCACGATTGTACAATGTTCAGCATTTAGAAAGTTAATGGTTCTCTTATTCGATATCGTTAAAAGAAAAAAGGGAGTGTCCACAGCCGATTTTAACGGCTTCTGGTACACTCCCTTTTCTTAAAAATATAAGAATTTATAAGTATTTCTGCTTATACATAGGATTATATTTCAACGCTAAACGTTTCATCGCCGCTAAAGGACAGCGAAGCCGTTTATGCTTGTACAGATGAATCCTTCTAGGATTTGCCGATCAATAGAGATAGGATGCCTGCAGCAATAAGCGGCCCGACGGGAACACCACGAAAGAGGGCGACTCCGAGTACGGTCCCAACGAGCAACCCTGCAACGATGGTGGGGTTACTGCCCATCAGTGTCGCACCTCGTCCGCCCAAATAGGCTACTAACATCCCTATTCCTACAGCGAGTAATGATTGCCAATGTAGGAAGGAACTTGAAATGGTGGAAAGGCTCATACTACCACTAGCAAGAGGAGACATGACACCTATGGTCAGGATGATAATTCCAACGGTTAATCCATACTTCTCTAACCATGGAAATACTTGCGTGAAGCGGGTAACCCGCAACAACAGAAGTACGATCATAGCAATAGTGACAGGTGAATTGTTACCTATGATGCCTAGACCAGCCATACCTAAAAGGATAAGTGATGTGATATCCATGAACGGATCAGCTCCTTTATTCTAATGCTGTGCACTTTGGATATGTTCAGCAATCAGACGTCCGTGGACACGACCTGTTTCAATAAATACTTCATTGGCATTACTGCCTGACGCGATAACACCTGCCACATAAAGTCCAGGAACGGAGCTTTCCATGGTATCAGGGTTAAAGACTGGTTTCTCCATATCTCCGCCTAGTTGGACGCCAGAGGATGCGAGTAATTGTCGATCAGGATGAAATCCAGTCAGCGCAAGAACAAAATCATTATCTACGATGGATTCCTCTCCATCGTTCGTCGTTACGATAACAGCATCTTCTCTAATCTCAGTCACTCTGGAATCTAAATGAAGGGTAACATTTCCTTTGGTAACCATATTCTCAAATACAGGGCGAACCCATGGTTTGATATTATTAGATACCGTCTTACCACGGTAGACAATGGTCACCTCAGCGCCTACGCGGACCAGTTCCATAGCTGCATCAATAGCCGAATTGCTTCCACCGATGATGGCCACTTTCGTGCCCGTATAAGGATGTGCTTCACGGAAGTAGTGAGTTACTTTAGGTAAATCTTCACCAGGAATACCAATATAATTAGGATGATCGAAATAGCCTGTTGCAATGACGACATATTTGGCATCATGATGTAGTTCCTGGCCACGTCTATCTTTGGTATGAACGGTAAATAACCCGTTCTCATGGCGTTCAATAGAGACGGCTTCTTCATACGAAGTAATGTTCAGATTGTAATGGGCAGCAACTTTACGATAATAGGAAAGTGCCTCATGACGGAAAGGTTTATCGTTAGGTGTCGCAAAAGGAATATCCCCTATTTCTAGTAGCTCCGCTGTGCTGAAGAACTGCATATATGTAGGGTATAGATATATGGAACGTACAATATGGTGCTTTTCAATAATGTGTGTGGATAGCCCACGACGATTACATTCTATAGCAGCTGAAAGTCCACAGGGACCAGCTCCAATAATGATGACATCTTGCATGATGAACCTCCTTAGTTGATACTGAGCTATGTTACTCAAACATTATAATTCTACCGCAAATAGGTGTTGAATGCCAGAAATGTAGGAGAAATAACAGCACAAGGTCAATGTATGCCTTGGATTCTCGAATTTAGTTAACGTAATAAAGGTTCTACATATAATATGTTATGCTTAAAGAGGGTTTATGCGAAAGCGAGAAGATTTAATGGATATGATCTGAATAGGGAGCGATTTACTTGGATATAAAAGCAATTATTTTTGATCTAGATAATACACTAATGGACCGTGATATGACGTTTCATAAATACACAGAACAATTTTTAAATGAACATTTAGGACACTTAGACCAGCAAGTACAAGATGAGATTATTGCAGATTTGAAGATTAGAGATGCAGATGGATATCGGGATAAGCAATCATTTTTTGAGGAAATGGTTGATTGTCTACCTTGGAAGGATCCCCTCACAGCACATGAGATAGAAGCTTATTACAACAAACACTATATGACTCACGCAAGTAAAATGAAGTATGTAGAAGAGACGATAGCCCACTGTCAACGTCGTGGTTATCTGTTAGCTATTATGACTAATGGTCCGCATGACATTCAATATGAGAAGATGAGTCTATTACAATTAGGAGAACAGTTCCATACGGTGATCGTGTCCGAAGATACAGGGATGAGCAAACCGGATCCGAGGATCTATGAATTAGCCTTAGATCGGATGGGCGTAGCAGCTGAGAATACAATCTTTATTGGGGATCACCCAAGGAATGATATTTGGGGAGCGTATCAAGTGGGTATTCGTGGTATATGGTTACGTCGGAACCATAATTGGGACGAGTCATGGGGGTTCAAACCTTGGAGAACGATTGATCAATTAAACGAATTAATGGACATTATATAACGTAATACATGGATACTTGACAAGAGTATTCGTCAGCGCTTATTATTTCAATATATAACAGGAAAGGGAGATGATGACAATGGCCTATATTTATAACGAACAATCCAACAAACAAAATATGGCTTATTGGACGGTCTCCATTACAACGGGTAATATTAGAAGTTGAAGATAATGATTATACACTTGTAATCATATTTCAGATTCATTCTAAACCGTGGGGACCGTTATGGTTCCTGCGGTTTTTTGATGTGTCATGAGAAGAAGAGAACGAATACCTGATCTAAGATAGGTGTGATCTCTTTCATCTAGTTGCCGCCGGGAGAAAATTCCGGTGGCTTTTTTTATATGCTCGTAACAACGATCAATCAATAATGCTATACAAAATTAGGAGGAAACGAACGATGGATTTAAACATGTTAGGTTGGAATGAATATTGGGAAAAACAATGGATTACAATAGGTATAAAGGATGTTACTCTGGCACGTATCGTAGGTGACTTCGGACATACTGGAAGGTGAGGAGAGAGTTATTATACACGGTATATTAGATAGAAAGACGTGTATCTCCCGCCAAGCTGCTGGATTTGTGACCCATGAACAGATTATAGCCGCTAATGTGGATACATTGTTTCTGGTATGTGCCCTAAACGACGACTTCAATGTCAGAAGGATTGAGAGATATCTCATCATGGCATGGAATAGTGGGGTGAATCCTGTTATTCTGCTCAGCAAGGCGGATTTGTGCCAGGATGTGGATGAACGATTACGTCTATTACAAGAAGCAGCTATCGGCGTCCCCGTACATGTTGTAAGTGCACTTGAGAATCAGGGATTTGAAGACTTAACCCCTTACCTTACACAGGGTGCTACGGTCGCATTAACAGGATCCTCTGGTTGTGGTAAATCTACCCTTATTAATTGGCTGTCGGGTGAAACTTTGCAACGTACACAGGAAGTACGAGAAGGTGATAGTAGAGGACGCCACACGACGACGCATAGAGAATTGTTTATACTCCCACAAGGCGCTGTCATGATTGACACACCTGGGATGAGAGAACTGAAGTTATGGGAAGATGAGGGTGGAGTATCCCTAACATTTGCGGATATTGAAGAGATAGGAGCAACCTGTAGATTCACGGATTGTCGTCATGAAAAAGAAGCAGGATGCGCTGTTCTAAAAGCTGTAGCAAATGGTGAGATCGGAGAGAAACGACTAATGAATTATCGGAAAACACTTCGTGAACTCAAATTTCAAGCACAAAAGGAAGCAAAATCTCGAAATAAGGTGAATATTAGAGTCACCAAATCATATGAGACGCGTCGGAGAGGTTCTGATTGGTTAAGGAATGCGGAAGATTAAAAATAAATAAGACCCTCACCAATGATGGATATATCCGTCATTGGTGAGGGTCTTATCTTATGAAATGAATATTAGAAACTTAGTGCTGCTTCAGAAGCTTGTTTCAAACCCGTTTCAACAATACTTGCTGCTTGATCTGGAGATTGGTTGTGTCCTTCGATAATGATAGTAGTAAGATCTTGTACTCCGTATAGATTCATATTGTTTCTAACGAAATTAACGGCCATTTCAGCACTAGCTGCTGGACCTTCAGAGTAAACGCCACCACTTGCGTTAAGTAGTGCCACTTTTTTGTCGGTAACGAGACCAACAACACCATTGGCTGTATATTTGAAGGTTTTACCTGCTTGGCTCAAATAATCAATATACGTATGAAGTACAGCAGGAACAGTCATATTCCACAATGGGAAAGCAAATACGACTTTGTCTGACTCCAGGAACTGAGTTAAATATTTAGAAACGGTTGCAGCTGCTTGTTGTTCTTCTGGAGTTGCTTCAATACCTTGAGCTTCTTTATAGATACCTGTAATGATCGTATTATCATAGTAAGGCAGGTTCTCTGCAAATAGATCAAGTTCTACGATTTCATCGTTAGGGTGAGATTCTTTGTAGCTATCCAAGAAAGTATGATACAACTTTACACTTACGGATTGTTCGATAGGACGATTATTTGCTTTTACGAATAAGACGTTTGCCATGATGTATAAATCCCCTTTTCACTATACAATTATTACTTGCTATAAATAGTATAGTACAACAGGTGAATAGTATTTGTCAAAGTTTTTGATTATTTGTCGAATCTTCTGGTTAATAATGAAGATTATTCAGATTTGTTTGCGGTAACCTTGATATTACCAGAGTTCGTACGAACCTTAATCAAGTCATTAGATTCTCTTAAAGATTCAGGTGAATGAACACTACCTGATTTAGTAATTAGATCGAAGGAACCCTTGAAGTTAGGATCAGGAGTTACAGTTACATTACCAGATTTAGAAGACAGTTCTAAAGAAGATGGACCTTTCTGTACTAATTTAATGTTGCCTGATTGCGCGCTGAAATTTCCGATACCGGAATAATTAATGAATTTGGTATTACCTGATCTAACAGAAGCTGTTGTATCACTTTGAATATCAGTTCCGGTCAAGTTCCCTGAATGTAAGTCAATTTTAAGTTGCTTAGCGATAATAGATTGAAGTGTCAAATTACCCGAGCTTGCTGTAAGATCAACGTTCTGTGCAGTCAGATTAGAGACTGTGCCATTACTTGAATTGAAATCGACGTTAACATCTGTAAGTGGATTCTCCTTAGGTAAAGAAACAGTCAAGTGCACTTTATGGGATCTAAACGATACACTGATGAAATGAATCGAATCATCAATCATATTGATTTCTAATTTTCCATTCTCAAGGCGGATCTGTTCCAGTTGCTCAATCGTATTATCATCAAGTGCAGCTTGTATCTCAATGGATTGTGTTCCATCGCTGCTATGAATAAATTCTATATCCGTATCGTATTCGCTATTTATAACGAGATGACTTAATGTACCGGTTTCAAAATTCCACTTCTGATGATACTCGGTAAGATCATCACCAAAGTTGAATTTATTAGATGACATCCCGATAACTCCTATTATAATAAGAATTAACCCGCCTAGAGCAAGGCGAAGTGTGTTCTTCTTCATGAATAACGGCCCCCTTTAGAAATTGTGCTATTCCAATGAATAAATGTTTTCGTTACGAATTTTAATCCTCTAAAAGTAAACATAACGGCTATCCATAACCATAGTCCCACACCCATACCCACAATCGTAGCAAATAACTTAGATATAGAGAACTCATGATTAATTAGGTATTCAGGAATGAGGAGGAGAGGGCTAACTAAAGCAGCTAATGATCCAGCACATAACCCTAACCATCCAGACCACAGACCAATGAATAGAGGGATGATCACAATATTGATGAAGATTAATCCAATATACACAAAAATATTACGTGTGACAGATACAGGCTTTTTCGTAGTCATTGTATTGATATAAGGGTCCTGTATCGTAAAGCTATCACCGAGAATTTCTTTGACGAGTTCAAATGGATCTCCTAGTTCATGTGCTATTTGTTCTTCCGTTTTCCCACTCTGCATACCATCGCTGAAATGGGTCTCATAATCCGCTATTAATTCTTTCCTTTCTTCATCTTTCATAGGAGTTAGATGGTTGTGTAATATAAATAGAAATTGTTTCTTATTCATGCTCAGTTCCTTCCTTAATCAAATGGGATAACAAGAATCCTTTATCATTTATGATTAGTACTATTTCTAGAGTAGTACTGATCAATAACTACTAGCTAATGAGTAAATTATATTATGGAGTGCTGATTAAAGCAATATATGGAAGCAAATAATGGTAAATATTCAATCCATATCTATGTCATATAAAAAGGAGTGATAAGGCATGTCAACAAATCGATATATACACATTATTACAACTATTTAAGATTAGAATTTATAAAGCTCAGAAGGAAGAAGAGTCGTATTTCAGGAAAAATCAACAATAGATTGGGGTAAATGAAGGATGATAGAGGGTAACTTGAACTCAAGACATTAAAAAGGACACCTCCTAGTTCAATGGAATTGTCCTTTTTAACGTCTTCACTGCTATATTATTCTAATAAAGAGATAACGCCAATGTGTCATCCTCGCTCTTACTGTGTAAAATAGCTTCTGATCCGACGATTTCGATGCTTATGAGAGAGTCCAAACATTTTTTTAATGCTCGTTTTCCATTTTGAATTTTTAGATCAAGAGTGGAGCTTAGGAGTCTTAATGTCTTTTGAACAGGTTGCTTGTTTTCTGTACTAAAATACACGGGCACTAACTTGTTTTGAAAGTTAATTAACATGGTCATTGAAATCACCCCATTCCTTTCATAAACCTATTGTAGTAATTCTTTCTTAAAATTAGCTTAAAAATAGATTATAAATAGTTAAGAATTCTAAAATAGTACTAGATTTAGTCTAAGTTGTGAACGAAATGGCCATTAAGAAGTGTATGTACCCTCATTTATATACCCTGATTTTGTTGGAATGTAACAGTTTTTATGTAAACATATCGCGCAAATTGACTGGCTTTTAGATGAATGTTACATTTAAACAAGAAAGCTCACCCCACATATATTTGTTCACTTTTCCATTTTGCTTTGAAAATGATGCCTAGAAGGCTTTTTTTTGATTCTGAGTCAATAATTGCAGCTTATGTTTAGCTATGGTTGTGTTATTGATAATGATTAAATGGCTTTGGGCTATTTCGAATGCATATCTTTGAAGGAGTAGATTTGCTGTGCGAAGGTTTCTATAAGGAGCGTTGAGATTTAAATATAACAATATTATGTGCTATATATTGATAATCGTCATGATGCGAATGACCTAAGTCACTCTATTAATATGCATCCTGTAAGGCCTCTTTTTCATAGAATCTATGACGATGTTTGATGGTAACCTCTTTTGTAAGGGGACATGATTACTATGTAATAAGAGTGTTTACTAGGAAAAAAGCCGCAATTCCATATAAAGCGAAATGGTCTAAGTAAAATATAAATTTACAATTTGCTCCCAATGGCATGTTGTAGTTTGTAGGAAGGAGGGTCATAATGTTCTCGATTCATACTTCTAAGCGAGATTCAATTATACTTGATAATAAAGAGTTTTTCTTCTTAGCAGGGATTATTGGTTCAGACCATTTACTTGGTGTGGAAAATCCTTATCAAGGATATGTTGCTGAAGAATTAGCTGAAGAATGGAAAAAAGCTCAGATATCTCTATTGGACAAGGGTTATTTAATTAAGGATGAGAATGAAAATAAGTTCTCTATACCACCCATTGTTTTTTCACGGGTAGCTATTGCATGTTTGGCAGAACGGACTTGTTGGTTCAAGTACAGTGATGGTAAGAATACCAAGGAAATTTATCTTCATGTAACGAATGAACGACTTGTTCAAGTATGTAATGATCATGATCATGATCATCATAGAAAATACTATAAATTGGATGATTGTGGGGATATTGGAGAGGCGTGTCATAAAATAATAGATAAATTTGATATGTTAGATGATTTACAGTCTGATATGCCTGCCTTAATGTTCTCACAACAACAGTTTAATGAAATTTACGAGCAATCTCAAAGTTCTGACGTGGACGTATTAATCCAAAAGCTTGCAGAAGCATCCGATGATATTGAAGGTTCGAGTCTATTAGCACAGTGTCTAAGACATCGTTCTGCTGAAGGTGAATTTCATTTATCCATCTGGACTGGGGAAGAATGGGAAACACAGCAATTAGCATTCCTAATGAATGATTCTATCAATTGGCTGATTCGCCAAAGTGTTGAATCTGACCAGGATTGGTTGATTGCTAGTCCTATGAGCAGGAAGGATTTTCAGGATACGTTACTTAAGTGGTTACAACAGTCTTCACAATCTGATCTGGGGTGATAAGCCATGTGTATATCCATTCAACCGGATGGTCTCGGCGCAAATACAGGATTGTTGAATGATGTTCTAATTATTCAGAATGGGTCCTATTCGTAATTCTTCTATTCTGTTTAGATTTGATCATGAAGACAAAGTGAGTTCTAATCCTCTATTGACTATGCTAACGTTTGCTGGGTGTCATGAGGGATGTCTTCTAACCGATGTGGTGAAGGATCATATACTCGCTGTAGACGGGCAATACTACTTATGGCTACAGCCTCACATCCGAAACCTTGGAGGTTTGTGGATTCTAAATTTGCTTTAGAACACATCTCATCTGATTGAAGATGATGTAGATGTCCTTGGACCTAACGTATTGTGATTGATTTCTTTCTTTTAAACATAATAGATTAATGGTTAGGTTTGATGAGTTATATTGATAGAAAGATTCTTTATTATGCATACAATTACGGCGATCTCGTCGATAAGGGGGTAGGACGTAAGAATGATCACAAACCCTGAAATGGTGGAATTGTTTCGTTACATAAGTTCACAGGATAAGGATCAAAACATTTCATCGTATCCAGGTTTACTTACATGTCGGTATGGTTATGGAAGGGCAAGGAAGACAGCCATCCAAGGGGAATTCGGGCATGATTTCATAGGTATACATATGAAAGGTGATATTTGCAATTTTGTTATATGTAATGGAATAGAACAGAGCAATCAAGAGGGATTGGCTGCACGTTATTTAGGGAATACGTTATTAGATTGGCTAGATTCGACGGATGACTGGTCTTCCAAGGGCTTTATATCGTATATGGAATATATCCCCGTTATGGTCATGAAAGAGTTGTATCACCCCACTAATCCATTGAGGATGGTTGAGGGAGAACAACAACAGTTGGATAGTAGTACGATGTACATATGTGGTCGAATAGAATTACCCACGGTCTCACAACCTACAGGGAGAATATGGATGGGTTGGCAAGGGGATACCCGTCTAAGGTACTGGCGAAATGATCTTGAAGTAAGTCAGTACTTTAAGGGTACGATGCTTAAGGAAGACCGGTGGTCAATGTCTGAAGGACCTTTGGGTGGGCAGCCCCACGTTTATCAAAGCCGACTAGAGTATGGTATGCCGATGAGACTTCAGTTGTATACCGACGGACTTCATGATTTAGATCCAATTCATGAGCGACTACCTGATGAGCAAATCCAGATTTTATTTGATGCACCACACACGGGTGGATTAATAGAAGAGGCAGCTTTCTTAGAATTTGAATGGTAAACAAAATTGAAGATATGATTTTTAAGAGTCGTACGTTCTTTCATTAAGGAAAGAGGTACGGCTTTTTGTGATGTTGTCTGCACCAAAAAAAATTCTTCATACAAGTGATTAAGTAACCCATAGTTTGGGGTAATCTGAGTTACAAGTACATTAAAAGGAGAGGTCAATATGAGCCAGGAACAAATAAACTCGAATCGTTTCGAAGGACAGACAGCTATTGTAACAGGTGCAGGTTCCGGTATAGGGAAAGCAACTGCGATTAAATTGGCTCAGCAAGGCGCAAGTGTGGCCTTATTCGATCTTCTTAACGATCGTACATCAGATACGGAAGTAGAAATCAATCGTATTCGGGAGGGCGCTGCAAGAGCATTCGATGTTGATACTTCTGATGCTGCTCGCGTAGAGAAGGCGGTCCTTGAGACAGTTGAATTATTCGGGAGTGTCGATATTGTTTTCGCTAATGCAGGAATTAATGGGGTTCTCTCACCGATTGAAGAGATGAAATTTGAGGATTGGCAGCAGACGTTAAACGTTAATTTAAACGGGACTTTTTTAACACTTAAATATACGATTCCTCATCTCAAGAAAAATGGAGGGAGTGTTATCATCACTAGCTCTATTAATGGTAACCGTACATTCTCAAGTTTTGGGATGTCCGCTTATAGTACTTCCAAGGCAGGTCAAGTAGCATTCACCAAAATGGCAGCATTAGAGCTTGCACGGTATAAGATTCGTGTGAATGCGATCTGTCCAGGTTCCATCTCAACGAACATTGATCAGAGCACAGAAAAGACGGATAAACTAAAGGATATTATTATCCCCGTGCAATTTCCAGAGGGAAGTCAGCCGTTAGCAGATGGTCCTGGAGATCCAGAACAAGTGGCTGATTTGGTCAGTTTTCTAGCCTCCAAAGAAGCATGTCATATCACGGGAGCACAGATTATTATTGATGGTGCAGAATCGTTATTGTGCTAATCTTCATATGTTCAAAAGGGGATGTCCCAAAAGTCATGAAAATGACTGACTAGGGTCATCCCTTTTTTTGTGTGTAGGCATTCTGAGAGAACGCTCCACGAATGGATTCTACTTTCTTTTTACATAGGTATCTATAGATATTGGATGGTCCTTCGCTATATAATAGGCAAGACTCATCATTAAGGAATCCGCTAAGGCTTTCATTTGGAGAAGATATAAATGCATGAATTACCTATAAATAAGATATTACCCCAGCTAAAAGAACATTTAAGTCAAAGCTCTGCAGCGGTTCTTATTGCAGAACCAGGCGCAGGGAAGACAACCTGTGTGCCATTAGCATTGCTCAGTGTACCTTGGCTTAAGGGTAAAAAGATAATGATGCTTGAGCCACGAAGATTGGCAGCACGTTCAGCCGCCCATTTCATGGCATCTCAACTCGGAGAGCGAGTAGGAGAGAGCGTTGGCTATCGTGTAAGAATGGATAGTAAAGTCGGGAAATCAACACGGATTGAGGTAGTAACGGAAGGGATTTTAACACGGATGTTGCAGCATGATCAGGAATTATCAGATGTAGGCATTCTCATCTTTGATGAATTTCACGAACGGAATATACAGGGGGATCTTGGTCTGGCACTAGCTTTGGAATCACAAGCCATGCTGAGAGAAGATTTACGTATTCTAATCATGTCAGCGACGATGGATGCAGCTCCGGTCGCATCTTTGCTTCACGATGCCCCTATCATTCATTGTGTAGGGCGCCAATTCTCAGTAGATACAGTCTATGTTCCTAATCCAGCTCATGTCCCGATGGAGAAGGCCATGTCATCTGTTATTAGACAAGCTTTGAGCAGTCACGAAGGGAATATTCTAGCTTTTCTACCCGGCGTAGGAGAGATTCGAAAGGTAAAGCGGGAACTAGAAGTGCTGTCATTACCTGATCAAACGGTAGTAAGGACACTATATGGGCAGTTAACGTTATCTGAACAGACAGAAGCGATCCGAATGGAACCTGATGGACGTCGCAAAATCGTGCTGGCTACCTCTATTGCTGAGACAAGCTTAACAATGGAGGGTGTACGTATTGTAGTCGATAGCGGTCTGATGAGAACGCAAGTCTTATCCTCAAGAAGTGGTATGGCTCATTTAACGACGGTTAAAGTGTCTAAGGCATCCGCAGATCAACGAAGAGGCAGGGCAGGACGTACGGATTCGGGGTATTGTTATAGGTTGTGGAGCCAGCAAGAGCATGATGCCCTTCAGAGTACGCACACACCTGAGATTCTGATGAGTGATCTCTCATCATTAGCGCTAGAGATTGCTGCATGGGGAGTACAAGATCCGAAGGAATTACGTTGGATGGATACACCATCTGATATGGCGTTTGGGCAAGCTGTTGATCTATTACAAAAGCTCGGTGCCTTGGATCAGAGTGGGCGTATAACTTCTCATGGCCAGCAAATGGCTAATGTGGGAATGCATCCACGATTGGCCCATATGATTCTGAAGGGTATTCCCCTTGGCTTGGGTGAATTAGCATGTAGACTTGCAGCGTTTCTACAGGAGCGAGATATTTTCAAAGGGAGTAGAGCCTCCAATGATTGCGATATTTCTACTAGAATGGAGCAATTGATGCTATGGGAGAATCAAGGAATGCCAAACGTGGATGATCCGACACTAGATGTGGCGGCCATGCATCGCATTATTCAGGAGACACGTAAATTACAGACGAGTGTGAACATCGTAGATGGTTCTACTGAACAACAGATAAATATGTGTGGTGTTCTCTTGTCATTTGCCTATCCAGATCGCATTGGGCAAGCACGAGGTGATGGAAGATTTCTGTTGTCAAGTGGACGTGGAGTAGAGATGTCTGTGCTTCAGCCTCTGAGTCGATCAGCATTTATCGTGGCGGCCATGGTCGATGATCGTGGAACGGAAGGCAGATTACTCCTGGCGGCTTCACTAACGGAAACTTCATTGTTTCAGTATCAAGAGGAAGTTATTCAAGAAAAAGATATGATCTTATGGGATCATGATTTAATGGGTGTTAAGGCTCGACGTAGATGGTTATTAGGTGCCATACTACTCCAAGAAAAAATCATTCCTAAGCCACCAGAGGAAGTCGTTGCTGATGCTTTACTTGAAGGAGTAAGGCAGGAAGGTTTGCAACTATTGCCATGGAATAAAGCATCCACCCAATTACGACAACGTCTTCAATTTATGCATTCCATCACACCAACGGATTGGCCAAGTATGACCGATGAAGCGCTGCTAGCAACAATGAAGGATTGGCTATTGATTTCTACTTATGGCATGAAGAATAGGAGCGATCTTCAACGCCTTCCATTGACAACTATCATCGAACAGAATCTTCTAACCTGGGATCAACGAAGGGATTTAGATAACAAAGCTCCAACTCATATGACAGTTCCAAGTGGATCTCGTATTCCAATTGATTATAGTGATTCTGATCAGCCGAAGGTTGCTGTGAAGCTGCAGGAAATGTTCGGCTTGCAAGATACGCCTCGCATTGGAGGCGGAAGGGTACCTATCACACTCCACTTATTATCACCCGCTCAACGCCCAGTACAGGTGACGTCAGATCTAGCCAGTTTCTGGGGAGGAGCTTACTTCGAGGTAAAGAAGGATCTTAAAGGGCGGTATCCTAAGCATTATTGGCCAGATAAACCATTAGAGGCGACTCCTACGCATCGAGTAAGACCCCAGAAGTAGCTAGAGGTTTAAGGAAGATATCGCAGGGATATCTCAATTCAATATAGAAGTTAATCACATCGAATAATGGATCTGTTTACTTTAGTAGAGATGGGGGTAAGTATAGAATGAGTCACTATTACCCAGTATCTTGAAGGAGGATTTAATAATGGATAAGAAAATTGTTGGTGTGTTTGATACAGAACAAGAAGCTTCTAGAGCCATTGAAAATTTGAAAAGTCAAGGGATTGGGATTGACCACATCTCAGTAATTACAAAAGATAGAGAAGATTTAAGACATATATCGGAAGACACCGGAACGAAGGCTCCTGAAGGCGTGGCTGCGGGTGCTGCAACAGGAGGGGTACTTGGAGGTGTAGCTGGACTTCTTGCAGGTATAGGAGCATTGGCGATCCCTGGCATTGGGCCGATTCTAGCTGCAGGTCCTATTGCTGCTACGTTAACTGGATTAGCAGTGGGTGCGGGAGCAGGTGGATTAGTTGGAGGATTAGTGGGCCTAGGTATTCCTGAAGATGAGGCTAGTGAATATGAGTCCTATGTTAATAATGGGAAGATTCTAGTGCTTGTAGATGCGGAAGGACCTGGAACGGATGTATATAACGTATTCCGTGAAGGTCGTTCACTTAATGCCAATCGCTATGATTCTCAATTAAATGATCGAGTAAGTACACCACCATATAAACCATATGTGTAATAGATCGTTTTGAAAAAGTGAAATCATATAATTTAAACTAATGCTAGCCCATGGAAGATTCTTAAAGGTAGAATGATGGCGGTATCTCATTCTCAAGAATCAACTGTGGGCTAGAGCTATTTATTTTTAACATCAGAGAGTAAGATAAAAATATATACTTATTAAAAGTATATTAGAGCATCTAATTTATCTCGAAAGCTGAAGGAGTTATTGAAATGTCGATTGATATGAGTAAAAGTGATATGAACGATCTAACATTCAGTATCATAGAAGAGGAAGACATTGAAGCGTTAACCGTAATTATGACTAGGGCATTTGATGAGGATGCTCGGATTCATCTCGGAGAAGGTCGGACGGATGGTCCAAAAGGATATAATAATGGTGAACTTCTAAGAAAATTGGCCCTTAAATCATCGAGTGAAGCGTTTAAAATTCGATTACACGGAGAACTTATTGGGGCATATATCATATGTCTTAATGATAATGGGGATAATTACCTAGATAATATATTTATCGATTCATCTGTTCAGAATATGGGGGTAGGAGGACTAATCTGGGGAGCCATTGAAAGAAGGTATCCTCATACTAAGAAGTGGATGGCAGAAACTCCAGGTTTCTCTAAGAGAAATCATAACTATTACATCAATAAATGTGGATTCCATCTCGTAGAGATTCTGGATCAAGGTGATGTGGAGAATGAAAGATATGTCTTACATAAAGATATGAGTAGTGTTAAATCGTTATAAATAGGAGAGTTTAATGGCACATAAAGAAAGAATTACTGAAATAGAACTGTTGCGTGGAATGGCCTTTCTAGCTGTGGCATTACAGCATAGTGTTGCCCATTATTCGGTTGTCCAAGGAATTGGGCTTCAAGATGGTGTTCTTATGACATTATGGATCATGATGGCCAAGTTTGCGGTACCCGTATTTATTTTTATTACTGGGATGGTGTTGTTCTACAACTACGAAGGTCATTTTAACTATTTGACATTCTTGAAAAAAAGACTGAGTGATATTATCGTTCCATACATCTTCTGGTCTTTGATCTATTTTTCACTCAACTACGGTTGGACAGAAGGATTCATTCAGCAAGGTTGGAAATGGATACTGATGTTGTTTACGGGGAAGACAAGTTATCATCTGTGGTACGTCGTTATGATCTTTCAATTCTATTTGTTATTTCCAGTATTTCGTTATTTGATTTTAAAAGTGAGAACTATGATTCGACCGAGGGCATATGTAGGCATCCTTCTTTGTTTAGGGCTGGTATTTATATGGCTTACGGATAATATTTTTACAATGGGTGATCTCATGGCTAACTTTCAGATCCCTGTGATTACAGCTATGTTTACAAAATATGTGGATCGTAATTTCTTGTTTTTCTTCTTTTATTTCGTTCTAGGCGCTTGCGCTGGACTTCGCCCAGATCTATGGAGAGAATGGATTCGTAAAGGGAAAAAGCTCTATGTAAGCTGCTTTATCCTCTTTTTCGGGTACTATACATATATCGTCGTAGAGAGCTTCCAAACAGCGAATGGACTTGCGATTACCTTTAACGCCGTGAATTTATTAAGACCTCTAATCGTCATCTTTTTAGTGAGTTCCATTTGTGTATTCTATCACTTGGCGATGAAGATGAATGAGCGTGGCGGAATACGAAGTAATCAATTGCTACTGTCCATAGGAAAATATTCCTACGGAGCTTACTTAGCCCATGCGCTCATGTTAAGAGTAAGTTATCGATTCGATGCTGCGTTATTTGCTCACTGGCCAGTTATTGTTAGAACATTCATGTCTTATGTCATTTGTGTATTGTTCTCTTATCTTGTGATGTTGTTGGTATCAAGGGTTCCTTTTGGCAAATGGGTAGGAGGAGTGCCTCTTAGAAACAAAAAGAAGGTACAGACCTCATTGAAATAAATAAAGTAAAGCAAAATCATATAAAACATATAAAGAGACTGATTCCCAATTTCCGTTAGATGGAGATTTGAATCGGTCCTTTTGTGTAACTAATTAGGTGAATAACACAACATATGAATAATTCATAATAATAAAATGGAAAAGTGTTCCTAGTTGCTATTTCTATTCTCTCAACATCAACGTTGTTATACTCATTGGAATGCATGTTCAATTGGATAATCCATGAATAAATCATATTGTGCAATTTGGAAAATAGTTGTTTATAATGAGATTGTATTGGTTAATGAAGGAAATAAGAAAGGGGAACTTATCCATGGCATTCATGATTGCCCAGCGAGCATTTATCAAAGTATACCTGATCACGATGGTTGAACAGAAACGAGTATATGGTTACCAAATGCTAGAGGAAATGCGAAAAGAGTTTAGTAACTATGGTTATTCTCCACCACAAAGTGAAATTTACCGTGCGCTCCATGAATTAGTACAAGAAGGGGTATTATACCGAACGAAGCAGTTGAAGGGAAATGACCCACGGGTTGATTTTCAAGAGATTGTATTGTATCACTTTACTGACGATGGTGCAGAGAAAGCAGAGTTGTATAAGAAACAGGTCAAGATGGATCTGGATCGTTGCCTTGGGATACTAAATAAAGCAGCAAACGATAACTATTAATGTGTTGTAGGGGAGGGTGAGATCAACATGAACAGAAAACTTCGTTGGGGCATTCTAAGCACATCTAGTATTGCACGATCTGCTGTTATGCCTGGCATTCATCAATCTGAACGTGGAGAGATCATCGCTATTGCTAGCAGAGATGCGGATAAAGCAGCTGACGTCGCTGTAGAATTTAATATTCAACGTTCTTATGGAACCTATGAAGAGTTACTAGCCGATGAGGATGTTGATGCGGTCTATATTCCCTTGCCTAATCATTTACATAAAGAATGGACGATCGCTGCAGCCAAAGCCGGAAAACACATATTATGTGAGAAGCCAGTGGCCTTAAACGCGCATGAAGCTGCTGAAATGGTGGATGTATGTCAACGTGAAGGAGTGATCTTCGCTGAAGCGTTCATGTATCGATATCATCCCAAACATGCAAGAGTCAAAGAGATTATTGCAAGTGGCGAAATTGGGGAGATTAGAGCGCTACATGCTAACTTTACTTGTAATCATTCAGATGATCTTCAGAATGTTCGATACAAGAAGTCCATGGGCGGAGGTTCCATTTATGATGTGGGATGTTACCCCATTTCGATGGCACGCATGATCTTAGGGCAAGAACCTACAGCTGCAACTGTACATGCCTTCTTCTCACCAGAACACGATGATGTCGATATGATGGCAAGTGGAATGTTGGAATTCCCGGGTTCTATCGCTTTGACTTTTGATTGTGGATTATGGGCGTTCTCGCGTTGCTATTATGAAGTCTTGGGTACCGAAGGTAGCATTGAACTTCCTAATGCTTTTGGTTGGGAGAGAACGAATGAACCTCCTCAGATTCTAGTACATACAAGTGAAGGAACTCGGGAAGAGAGAGGTGGGGTAATGAATTCATTTACCTTAGAGGCTGATGCATTTGCAGATGCTGTCCTTGATGACATTCCTCTACCTTATTCTCCAGCTGATGCAGTGAACAATATGAAAGTGATTGATGCCTGCTTACATTCAGCAAGAACCTCACTAAGAGTGAAATTGTAATTTAACTGAACAAGTTGTAAAATATATAAAGCCCCGATTCCAGATTGTTTCTGGAATACGGGGTTTTCATAAGTTGCATTCATAAGTTACATTCCTTCTTGATAATCCTTCACATCTCCTTTAGATGCCATAGCGGGTGAATTAGAAGTTCCATACTCTTCAACATGTTCCCAAACATCAGCGTCATCGAATTTACCTTTATTATGCTGGCGTTTCTCTCCTGCACCGGATGGAGGAGGGGTTATTACTTCTTCTTCGATTGGACGATCCTCGGAGTTGTTTTGTCTAGGAGTGTGCTCGACACAGTACATGGTATATGGTAATGATGTTCTTCCAAAAAGAAAGGACAGTTTCTACTTGAACGTGAAAATGATATATAATTTAAAAGGTGCCATTATAATTACACATTCAAACACAACTTAGATAGTATAATCATAGGGGGTATTCTCATTGGATGAGCATATGCAACGCAGACTAGACAAACAAAAGAAACTTTTTAGTCAATTAGGAATTCATTTGGATGCTCTTTCAATACATGAAAAAGTGTTCAGTAATAAACTTAGAGGGTATGATCCTGATGAAGTGGACTCCTTTCTAGACGAAGTGATTAAAGATTATGAACGATTCTATGCTACGATTGCTGACTTAATGGATAAATGGCAGGAACAGCAAATCGTGATGCGTGAGTTAAAAGCCGGAATCAAACCAGAGCCTGTTATGACACACACTATAGATCCTAAGCAATTAGATGACGTAATAATAAATTTGGAACATAATATTAAGCAATTAAAACTCAAGATCCGACCTGAACAGGATTTCTTTATTGATTAAACTGGATGTCTTTTTATTAGTTTAAGAAGCCAGTTGGGTTTAAATAGGTAAATATAGTTATTTGCTTTAACAGGAAGATTTCCCGTTAATGTAACTCGGTAACTCGGGAACGCAGCCAGCGTTCCAATGGTCCACTATCATCAAAAGGGCTTCGTTATAACCTTGTGAGAGAAGGGCTTTTTAGCTATATGTATTTTAAAGTATGGATGTTTGATCCTATTCTGCTATGATGGGATGAATCGGGCTATATCTAGACTCTAGTCCGTGATTGGAATTCGCATAAATAAGGAGAAGCTTATGTCTTTATATGAAACTTTCGATATTTTCAATGATAGGATGGAAAGGATAGGAACTGCGAGTCGGCAGGAGGCACATCTTCAAGGTTTATGGCATCAAACATTCCATTGTTGGGTGTATAGAGATATTAGAGGACATGGTCCAAGCCTATTGTTTCAATTACGTGATGCTGAGAAAGATACCTATCCTAATCTACTTGATATTTCTTGTGCCGGTCATTTGTTAACTGGGGAGAGTGCTGTGGATGGATTAAGAGAGCTGAAAGAAGAACTTGGACTTGACGTCTTATATCCTGATTTACGTTCATGTGGCATCTTTATTGAGGATAATACGATAACAGAGACTCTGATTGATCGTGAATTTTGTCATGTGTATACCTATGAATGTTCTAGGGATGTATCTGAAT
Organism: Paenibacillus sp. Y568; assembly: GCF_059445545.1. Lineage (NCBI taxonomy): Bacteria > Bacillati > Bacillota > Bacilli > Caryophanales > Paenibacillaceae > Paenibacillus > Paenibacillus sp. Y568. The sequence continues at coordinate 259,629 of NZ_JCAIUM010000002.1, forward strand.
ATGAATTTCAGACAAGTGAGGTTTCGGGTCTCTACTTCATTCCGATCCATCATTTCCAACAGCTTATTCAAGGAGAGATAGATTCAGTATTAGCAGAAGGGATCTCACTGAATAAGAGTACGGGAGAACGGTACGAAGAGAAAAAGGCTGTCACCATAAGCGATTTCGTTCCACATCCGAAAGCTTATTATGACTTGATTATAAGTGAAATTCAGAGCTTATGAGTAGGTTTATTAATGATGTTACCCCAAATGAATATAAACGGATTTCAATATAGATGAAGTAAGTTGTGAAAGCCAGTAACGGAGTAACAGAGGGCACATATTTTTGTGCATCGTATCGATTGAGAATTATTATCATTTATTGTGATTTGAAACACAAACCCAACTCCCCATCTTCATTAATATAAGGGTAAGTCCTAGATCATACGATCTGAACAAGAGAAGTAAAAGTCCTTATTACGAAATGGAGAGTTCAACTATGGAAAAGAAAGAATTGCAACTCGCAAAAGAATATAATCAAGATAAATTCACCAAACGCATTCTGTTTAAGAGTGGAGAGAGCGTTGTTTTTGTACTAAATTTCATGCCGGGACAAGAATTACCTACACACCAACATCCAGGAACAGCCGTATTTATTCTAGTGCTTGAAGGAACTGGAACGGTAACGGTAAATGGCGAAGAATCCTTCTTAATAAAGGATGATGTTATTTCTTGTGAAGGAGACGAGCATTTCTCATTCAAAAATACAGGAAGTACTCCGACTAGTCTCTATGTTGTTCTTAGTAAAATTCCCAATGAAGACTATGCACAGAATGTATAATCATAATTCATTGTGATCGATTATCATAATAAAGAGGAAAGAGCCTCTATGACTCTTTCCTCTTTATTATTGTATGATGATCCTTTAACCGGGTTCAATGGTGTGCTATAAGATGTTAGCGCTGACCAATAGTTGAATCCGTTTTGCCTTGAATTTCTACGAGTTTCATCAGGGTAGTTGCAGCTTGAGCTTTGGTCACTTTTTGTTGTGGATGAAATGCACCATTCTCACTTTCCATTAGACCAAGATGGAGGACAAGTGCAACAACCCCTTTATTAGTGATCGCTGCAGCATCACTAAGTTGGTTGATAGAAGTATCTTCACCTAGATAAGTTGCCAACTTACTATAGTTCACAATAGAAGATAACATGACAGCTAATTGTTCCCGAGTCAATTCTTTAGCAGGTTGGAAAGTTGTATTCTTCTCGATCCACTTACTATCCACGGCATAGTTTACTACATTATAAAAGGAATTGTCTGGTTCAATGCCTGCAACGACTTTTTGTTCCACTCCACTATAATAGCTCTGGTAATAAGGGGTTATGGACTTAACCAGCATAGTAAGCCATTCACCTTCGGCGATCACTTGATCGGGGGATAACTTACCCTCTGAATTTGGCGAAATAATGCCATACTCAACAAGCGTAGTAAGTGCCTTTTCGGCTGAGTGCCCTTTAATATCCGTTGGGACAATTGAGGATACCCGTTGTCCTAAAACTTCATATGGGGTAACCCATTTGCCAGTGACTGCATCTAAGACTTGAGAAGATGTAGAAATATCGCTCGGTGTTGGTGTATACACCAGTCGTATCTCTCTTTTGGAATCTGCACTGGAGCTATAATAGGGTCCTCCATAGGTTGAATATTGCAATTTCATGTTTGAATATTGTTTGCGATAGGCTTCTATCGCTTCTGTCTTCGTGACTGTGATGGCGGGAGTTTCTTTTAATTTCTCTAATCCTGTTGAACGGTTCGTATTATAGGATTGAAGTCTACCATAGTTATCGAAAGTAATGGTTAAGTTTTCACTGACGGGTGTTCCTTTGTAAAAACGTTGGAATTCATATCGATATTGGTTACCATTGATGCTCCAAGCATCTTCATGATTGATTAACTTCAATTCAGTACTGGCATTAGGGTACAATTTGTTGACGAGGTTAATAGCCTTCTGTTTGGCTGATTCTTTCGTCAATTTTGTCAATCCGGGAGGAGGCGTTACATCTTTATTCGAACTGCTGGATTCAAAGGTGTTATTTTGAAATTGTGTTATTTCGCCAGTGTCTGCATTAATGTCAGCATAAGTATGTGCATAGAAACCATTATTTGAATTATTAGATCCCCAATTTAAGGTCCATAACTGTTGTTCAGAATTCGAATAACTGGGATGTAAATATGAATTCTGTACTACATGGTCCGCAGGAAGTATGGCTACTGCCTGTACTAGCTTGGTGGCTTCTTCAGCAGTTAGTTGATCTTTCATGTTGCGTGGTTTAAAACGATCTTTGGTTTGAGGGATATCTGAATATGTGATAGGTGTGGGAGAGATGTTGGTACCTTCATAGGATATTCTCTTACCCGTAATAGCATCGATAGCATAGGTTGAATAATCGACGGGACGGTAGCCTAGAATCCAATCCGTAGTCCGTCCATTCATTTGAATTGGAATATAGAACAGGCTAACATCTAAGTCTTCGTTGAACTGTTTATCCGCTTCAATTTGAGTTATTTTAGCTGTTGAGGTCGGATACGTTAAGTTGTCGGAGGGCTTTGAGAACTGCACGATATTTCCATTAGCATCAATAATCACACTAATACTTTCAGCTTGAGTGGGAATACCATTCTTCAATGTTGTGAAATAAAATGAATATTGCAGAGGACCAAAGAGAGCACTACTTTGGAAACTTGAGTTATAATCCTCTAAATGAAGGTCTGATAGAGATATGGATGTCGCAGCCTTTGCAATAAAAGCCTTAGCTTCTATTAATGCTTCTTCTTTAGATAGTTTAGGAGGATAATAGGCAATATTCTCATTGTTGTTCGGTAAGGAGATGTATACATTGATTAAGTCCCCTGTCATCGCATCTACAGAAGTACTAAAACCGTGAATAGAATTCCCATCCTGGTAGTTCCATTGAATATCCCAGACCATCTGGTTCTCAGGGAGGGGGAAGCTGTGGTTATTCCCTAATGTGATCGAGGATGTTGTAGTATCCTTAAGGATGGGAAATAGCAACTTGATCTTTTTAACAGCATCTTCCTTCGAGAATTTAGCCTTTGTGGGATCTGGTGTGACAGAGCCAGGCGCTGTAACTTCTCCAGCAGCGATGGCTAATTTCATCTGATCAGAAGAAAGCGATACGGTTGTAGATGAACTACCCTCAGCTGCAAACACTAGGCTTTGAGGCAGAAGAAGCGAACAGGTCACGGCGCTTACAAGTACTACTTTAACCATTGGATACTTTAATGAATGGGTTTTTCTTTTCAACAAGAGATATCATCCTTTCATAGTTAAATCTTCCAAATAATTATAGTTTAAATTGGTTAATAATACCAACCATAATCCACTTTTAAATATACTATGAGATTACGAAATTATACATGATGTGAAATATTAATATGAACCACTGAATCTTTTCTTCTTTAGTTAAATAGAATTCTAGATGATATATTTGTGGTGATAACCTGTAAAATAATAAGAAAGTTAAATTTAAACCATTTTTTATGACATTTTGCCGCGATAATTTATTATAATAGAAATGAAGTTCGTATAAGAAAGGATGGCAGATACATATGAAATTTAATGAATATCATTATGAACGACCTGAAACGCAGGTCATCGAACAGCAGTTCAAGGCCTTAATAAGTGAATTTATTAGTGCCGACAGTTTTGAACAACAAGATCAAGTGATGAGTGCCATTAACAAACTTCGTAGTGGGGTTGAGACGCAAGGAACATTGGCGTCCATTAGACATTCTGTGGACACCAATGATGAATTTTACAAGGCGGAGCAGGATTTCTACGATGAATTTGGGCCTGTTTTTCAGGAATATGTGACTGATTACTATCGTGCACTAGTCAATTCGAAGTTCAGAAGTGGACTAGAGAACAAATGGGGAGGACAACTGTTTCAGTTGGCAGAACTCTCATTAAAGACATTCAAACCAGAAATCATTGAAGATCTTCAATTGGAGAATAAGTTAACGACAGAATATTCACAACTTATTGCTTCAGCAAAAATCCCTTTTGAAGGGGAAGAGCGAACGTTACCACAGTTGCAACCGTTTGAACAATCAATGGATCGTCAGATGAGACGTGCTGCTGCTGAAGCGAGATATACGTTCATGGCCGAGAATGAAGAGCAGTTCGATCGTATTTATGATGAATTAGTCAAAGTGCGCACGAAAATCGCAACAAAACTTGGGTTCGCCAATTACACGGAGTTGGGTTATGCCCGAATGAACCGTACTGATTACAATGCGGAAATGGTCGCGAATTTCAGGAATCAAGTGGCGGAATACATTGTTCCAGCTGCAACAAAGCTAAGAGCACGTCAGACTCGACGTATCGAGGTGGATCAACTGGCTTATTATGATGAAGGATTTAGTTTCAAGACAGGGAATGCGATACCCAAAGGAGATCCGGATTGGATCATTGAGAATGGCGTGAAGATGTATCGTGAATTATCACCTGAAGTGAACGAATTCTTTACGTATATGGTTGATAATGGACTCATGGATCTTGTCAGCAAGAAAGGGAAACAAGGTGGGGGTTATTGCACATACTTAAGCGAATTTGGATCTCCGTTCATTTTCTCCAATTTCAATGGAACGTCAGGGGATATTGACGTCCTTACGCATGAAGCAGGGCATGCATTCCAAGTATATGAGAGCCGACATTATAGCATTCCAGAGTATAACTGGCCTACAAACGAAGCGTGCGAGATTCACTCGATGAGTATGGAATTCTTTACGTGGCCATGGATGGATCTATTCTTCAAGGAAGATGCAGATAAATACCGTTTCAACCATTTAGCTGAATCATTGTTGTTTATTCCTTACGGTGTAGCCGTTGATGAATTCCAACATTTCGTATACGACCATCCAGAGGCAACTCCAACGGAACGTAAGACTGCTTGGCGCGACATTGAGAAAAAGTATTTACCACATCGTAATTATGATGGAAATCATTATTTGGAAAGTGGCGCTTTCTGGCAGAAGCAATCTCATATTTTCCAAACACCATTTTATTATATCGATTATACGTTGGCACAAATCTGTGCATTCCAATTCTGGAAGAAGATGCATCAGGATTCAAAGTCAGCTTGGGCTGATTATTTGAAACTGTGTCAACAGGGAGGAAGTCAATCCTTCTTAGGCCTTGTTAAGGTAGCAGATCTTATTTCTCCATTCGATGATGGCTGTGTGGCATCGGTTATTGGTGATATTGAGAGCTGGTTAGATGGCGTGGAAGATAACAAGTTATAATCTGAATTAAGAGAATTGTATATTATGGGGAACCCACATATGGAAGCTGCATATGTGGGTTTATTATTGTGTTAGAAGGAAAAATAGGCTTGTGAACGATTGAAAAGAAATGAACGTTCTATCGTTAGGTTATTCGAGGGGGTCTGTAAGTTTGCAGATAGGTCAAGTAGTGCAGATTCTGCTATCATCTGTCTATAGGATCCCCAGGTTTCATTGTTGCTGTGAATGAAGACAAAGGCGTCCTCAATGGATAGACCTCTGAATGACCAATTTTAAATTTGGAAACTTCACTTGATTCAGATAAAGGATCAGTTAATTTCAGCATACATCATTCTCCTATTATATGAGATTTACAGACAACACAAAGAGCCCGAAGAGCAGAGAATCTCTACTCTCGGGCTGTACGCACAGTTAATAAAGCGAACTGTGGAGGCACGGGAGGGTGGTTCTCTCTCAATACGCTTACGGAGTTAGCTGTCGGATTCGGGCTTGAGAGTGCCCTACCTAGTGATTAAGCACTAGGATTCACCCCGTGAAACCATGGTGATAGTTTCGGTTGGGTCCCCCGTTTCCCTTGAAGGGAATTAAGCGTTCGATTGGATCGTGTATATAGCAGTTGAGATGAATATACGCTGAGCAAGAAAGAAAGTAAAATCTAAAAAACAGACTTTAAATGCAACGATCTAGCTTGAGATGTACTTGGAAACGATTTCACTTGGGGTTGTCATTGATTCTCTATACGAATCCTATGTAAATCTACTGTTCTTGCATTTTGGAAGAGAAATGGAGAATTAGAGTGGGGAGAATAGAAAATGAAAGAGAAGAGACGATTAGATTGACCAATACAACCAATCGTCCCTTATTTAGATGGTGATCACTATTTACAGAAGTTTTCATCGAGTGTATGATGTCACTTCTCACTTTTTTGATCATGAAAGGGGGGGTTAAGGATTCGTTTCTTGATAACGTATGGTGCGTAATTCATTCGTATCAGGATTAAATCTAATCGTTACTAAGACTCCAATTGTCTTATTATTTTTATTGAGAATCAATTTGAAGATTTCTTCCGTCGTATCGTCAGAGATCTTCTTGCTGCCTATATGGAGGTAATCCTTAACCGAAGCATTGTATTTCTTACTCGTCTCTTTCACTGCAATGCTGCCCCACTTGGCATATGAAGGTTCCGCTTGAATAATATCTGAGTTGAATAAGATGATCGATGCTGTCATCGTGATTACCAATAAATAGGCAAATTTTTGAGTGATGGTCATAGTCTGCGCCTCCTTCAACGTTTTAGAATCAGATATAATATTTGAAAATGGCACTCATTCTATTCATACAATGGAAGTCGCTTAAGAGGAGTAGTCTCTCATATATCAACTGAGCTGTGAATAATCTAGGAGCCCCTGTATTCAATAGAAGAAGTATCGGATTCACTGAAAAAACGGATGACCATTTACTAAGCACATGTTTCTAGATAGGATACTTATGACCCATGTTTTGTAAAAAAAATATGTCGAGATAAGTACCTGTTATATGTATTATAAGTGTGGAAATGTGCTTTTTATTTTGATAGAGGAGGTTTCTATTTGCAATTACTAAAGCGATTACATCCTTCAAAGTGGCTTAGCAATCAATTGATTCGCAAAAAGATTATGTTTATCTATATGCCCCTAATTATTGTACCTTTATTTATTTTAGGTTTTGTTTCGTATCACGTCTATACAGAAGCTATCGTCAAGAAGACAGAGGAAAGCATCTCAGACAAATCCACATTGATTATTACGCTCGTCAATGGCATGCTGACGAACACGGAGAGCGCTGCGAATATGTTGACGTTGAACCTAAATAAGGTCATCGTCGAGGAGCGAGTTGATAGAGTTGATCAAGTATCCGATTTACAACTTTACACGCAAATTACGAACCAGCTAAGCTATGCTCTACTCGTTTTCCCAGACGTGGAGTCGGTGGCTTTTATCAATAAGAATAATCAGGTCTATGGTTCTTCACTTGCGATGGAGAGAAATGCGGAGATGCTACGGGATAATGAGATGATACATAGATTGGAGAATTCGAATGGTTCTAATATTTGGTTCCCTATGGAACGACGAAATTACTTGGTTACAAGCCCGGAAGAGCCGGTTCTCACACTGGGTAAACGCATCGTAAACATAAATACAGGTGAGCAGCTAGGCTATCTAATCCTGAATGTCCGAGAAAGTACCTTGTCAGATATCTATCGAAATATAGGTTCTATTCAAGCGGGATCGTTTATTATATCCGACTCGGCAGGTTTTGTGGTCTCGGCTTTGGAAGTGGACAAGGTGCTTCTTCCGTTGCAAGAAGGATCATTAAGAGATTGGGTGTTGGGACCTCAACAGCCCAATGTCATTCAGCGATCGCCTGAAGGAAGAATGCTGCTGGTAAGCACCGATATTAGAAAACTAGATTGGAAGCTGATCTCCTTGGTGCCTTACGATAGATTAACCGAAGATACGGGAAAGATTACCCGCTTAATCATTCTCATTGGTTTCATTTGTTTGTTGTTTGCTATTCTTGGAGCAGGATTGCTATCCAAATGGATCGCCAGCCCGATCATCAGTCTCTCACGGCACATGAAGCATGTTAATGAAGGGAATCTGGATCAACACCTTCAAATTAACTCAAGAGACGAAATCGGGATACTAGCCTCAGGATTCAATATGATGATGAATAGGGTTAAGGAGTTACTCATGAATATTAGTGTTGAGCAAAGAAAAAAAAGAGAGTATGAACTTGCCCTCATTCAGGCACAGATGAAGCCGCATTTTCTGTACAACACACTTGATGTTATCTATACGCTGTCAGAGATGGGGAGGGTGCGTGATGTGCAGCGAACGACGAAGGCGCTTGCTGACTTCTACAGAGTTGCTCTAAGCAATGGAAGGGATCAGATTACTCTCCAGGAAGAGCTCAATAGCGTGCAAGATTATTTAGCTATTCAACGGATTCGCTATTCTGATGTGTTTAATTTCAAGATCGACATCCAGCCTGAGATTCTATCCTGCATCATTCCTAAACTTGCGATTCAACCACTTGTGGAAAATGCGATTTATCACGGACTTAAGACGAAAGGGTCTTTTGGTGAGTTGGAGATTACCGGATGGAAAGAGGCTGACAAGGTCATTCTGAAGGTGAAGGACGATGGAGTAGGAATACCTGAAGAACGATTGTATTCTCTGATAACTGCAATGAAGGATCAAGAGAAACCGATTGGCTATGGGCTCAGTAGTGTGCATGAACGAATCAGGCTATATTTTGGAGAAGAGTATGGGTTGCATATCACAAGCATATTGGGGAACGGCACAGAGATCACAATTGAGATTCCTTACCAGATTCAGTTAGGAGAAATCGTATATGCAAAAAATAATGGTTGTTGATGATGAGGCTATCTTCCGTGAGTATTTGCGTGGGGTGTTAGACTGGGAGACTCTTGGTTTCGAGATTAATGTAGAGGCAAGGAATGGACTTGAGGCACTGGAACTCTGCAGTAAGCACCCTGTGGACATTGCGCTTGTTGATATAACGATGCCCTTCATGGATGGATTGGAGTTAACTGAGAAGCTGAAAGAGCAGTATCCTGGGATAAGCATAGTACTTATTACAGGTCATAATGAATTTGACTATGCAAGAAGAGCCGTCAGACTTGGTGTAGAAGACTACATTTTAAAGCCATTTTCAAAGGATGAGTTATTGTTGACTCTCTTGAAGTTACAGAGGGTGCATCAGAAAACACAAGTTGAGAATCTTACACTTAAGGAGAATAACCAGATGATGAAGGAAAGTCTCCTCAATCAACTGATTAGTAAGGAATATAATCTTACGGATGATGATGTCATGAAACGCCTTGCCCATTTCAATATTCAAGTTCAGAACCCGTGTTTTATTGTCGCCTGTATCGAGATTGATCATATGGATCGTAAGTGGGAGAAAGTAAGTGAACGTCTTCTGATGAAATACGCCGTTACGAATATCTTGAATGAGGCCCTTGAAGAGAGTTGGAATCATGATATCTTCAACGGACCTGAGGGGCGAATTGTATGTTTGGTCGAGCATACGAATAATCTTACAAATATCACACCTCCTTTGGAAGGATACAAGAAGCTAGGTACATTAATTAAAAAGTACTTAAATTTCACAATTACAGTTGGCGTTGGCCGTAGTAAAGAGGGATTTAAAGGCATCTCCAGTTCCTATAAAGAAGCACTTGAGGCGCTCCAAAACAAGTTTGTACTCGGTCATGACCGGGTCATAGCATATGGATCCTCCTTGACAGAGATTGGGAAGCAAGCATTCTATCCTAATGAGGTAAATGAAGAGTTACTCATGGAGCTGCGTATGAGAAATGCCGAACGAGTTCAGCAAATATTGGATGGTGTATTTGAATCTATTCGTGCAAGACGACTATCAATTGATTATGTGTATGTGATTTGTATGGGTCTTATTGCAGTGAATCTGTCTTATATTACAGAGCTAGGACATCCCATTGAGGACTGCTTTGGAGAAAATTTCTTTCCATATAGTGAAATTCATAAGTTTGAATCGGCTGATATGACATTTGAGTGGATCAAGCAATTATTTGACGTGGTCATCCAATATACGAGTAAGTATAAGAATACAAGATCCTCAAAAATTTCTCAGTCCGCCAAGTCATATATTGAGCAATGCTATACCGATCATGAGCTCCAGCTGGAGCATGTAGCAAAGCACGTATTTATTAATGCAAGTTATCTTCGTGCAGTGTTCAAGAAAGAATATGGAATGACGGTAAGCGACTACGTTACACAGTATCGGATGAAGAAAGCGAAGGAAATCCTAGGGCAAGGTGGAACACGCCTGTCTGACATCGCAGAGATGGTTGGGTATAGTGATGCTGGCTATTTTAGCAAGAGCTTTAAGAAATTCTATGGATATTCACCGAGTGAGTATGGAAAAACGCGAAGTTAGTGGATATTTCTGCGCAGATAGTACCAAAAGTAAGCAGTTTTTTCATTATCATGGATAGTGACAATCTCTATACTTAAGGTAGTAAGTCATATTTGAAAGGGGTAATAAAATGAAGAAACTCGCAATGGGGTTGGTAAGTCTAAGCCTAATATTTGTAAGCGCTTGCGGATCGGCAGGTAGTGCAGCAAATGAACCAGCTAAGACAACACCAGTTACCAAGGAAGAAGCAAAGGCTACAGAAGAGGCGACGACTGCACCGCTAGAGGCTGTCAAACTTCGTATTTATGCCCAATATTCTGACGATGACACAAAACTTCCTTATGATTACGCTGTTGCAGAATTAAAGAAAGAAATGCCGAATGTTGAATTGGAGTTAGAAGTTCAGGCTCAAGATGATGGACAGAAGATCAAAACGTATGCAGCAACCGGAAATCTTCCAGATATTTATCAAGCGAATATGAATATTATTAATACCTTTAAGAAATCTGGAAACATATTGATGCTTGACGATTACACTGATCTGTACGATTTTAAAGACAAAATGTTTGAGAGCACTATGAATACGTTGATTACCGATGACGGACATGTGTACGCCTTTCCATATGCAGGCAATGAATTTATGCTTCTATACTATAATAAAGAGCTATTCGAGAAAAATAATGTAGCACTTCCTACCACCTATGATGAACTCATGACTGCAGTTGAAACCTTTAATAAAGTAGGAATAACACCACTGGCGTTATTCGCTAAAGAGAAGTGGCCAACGGTTGCCCTTTACGATATGTTCGCTACACGAGTTGACCCGGGTGGTATTCTGAAGCTACAAAGCGGTGAAGCAAGTCCAAGTGACCCAGCATACAAGCAAGCAGCGGAAGAAATAATCAAACTAGTCAAAGCGGGTCTGCTACCCAAAGGTGCAACCAACCTAAATTATGATCAAGCAGCTTCATTGTTCTATGAAGGGAAGTCCGCAATGTTCTTTAATGGTCAGTGGGAGATAGCTACCTCAACTGAAAAACTTGGTGATAAAGTGGGATGGATGTACTTCCCTGGTGTCGATGCAGCATCCTATGAGCAAAACAAATATGCCTTTATTGGAGGAGGAGGACCTGCTGGTTACGCCGTCAATCCGGATACTAAAGATCCCGAACTTGCAGCCAAAGTAGCAGCGTTCATCTCTCTGAAATATGCTGAGTACAAATACACTGAGCGTGGTCAACCGATGGTTGCAACGAAGGTTGATAAAGCTATTGTTATGGAATATCCGCCAATGATGACGCAGCTTACTGAAGATGTCGCTAAGATAACAAGCACCACTGCATTCGACTGGGGCTTGTCCGATGCTAAATTCAAGGCCGCTATTGAAGATGCTACGCAAAGTTTGATGACCGGTGGCTACAGTGTTGAGCAATTCATTAAAGATGTAAGTAAGGCAATTCCACAGACTAAGTAGCCAGTGATATGAAATAGAACTCGCTCAAGGTAATGATCGAGCGGGTTCTATCTGTATTATATGTCAATTCTTGAATTGGATTGAGACTCGTAAGGGATGTGAAGACATGAAGAAATTCCTGGGTAATAAGGTAGCCATAACATTATTTACGCTACCTGCTCTCATTGTATATACAATTATGGTGATGTATCCACTTGTGCAAACCTTTTTTCGGAGTTTGTATCAGTGGGATGGACTTACAGCAGGAACCTTTATATGGTTTGATAACTACAAGGAACTGCTTGAGGATAGTGTATTTCACACCTCTGTTTATAATGGACTTATTTTTGCAGCCATCATTACTATTACTCAGATTTGTATTGGATCAATTCTTGCGTTTGCTGTAGCGCATGGCAAGTATAAAGGACGTAAAATTCTCAGGGTTAGTTATTTTATCCCGGTTGTTTTATCGATTACGGTAGTCTGTCAATTATGGTTGTCCATCTACAACAGTGAATACGGCTTGCTGAATAAGGTATTTGGTATCTTGGGACTTGATTATCAGCAAGACTGGTTATCGAACGGGAAGTCAGCAATTATCGCGATTGCTTTCGTCAATGCATGGCAATACATGGGCTACCATTTTGCCTTATTACTTGCAGGGGTCAGGTCTGTACCGGAACAATACATGGAGGCCGCTCGAATTGATGGTGCGAACAAATTCCAGGCCATCACAAAAGTCATGATTCCAATGATGTCGGAAACGTATAAGTTCTGTCTGATCTTTGCCGTCACGGGAGGCCTCAATGCTTTTGCAAATATGTATATTATGACCAGCGGTGGACCAGGAACTTCTACCTACACGCTTACCTACCTGATGTACCGCTCTGCCTTCCGTGTTGGAGAGTTCGGTTATGGTAGCGCTGCAGCAGCAGTGTTGGTCATCGAATGTCTGCTTGCAACACTCATTATTAACCGCCTGGTTGCCAGGGAACGAATCTCCTACTAAAGGAAGTGTGTAATTATGATCTGGTTTACAAAGCTGTTAAAAGGTAAATGGCTTCTTACGTGCTTTATGTGGCTGTATGCTCTTTTGTCAGTCTATCCATTGCTATGGATGATCTTTTACTCTCTCAAGAATAATGATGAGATTTTTGTAACCAATCCATTTGGGTTTCCCACCCATCTGCGGTTTGAAAATTATGTGGATGCTTGGTCCAAATATAATGTTCCAGTCTATTTCATGAACAGTGTTATTGTAGCAACAGTGACGGTCGCTGGAGCAATTATTTTGTCTGTGATGTTCTCCTTTGCAGCGGCTCGAATGCAGTGGCGGTTGCGCGGGATTGCACATACCTATATCATGATCGGCATGTTCATACCAATACAGGTTATAATGATTCCACTAGCCATTATGGTTCGGGATTTGCATCTTGCTAATACGTATGGCGCGCTCATTGTTCCTTATATAGCTTTTAACTTGTCCTTTAGTTCTATTGTTTTTTATGGTTTTTTTCGTAGTATACCCATCGAATTGGAAGAGTCAGCTTGTATTGATGGAGCAAGTATTTATCGCACATTCTTCAGCATCATGTTACCTATAATCAAACCGGCACTCGCTACCATGGTCATCTTTATCTTTCTCAATTCATGGAACGAGTTTACAATGGCTGTTATTCTAATTTCTAATGAAAACCTGAAGACGTTACCATTGGGCTTACTGTTCTTCCAGGGAGAATTCACGACCAATTGGGGGGCTATGGGAGCAGCAATGACGATTGCCAGCTTGCCTACCGTGCTGATCTACATGCTATTCAGTGAACAAGTGGAAAATGCGCTTACTGTTGGTTCAGCGGTTAAGGGATAGATCAAAAGAGGAAGCCAATCAAACGTAGTTCAAGCTGATTAAACGAGACTTTTCACGAGTTCTATTTAACTTGTGGGAAGTCTATTTTTCTTATATCCAGATTTATCCTTAATGCTACTCCATTTGGTATAAGATGCTAGTAATTTGTAGAGAAAGCCTAGGCACAGGAAGTCATGTAGCTTGATATATATCAATTGACGGATATACTAGAGAGATATATTATATTAAATAATAAATACGCCGTTTTTTTTGCACTGAAACTTTAGCGCGTTGTATTATAACAGCGGTGAAGCATGTCTGTTTTAGTCGAATACTGTAGGCTGTTTTGAAATGAAAAGGGGGATTTGGGATGAAGAAGAAACTGTGGGTTTCACTTATGATGTCTGTCATCATGTTGACAGCGGTGGCATGTGGTAATAACTCGGCAAAAGAAACCAATGGCACGACGGGTACGGATGCAGGAAGTAATAATAGTGCGGATAAGAAATCGTATAAGATTGCTATTTCGCAAATTGTAGAGCACCCTTCATTGGATGCTACACGGGAAGGATTCTTGCAAGCCTTGAAGGATGCCGGAATAACAGATGGTGATAATCTAAAGGTTGACTACAATAATGCACAGAACGATCAGACGAATAACATGACGATTGCTCAGAAAATAAATTCAGAAGATGCCGATCTGGTTCTAGCGATTGCTACACCATCAGCACAAGCGGTGGTACAGCAGGTTAAGGATAAGAATATATTGTTTGCCTCGGTATCTGATCCGCTTGATGCAAAGATTGTAAGTAATCTAGAGAAACCTGGTGGTAAAATTTCAGGAGGATCAGATACTAACCCTGAAGCAACGACGAAATTGATGGACTTTGTTGCTGAAAGTTTCCCTGATATAAAAAGCGTTGGACTGGTCATTAATGAAGGTGAACCCAATGCCGTTATGATGTCTAAATTGGCAGAAGAGGCTCTTGCGAAACATGACATTAAGTTAGTAAAAGCAGCGATTACGAATACATCTGAGGTAAAACAAGCAACGGAATCCTTAATCGGTCGAGTGGATGCATTCTATATTACGCTTGATAATAGTGTCGTGAGTGGTGCAGATGTAATCATTCAAGTAGCGAACGAGAAGGATATTCCTTTCTTCTCAAGTGACCGAGATACCGTTGAGAAGGGCGCCTTTGCTACGGTAGGGTTTAAATATTTCGATCATGGTTATCAAGTTGGCCAGATGGCTGTAGAAATTTTGAAGAATGGCAAGAATCCAGGAGATATGCCCGTGGGTATGCAAGAGAAACTGGATCTTATCTTGAATTTAAAAGCAGCGAAGGAACAAGGAATCGAAGTGACGGATGATATGAAGGCGAAAGTACAAGATGCAGAGAACAATATTATCCAATAAGTATGTGAAAAAGGTTAAGACTTTGCTTGTGTAAGAATGATTTGGAGTGGCCGATGATTATCGTCCACTCCCTTTACGTCTAAGAGGAGGTAATCATAATGTCGATGGACTCATTGTTGGGTGCAGTTGAATCCGGATTGTTATATGCATTTATGGCACTCGGTGTCTACATGACATTTCGGATTTTGGATTTTCCTGATTTAACGGTAGATGGAAGCTTTACGACAGGGGCTGCTATTGCTGCTGTGATGATTAACAATGGGTATTCCCCTATTCTTGCTAGCCTATCGGGGTTTGCAGGTGGGCTACTTGCTGGCATGTGTACTGGACTATTGCATACGAAAGGTAAAATCAACGGACTTATGTCAGGAATTCTGATGATGATTGCACTGTACTCTATTAATATGAGAATTATGAATAAGCCTAATATTTCTGTATATGGTATGGAGACTCTGTTTACTTCAGCCAAACCACTTATCATGATACCGATTGTGGTTATTATCGTGTTGATGTTATTGAATCGGTTCTTGTACTCGGATCTGGGATTAGCTTTAAGAGCAACCGGAGATAATGAACGGATGATTCGAAGCTTCGGTTCGAACACAGATTTCACCAAGATTGTTGGGATCAGTTTGTCTAATGGACTGGTGGCACTCTCAGGAGCGCTCATTGCTCAACAATCTTCTTTCGCTGATATCAATGGTGGGGTAGGGATGATTGTTATTGGATTGGCTTCCGTTATTATTGGTGAAGCTGTGTTTGGAGCAAAGAATGTTATTCACCATACCATTTCTGTCGTTCTAGGTTCAATTGTCTATCGTATTGTGGTTGCTCTGGCACTTCGAGTAGAGTGGTTAGATGCCTCTGATATGAAGCTCATTACAGCGGTTATCGTTATTATCGCACTCGTACTTCCGTCTTCGCGACGTATATTGAAGCAGAAGAAAATGGCCAAAAGACGATCAGCCCAAATATTGAATAGCAGACCGGACAAAACGATTGGAGGTGGTGCATAATGCTTCAACTAAACCATGTAGCTAAATTGTTCAATCCAGCGACACCGGATGAGAAAATTGCTCTTTTTAATATACAATTACATTTGAAACCAGGAGACTTCGTGACAGTCATTGGAAGTAATGGAGCGGGTAAATCGACCTTAATGAATATTATTTCAGGCGTCATGAAGCCCGATACAGGTCAAGTGAGAATTGCAAATGAAGATATTACCCATGTGCCAGAATATCGTCGGAGTCGATGGATTGGTAGAGTCTTTCAAGATCCGATGGCAGGAACCGCACCACATATGACCATTGAGGAGAATCTCGCGATGGCTTATGCACGTGGTAAACAGCGTGGATTATCATTAGGAGTGAAGGGGAGCAAACGCTCTTTGTTCCGTGAACATCTGTCACTGCTTGGGATTGGCTTAGAAGAACGTCTCCATGCAAAAGTAGGAATGCTCTCAGGTGGTGAACGTCAAGCGTTGAGTCTGCTCATGGCAACATTCACGAATCCACAAATTTTGTTGCTCGATGAACATACAGCAGCACTAGATCCCGCTCGTGCGGAACTGATCACTCAGTTAACGGAGCGAATTGTACGTGAGAAGAACCTGACAACGTTAATGGTCACACATAATATGGAACAGGCCATACGTCTTGGAAATCGTCTTATTATGATGGACAGTGGTCGAATTATATTAGATATTAATGAACACCGCAAGAAAGACTTAACCGTTGAGCGATTGCTTGGAGAATTCGAACAAATAAGTGGACATAAACTGTCCGATGATCGTCTTGTATTAGGTTAAGATATCGCGACATAAGCTATAATCTCACACTCGAAGGGTGGGGGTTATAGCTTTTTAATTTTAGTTAAAGTCATTTAAGTCCCTCGATCGAAATAAGCTTAGGATGTCGTAATTGCCCTGCGGATGTGATCTCAAGGCCAGTAACCTGTGCGCGAAGCGGGGTGTTTAACCATAATACAGTCGACTTCCGTAACCCTTCTGGTAATACGTCAAAATAATATTGTAGCTTACCTGTAGCGGGCAACTTCCTTATTTGTTCTTTTAATGAATGATTTAGACCCGAGGAAATTCTACCAAAATACGCTCCATCTCTTCTCATAGCAAGGCTAGACAAGGCACCATCTTTCATTAAAATACCAACAATCTCTATATCCATCTGGATTGACGTCTTACACTTGAACCAGTCGTGATGATGTTTGCCTTCTCTGTAAGGACTAGTCACTTTTTTGGCAACGACGCCTTCTAATTGTTGTTCTACTACCCAATTCCACAGTACCGCTCCATCCCTAAAAGTATCTGTAGTGTAGAGAGGGTGTTTCCAACCTTTAGATAATTCTTTCAGGCGTTGATCACGTTCATCAAATGGGTGTTTTCTGAGGTCATGTTCTCCAGCTTGTAAAAGATCAAACACAATATAACTGACGGGCTCACGTTCGGCTGCTATGGTAATATGTTTGGTGTCACGCATTCTACCGCGTTTTTGCAAATGCTGAAAACTAGGTTTACCCGTAGTAGGATCTAATAATATCGCTTCTCCATCTAGAACATACTTTCCGTCCATGGCTGAAAGAGCTTGTACTAACTCCGGAAAAACTATATTTAGGGATAACATGTGTTTAGAGTAAATGTCTACTTTTCCGTTCTCAATATGTGCGATAACTCGATAACCATCCCATTTCAGTTGATAGATCCATTCCTCGCCAACCGGAAGTGTGGATTGAAGAATAGGGGACATGGGCGTAAAAGGTTTCATATGTCTGAACTCCTCACTTTAATACCTAATGTTGTGTCATCATCCAATAGTAAATTATTAACGGAAGTGAGTGTAGCTATACGAATGGTCTAGCGCGAAATTGTATGATATATTTCTAATGAAAATATAATTCACCTAAATAGGAGACCTCATATGTTCAAAAAAAATGCAATCATACTATTTCAAGGGGATTCAATTACCGACGGGAACCGTGGTCGTGATGAAGATCTAAATCATGCCATGGGTCATGGATACGCACATCTTATTGCAAGCCGTGTAGGGTATGATCAACCAGAGCAACAGTACACTTTCTTCAATCGAGGGATTAGTGGGAATCGGATCGTTGATCTGTATGGTCGTTGGCAAGAGGATACGTTAAATCTGAAACCAGATGTGTTAAGCATTCTTATTGGTGTAAATGATGTGGGCATGGAATTCTCTCAAGCATGTGGCGTGTCCGCAGCTAAGTATGAGAAGGTATATGCTAATCTAATTGAAGAAACGAAAGCCGAGTTACGTGATATTGAGATCGTTGTTTGCGAGCCGTTTATTTTACCGGTAGGTTATGTCAAGGAGAATTGGAAGTCGTGGTATGATGAAGTCTCGAAGAGACAAGAAGCGGCCAAAAGAATATCCGAAACCTATGGAACGATATATGTACCTCTACAAGAGGCTTTCAATGACGCATGTAGCCAAGCAGATGAATCATACTGGATATGGGATGGCGTGCATCCAACTCCTGCAGGTCACGAGCTTATTGCGAGACAATGGTTAGACACCGTGAAGAATAAGAAGTAAATAAGTCTACGTAAATCGCAGAAAAGGTGCGTCAGAGAATGCTACCTCTAACATACCTTTTTTCTGTAAAATACATTTAGAGACTACCGATGATCTCTTCGACGACAACGAACAAGTACATCTTCGCCGGGTCTCAAATTGATGACGCGGGTGTTTCTTCTCTCTTCGTCACGGCGGTGACGGCGACAACGGACAAGCACATCTTCGCCTCTTCTTAAGTTAATTGTACGATCAACTTTAGGCTTTACTTTCTGGTTCATAGGATCTCCTCCAATAAATATTATTTCTACTACAATCACAATATATGAGAATTCAAAAAGAAAGATTGGGTTTCTATGATTATTTAATATGTTGCGATTTAAAAGGATTGCATTAATTGATTCAAAAGTATTGACATGAGGATTCTCTCGTGAGAAAATGTACGCGCGTACATTAATGGTGATTGGAGGGCTTATTATCGCATCCCGCAAGGAAGTGGCTGATCTTGCCAATGTATCTGAAGCAACAGTATCCAGAGTTCTAAACAACGTAGGATCTATGAGAGAAGAGACAAGGCAAAGAGTATTGGATGCTGCTAAACAACTGAATTATATTCCAAGCGCACTGGCTAGAAATTTTGCTACAAGTAAAAGTGGGAATATAGGTGTTATCCTGCCTTATGTACCGAAGGTTAATTTGTTCTCGACCTATTTCTTCTCTGAAATTCTAAGTGGAATTGGGAGTGAATCACGCGAATTAGGGTATGATCTGTTGCTCTTGTTTCGACCACTAGATGATGTGATGAATTATACACAATTATTTCATACACATAAGGTGGATGCTCTCATTGTCTTAGGAGCAACGGATGATTCGGTAGAATTAGAAGCTTTGCAACGTTTAAAAGATGAAGGTAGACCTTTCTGCTTAATAAATCAACATGTGGATGGCGAAGAATTCAGTGAAGTGGATGCTACCCATGAGAAGGGGAGTTATGAAGCAGTAACTCACCTCATTCAACAAGGATATAGAAAAATCGCTTTTATCAATGGACCAACCGAATATTCCAATAGTCGTGATCGCTCCACAGGTTATCGTAAGGCGCTGCTTGACCATGGGATAGAGGTTAATGAATCCATATTGTTCACAGGTAACTTTAGTCGCAAAAGTGGGTATACTGCCGCATCGTCAGTCCATGCTAGGTTAAATGAAATTGATGCTATATTTGCCTCGAACGATCGGATGGCTATTGGCATGCAACAGGGTTTAAGAGATCTAGGCATACCGTGGAACGAACTTCCAGGGATGATAGGCTACGATGATTCGGATGCAGCTGAAATGACTACACCATCGTTGAGCAGTGTGAGCGTACCCTTTTTTCAAATGGGGAAAATTGCAGCAGAGAAACTGCTACAGCCTCTACGACAATCATCAGCAGAATTACATGAACATTTCCGTATTCAACTACCGACGGAACTCATTGTGAGGGAATCATCATCTCGTCGAATATATTCAAAGGGGGAATAAGAATGAAAGAGCTCCGTATTGGTATGGTAGGTTACAAATTTATGGGTAAGGCTCATAGTAATGCTTATCGTGCACTCCCAATGTTTTTTCCTGATACGAAGATCAAGCCCAAAATGTCAGTTATTTGTGGTCGTGATGAAGAAGGTGTGACACAGGCAGCGAAGCAATTTGGTTGGTCCGAGGTTGAGACTGATTGGCGGACGTTGGTTGAGCGCGAAGATATTGATCTGATTGATATTAATGCACCAAGTAATGTACATAAGGAAATTGCTTTGGCTGCAGCCCGTGCGGGTAAACATATTTTTTGTGAGAAACCACTAGCATTAACGCTTGCAGATTCTCGTGAAATGTTAGCGGTTGCTGAAGAGACTGGCATTAAACATATGATCGGTTTTAATTATCGTTTTACTCCAGCAATTCAGTTAGCTAAGAAGTTAATTGACAGTGGTCGATTAGGTGAACTTTATCATTTCCGAGCCTGGTTTCTGCAGGACTGGATTATAGATCCAACATTTCCGTTAGTATGGCGTCTTCAGAAAGAAATTGCAGGCTCAGGTTCCCACGGTGATCTAGGTGCGCATCTGATTGACTTCGCTCATTATTTAGTGGGGGATATGAAAGAAGTTATGGGCATGAGTGAGACTTTCATTCGTGAACGCCCACTCGCTAGTGAAATGACGGGATTAACTGCAAAAGGAAGTAGTGATGGACCCAAGGGTCAGGTCACGGTTGATGACGCTACGATATTCATGAGTCGTTTTGTAAACGGTACCATAGGAGTATTTGAATCCACTCGATTTGCTGCAGGGCATCGGAGTACGAATTCCTTCGAGATTAATGGGAGCAAAGGAAGTATTAAATTCGATTTCGAACGTATGAACGAACTGGAAGTCTATTTCACGGATGATGAAGAAGATGTACAAGGTTTCCGCCGTGTTCTCGCAACAGATCCTGCCCATGCGTATTCAGAAGCTTGGTGGCCAACAGGACATACCATCGGATTTGAACATACATTCACACATGAAATGTTGGAACTTATGAATGCCATCAATGAAGGACGACAACCTTCCCCGAATTTTAACGACGGAGTGAAATGTCAGGCCGTGCTAGAGGCAGTTGAACGTTCAGTAGAAGAGCGGCGCTGGGTGTCTATTTCAGAAATGTAAACTAAACCGGTGAGGAGTGTTTTATATGAAAAAGGCGTTGATCGTATGGGGTGGCTGGGATGGTCATGAACCAGAACAAGTGGCGCAATTATTCAAAGATATTCTAGAAAAGGAACAATTCGAAGTAGAAGTATCAGATACGTTGGAAGCGTATTCTGATCTAGATAAACTTATGAGCTTGGATCTAATTGTGCCCGTATGGACCATGGGTGAAATTAGAAATGAACTTGTAGATAATGTACTGGCAGCAGTAGAGAAGGGCGTTGGAATCGTAGGTTGTCATGGAGGCATGTGCGATTCCTTCCGTACCAACGTGAACTGGCAGTTCATGACTGGGGGGCAATGGGTAGCTCATCCAGGGAATGATGGCGTTGAATATATCGTTCATATGAAATATAGCTCGAGTATGTTATTGGAAGGTATAGAGGATTTCGAAGTTAAGAGTGAGCAGTATTATCTTCATGTGGATCCTGCAGTAGAAGTCTTAGCATCAACGATATTCCCGGTAGTAAAAGGACCGCATTCGACGAATGGAAGCGTTGAGATGCCTGTTGTGTGGACGAAGCGTTGGGGAAGTGGAAGAGTCTTCTACAATTCCTTAGGTCATCATGCAGATATTATCGAGATGCCGGAAGTGACAGAGATCATGCGTCGTGGGTTCCTATGGGCAGCAGAGGGTAGATCAATGGCTGAGTATCAGAATGGTGGTTCGGATTCAGTTCAAGGAAGTTCATACACAGGAATGGCAGATAGTAACTATTAAGCATTCAGGAGGGGAATCACAGAATGAATACAATCAATGTAGGGATTATCGGGTGTGGAAAGATCAGCAGTATTTATATGGAGAATTACAAGAAATTCGAGATCATTCATGTCGTGGCATGCGCTGATATTGATATACAACGAGCTCAGGAGCAAGCTTCTAAATATGGCATACCCAAAGCTTATTCCCCTGAAGAGTTGTTAGCTGATCCCGATATCCAGTTAGTCATTAATCTGACGATTCCTGCAGCCCATGCTTCAGTATGTTTGCAAGCGCTTGCGGCAGGTAAACATGTTTATGTGGAGAAGCCCCTGGCGGTTACACGCGAAGAAGGACAACGCGTATTACAAGTAGCGAAAGAAAAGGGGCTCCGTGTCGGATGTGCACCTGAAACATTCTATGGCGCGGGAATTCAAACAGCGTTACAATTATTGAACGATGGCGTGATCGGACGACCTATTGGTGCAACAGCATTTATGATGAGTGGTGGTCATGAAGGATGGCATCCTGATCCTGAGTTTTATTATCAGGCAGGAGGTGGACCCCTGTTCGATATGGGGCCGTATTATTTGACAGCACTTATACAATTGTTGGGCCCAATTAAACGAATTACCGGAATTACAGGTAAAGCGCTAGAGGAAAGAACCATTACAAGTGAGAAGAAGCAAGGTCTAATGATTCCGGTTGAGATCCCTACACATGTGGCTGGTGTAATGGAGTTCGAAGAGGGAGCGATAGGAACCCTCATTATGAGCTTTGATATATTTGGTGGAAGCAGTCTACCACCGATTGAGATCTATGGTACGAAGGGTACATTACAAGTACCCGATCCTAATCAATTCGGTGGAAGTGTTAAATATCGCTTGATGGGTGAATCGGAATGGATTGAACAACCTTTATTATTTGGTTATGAGGAGAACATAAGAGGTATTGCCGCTGCTGATATGGCCTACGCAATCCAAAGCGGACGTCCACATCGTGCAAGTGGTGAACTAGCTTATCATGTTCTGGAGGCGATGTGGGCGTTCCACGATGCTTCCGATGAACAGAAGCATTATGACATGCGTAGTACATGTTCAAGACCAAGTCCCATGTATAAAGATCTTGAACCTTTTACATTGGATCAATAAGTAGAATGCTATTAAATAAGAGCCTCATGACGGCATACCTGCCGTTATGGGGCTGTTCTAATGAATGGGTGCATGTATAAATAAAGGGCGATGAGATGTATTCTGAATATTTCTCAGATATAATTACAATCATATCAGCATTTACTTTACGTACCCCAATCAAAATAAGAATGAGCCAAGGAGAACAATAATGTCTTACAAACAGATTAAATGGATGATCCTCTTTCTACCTACATTAACGGTGGGTTTATGGGAATATGTGCGACATACCCTATTAATACATTATGTGTCGATGGACCTTGGAAACGTTCTTAGTCCTGTTATTGTGTATCTTACGAGTCTAACGTTATTGATGCCTCTATTTCGAATGCTAGAGCATAACCAAGAGGAGTTAAATCGAGAGCGAACGGAGAAGGCAGCGTTAGAAGCTAGAGAACTCTTATCAAGAGAACTGCATGATGGCATAGCACAGTCTTTATTCTTATTGTCAGTTCAAATCGATCGCGCTAGTGCTAGAACATCTACGGTAGAGGAACAGGAAGAAATCCAAGAAATACGTAAGACGGTTCACGAAGTCAATCGATATGCTCGCCAGGCCATAACTAATTTGCGTTATCCAGCTACGATCGAGAAGAATGTATTCGAAGATTCCATGAAAGCAAGAATTAGGCATATGGCTCAAGAGACGTTAACAATTCCACCTTCTATTGAATGGGCAATTCCCGATCATTTGCTAAATTCTAAAGAAAAGATTGAGATGTTAGCCTGCATTCGTGAATCTTTACTTAATATCGAAAAACATGCGAAAGCAAACACCATTTCCATCCGTGGAGAAGGATCTGATTCATCGTGGATCGTATCTATCGAAGATAATGGGGTAGGGATGCAAGATGACCTGAATTTATATAAGGACCGTTATGGATTACGAATTATGATGGAAAGAGCACAAGAACTGGGATGGCGAGTGACCATGCCTGTGGTGCCTCTTGGAACAGTCATCGAGATCAGAAAGGAGGCGTTAACATCGTGAGTGTATACCGTGTACTTATTGTTGATGATTCTCAGCATGCTAGAGAAGCCATGATAGATATTCTAGCCGAAGATAGTGATTACGAAGTCATTGGAATCGTGTCTAGTGGTGAAGAAGCGATCGCTATAACAGAGCAACTTATGCCAGACCTCATCTTGATGGATATTCAAATGCAAGGCATAGGAGGTCTTGAGGCAACTCGGATTATCAAATTACAATATCCGTATGTCAAAATCGTTATGATAACGGTGTCTGATGATATCACGCATTTATTTGAAGCTTTAAAACAAGGAGCGCAGGGCTACTTGCTCAAGAATCTTTCTCCCTCCACATGGTTGGCGTATTTACATGCCATTATGCGTGATGATGCACCTCTTAGCCGTGAACTTGCTTTTCAAATATTGAAGGAATTCCCGATATCCGTAGCGAGTGAGGATCATATTCCGCTGACTACCAGAGAGAGAGAAATATTGAATTGGGTTGCGGCAGGCATGACAAATAAAGAAATTGCAACACAACTTGGTATTTCGGATCAGACGGTTAAGAATCATTTGAAGAATATTTTACAGAAACTTCACTTGGAGAACCGAGTACAATTAACCCGTTACGCGGTAGAAAAAGGGCTGGTGAATCGTAAATCTGGACTATTTCATAAACGAAAACGCAATTAAAAAGAGCTTCGCTTGTCCTTTATAGGATTAGCGAAGCTCTTTTAAAATATAGAATCCACAAGTATCTCTGCTTATATGCAGTTTGTACTTCAACGTTAAACGTTTCTTCGCCGCTAAAGGACGGAGTAGCCGTTTATGTTTGATTTATCCAATTGTAATTTTGCCTTCTGGGTATCGGAATGATTCTTTCTGAGGCTTAGGGCTTAGTGCATAGGCTAAGGTCAGAGGACCAAGCCGGCCTAAGAACATTAGAAATGTGATTGCAATCTTCCCAACCGTTGATAGATCAGGGGTCAATCCCATGGAGAGACCACACGTCCCAAAGGCAGAGGTAGCTTCAAAAAGAATCGTTAGAAATTGGCGATCTTCCGTAACGGATAATACCATGGTAAATGCGATGACGAGTAGAAAAGATAATAGTGTAAGTGTAATTGCTTTGTACACAACTTCCTTCGAAATTCGACTTCGGAAGAATACAACATCATCTCTACCTCGAGCCATCGTATACATGGCCCCTATGAGGATGGCAAAGGTCGTGACTTTAATACCACCACCTGTTGAACCAGGTGCTGCGCCTATGAACATCCAGATAATCATGAAAAACTGTGTGGATTGATGCAATTTAGGAATGTCTAATGTTGTAATCCCACCAGAGCGCGTAGTGACAGATTGCAATGTAGAGGCCATGATTTTATCCGAAGGATTAAGACCTTGTAAGGTATGTTCATTCGAGTATTCGAAAATAAAAATAACGACAGACCCGATCACAACTAGTGCAATGGATACCGAAAGAACAACTTTACTATGTAGGGACAATTTTCTTGACTTGCGAAACCCAAGTAGATCGGAGATGACAATAAAACCAATTCCGCCAAGAAAGATGAGTAGAATAATCACGATATTTACAAAAGGATCATTTACGTAAGAATTGAAACTACTGAATGGACCATGAACGGTTCCAAGGATATCTAGTCCAACATTAGTAAATGAAGAAACACTGTGGAATACGCCATAATATAAAGCTTGCCAGATAGGCATGTCCAATGAGAAGCGAATCGCTAATAACAGTGCTCCTACTAGTTCGATCGAGAGAGAATAGAAAATAACTTTGCGCATGAGACGCACAATACCTTCCATGCTGCCATGATTCATCGCTTGCTGTAGAACAAGTCGTTCTTTCACAGAAATCCGTTTGTTGAATACCAAAGCGATCAGGGTAGCCATGGTCGTGAAGCCTAGTCCTCCAATTTGACAAAGACTCAGAATTACGATTTCCCCAAAAGTAGATAGTTGTGTCCCCGGGTCCACAACTGCAAGCCCAGTGACACACGTGGCTGAAGTTGCCATGAATAAGGCATTCATGAAAGATAACGGGGATCCTGTAGATGATGCAATAGGTAATGCCAACAGAATAGTCCCAATTAGAATAATGATGGCAAAGCCAAATACTAGTATCTTTGGGGGTGTTAAAAAATAACGATATAGTTTATTTTTTGGTGTGAATTGCATTTGATTACTCACCTTCTAGAATGTCATTCTTCTCATTATAGTGTACCCATGAATGATAAAACAGTCCCAAACTCCCAATATTTATTATCGTGGGGTATAATAGCATGACAGAAAGTTTTGGAGGGATACATCATGATAAGACCAGCAAGAAAAGAAGATAAACTTTTTGTAACGCGATTACTTTATGATGCATTGCATGACGTTGCGCATCAATTGACGGGACAAGAGGACGAAGAAGATGTCCTTCAGGTTCTAGGACAATATTTCATTCAAGAAGAGGGTCGATTAAGTTACCATCAAATGGTCGTGAAAGAAGTGAATGGTGAGGTTGCGGGAGTTGTTGTTTCTTACGCAGGCTCTGATGCGATTGTATTGGATAAACCGATGATTGATTACTTAAGAAAGTTAAAGAACAACCCTAGTCTTGTGTTAGACAAGGAAGCGGATGAGGATGAATTTTATATAGATACGCTCTCTGTATCTCCTGCATATGGCAGACAAGGCATTGGTAAGGAATTAATGCTTGCTGTTGAGAATGAAGCCATGAAGCGACATTTCACCAAAATTGCGCTGGCGGTAGTTAAAGACAATGAGGGTGCTTATTCTTTGTATCAGAGATCAGGTTATAAGGTGGATAAAGAAATTCCGATCAATGATCACATGTATTATCATATGGTTAAGGAAATATAATGAAATTAAATATGCGGATGTGAGAGGTGTAATTAGATGGGAGAACCGATTAAGAAGAGATCTGAAGTGCTTGAAGAAACGACATGGAATTTAGATGATCTTTTTACAAGTATGGAAGCGTGGAAAGCTGAACTGAAATCGATCCGCGAGGATGTAGGGAATGTAACGCAGTATAAAGGTCGCTTAAGTGAAGGATCTGAAATATTGTTAGCATGCCTTAATGCTCAAGAAGAATTACACGAGCGTGTCTCACGTGCTGCTTCATTCGCGAGGTTACGTCAGACGGAGGATAGTACCAATTCGGACAACTTAGTAAATTCTGCTAAGTCGGGAGATATGGTATCGAGTATTGCATCCGCACTGTCTTTTATCAAGTCTGAGATCATTGCTTTACCTGATGGAACCGTAGAACAATATTTAGAAGAGAACATTGGACTAGCGGATTACAGCAGAAGCTTGAAATTATTGCTAGATTCGAAGTCTCATCGTCTTAGCTCAGAAACCGAAAGTGTTCTTGCATCGATGAGTGAAGTTCTAGATTCCCCGTATCGCGTCTATCTTCGAGCTAAGTTATCGGATATGACGTTTGAGAATGCAACGGATGAGAGTGGGAACTCACAGCCCGTATCGTTCCCTTTATATGAGAATAAATATGAGCAATCTTCAGATACAGTACTTCGTCGATCTGCCTTTGCTTCCTTTAGTCGTTCTCTTCGTACATATCAGAATACATTTGCCGAGGCTTATGCGACGGAAGTCAAGAAACAAGTCGTATTATCGCGACTACGTGGGTATGGATCTGTAACGGAAATGCTCCTACAACCACAGCAAGTGACAACTCAAATGTATGATCAAATTCTTGACACCATTCAAGAGCAATTGGCTCCACATATGCGAAGATATGCGAAGTTGAAGCAACGTGAGTTAGGACTAGAGAAATTGTATTTTTCAGATCTAAAGGCGCCTCTGGATCCGGAGTTTAGTCCAACAACGACTTATTCCGAAGCATGTAACATGATTCAAGAAGCATTGGGTGTTCTAGGGCCAGAATACGGAGAAATTGTGAATTCCGCGTTTAACGAGAGATGGGTAGATTATGCTAACAATGTAGGTAAATCTACTGGAGCATTCTGTTCTTCTGTCTATGGTCAACATTCGTACATCCTTATGACGTGGGCAGATAATATGCGGGGTGCATTCACGCTAGCACATGAAGTAGGTCATGCGGGACATTTGATGCTTGCGGCTAGAAATCAACGTTCAACCAATGCGCGACCGTCCATGTACTTTATCGAAGCACCATCAACAATGAATGAACTTCTACTTGCAGATCATTTAATGACGAATTCAGATGATGACCGTATGAAGCGTTGGGTTATTCTGCAACTTCTGAACACGTATTATCATAATTTTGTGACACATCTGCTTGAAGGTGAGCTTCAACGTCGGATCTATCGCTTAGCTATGAATGATGAGCCTATTACCGCTAAAGTTCTATCGGAACAAAAAGGAGATGTGCTCAAGTCATTTTGGGGTGATTCCGTTGAAATTGATGAAGATGCTAAGTTGACATGGATGCGCCAACCTCATTATTATATGAGTCTATATCCATACACCTATGCCGCTGGATTGACAGCTTCTACTGCCGTTGCACAGATTATTCGTGAAGAGGGTCAACCTGCTGTGGACCGATGGTTGGATGTTCTCAAAGCGGGAGGAAGTATGACGCCATTAGAACTTATGAAGTTAGCTGGTGTCGATATGTCTGATGCAGATCCAATTCATCGAGCTGTCGATTATGTAGGTTCACTAATAAATGAATTAGAATCTCTCTTTTAATAAATAGATAGATCACGTATGTACAACGTCCATACTCTTTCTTCATTACTATCATATACTAGGATATCTTGATAGTGAGGAGGAATGAGAATGAGTACGTTTTTGGATATGAGAAGTTCTATGAATTCATCTGTTTCGGGAGCACCTAATACAGAATTAACTTCTACGCCAGAATTATTTGGAGTTATTGGTCTGCAGACAGGTTTTGTACCAAATCCCATAATTACCTTGAATGGTAATATTTGTTTTGTTGGTGAAGCTGGTGATGAGTATATCATTGAGATTGTCCGTGGAGCCACGTACGTACCTTCGAATGTTATCTATCAGGCAGAAGGATCCATAAGTAGCACAAACGAATACGAGATCATATCGTTTCTTGCACAAGATTTAGCTGCCCCAGCCGCTGCAGAAAGTGTATATTCATCCTACGTATCTGGAGCCTCAACAACGATACGTAACGGACCAGAGGTGTTCTTTGGAAAAGCAGCAACGCCTTGATCCCCATGTTCATATTTTGGAGATAGTTGTAAGAACGTTCCATGTACGATTTGGAGCGTTTTTTTTGATGCCCTTATAAAGTACAATTTACCCACCTCATCTGATGATAAAGTGAGGGGGGAGTTTGTACTTTAACGTGTTTATTCAGTTAATTAGCTCTTCCGTTTATTAATATATTTGAGGCCTTACCGAAATCAAAGGCAACCTTCCCCGTAAGGGTGGCGGTACGCTCAGCTAGAACAACGGCATTTACTCCACAAGTGAAGAGAGCCACATCGAATTCACTCTTGTGATCTACGATCCAACGAAGCGTGTCTGACATTTGTTCGTATTGCCCGAAAGGAATTGTTTGTGAAATCTGGAGTGTGTAAGGTGGCGATTCCAGAACAGACTTCACTTGTAGATCTTCCCTTGTAACGATTAGTAGTCGCTGATTCTTCAACATACTCCAGAACGTGGGTGTATCAACTAATTGGCGATTCAGACAAGCATGGCATGTAAGGAGGGGAGAGATACCAAAGTGAGAAAAAACTTGATCCGTTAACTCTCTTTTTAAATAGGAGGGGGCATTAATGCTTATATCATCATGGGGTAGAATGCCTACGATATCAGCCCGCTGAACGGAGTAAGCTACTTCATCTCTTAATTTAAAATTAGGAAGAAACAACCCCTTTTGACCTCGATTAGCCTTCATTGACCATCGTTCTTGAAGTACCTGATCAATGGGCCACACTGTATCTTGTGCTAATACAAGATTCTCTCCGTCTCCAATACGTACGAGCGATAGCGCTTGACGGGTCGATAATGCATGTTCTATTCGAGTTAGAACCTCATCTAATTCAAGATATCTGCTTTGTTGCATGATCTCCCTCCTAACTGTTGTTCCTATATATATATGTTGCTAAAGCAATGCATACTGTGTCATTGACTATCTTCTATAAATTTATACCTATTTAACAATAGAGTTAATGAAGGTGTCCTATCAGATTAGACAGTGGAAACATATATTGTGAAGAACTAAGGGTTTAATTATGTAATGCCAAGGAGGGTGGCTTGGGTGGATATTATTAACAGAATTAAGGACCTTTCGGCTAGAGTCGTCGTTATTGGTCTTGGATATGTAGGGTTACCGATGGCAACTGAGATTGCAATGGCTGGTTATAACGTGTTCGGAATCGATATCGATCCAGTTAAAATTGCAGAATTACACAATGGACGATCTTATATTATAGATATTGAAGACCAAGTTATTGCATCGATAGCTGGGAATTTCCATGTTGGAACGCAATATGATGTCATTCGTCAAGCAGATATTATCATTATCTGTGTTCCTACACCATTGGCGAGGGGGAATCAACCGGATACAACATATATAGAATCTGCTATCCAGATGTCGCTTCCTTACCTCAAGAAGGAAACGCTAATTATTCTGGAGAGCACCACATATCCGGGGACGACGGAGGAGCTTATACGTCAGGTTGTGGAAAATACCAATGCGTGGTCTGCTGGAGACGATTTCTACGTCTGTTATTCTCCTGAAAGAGTGGATCCAGGGAGCAAAGATTATCACGTTAAGAACACACCGAAGATTATAGGAGGAAGTACACCGAACTGTCTGAAAGTTGGGGTTGAATTCTATGGGGGAATTCTTGATCGTATCGTTCCAGTCAGTTCTACAATGGTTGCGGAGACAGCGAAGTTATTTGAGAATACATTCCGCAGTGTGAATATTGCTCTTGTGAATGGAATGGTTCCTATGTGTGAGAAGGCAGGGTTTAGTATTTGGGAAGTGATTGATGCGGCTGCTACTAAACCATTCGGCTATATGACATTCTATCCGGGTCCTGGAATCGGTGGACATTGTATCCCAATAGACCCACTCTATTTGGCATGGAAGTCAGAGCAATATGGCATTCCACTAGAGTTTATTCAACTTGCAGATCGAACGAATCATAATATGACTCTTTATTTGGTCGAACGAATAACAGAGATGTTAAAGAGTGAGGAGAAATCTATTAACCGTGCAAGAATTGTTCTTGTTGGGATGGCTTATAAAAAAGATATTGATGATGTAAGGGAATCACCTGCCATGGCATTATTTCAAAAGTTGAGAGAAGAAGGCGCTGATGTGTGTTATACAGATCCTTTTGTTTCTCAGTTTAGGTTAAGTAAAGAAATCATAACTTCGGTTGCTCCAGATCCAATATTATGGTCTGAATCCGATATGGTCGTAATCACAACCGATCATAGTAAGGTGGATTATCAGAATATAGCGGACCACGCCCCAATGATCTTTGATACACGAAATGTAATGAAGACATGCCAAGGTGGTCGTATTGTGGTATTAGGAAATCCAGGCTAATACTCAAAATGGAGATGGAATCATCATTGAGTGAGGAGGGCGTTACTCGTGAGCGCAGATGAGAAGTCGACGATAACCATCAGTCTATGTATGATTGTTAAGAATGAAGAGAATACACTCGCAAGGTGTTTAGATTCGATTGCTGATATCGTTGATGAGATTATCATGATCGACACAGGATCTACGGACCTCACATTAGAGGTTGCTGCTCGGTATACAGAACATATACATTCTATATCATGGACTGACGATTTCGCAGCTGCCCGTAATGAATCATTTAAAAGAGCCACGCAGGATTATATCCTGTGGCTAGATGCCGACGATGTCCTATTAGAACGGGACCGTGTACTGTTACGTAAGTTAAAGGAGCATTTGACCTCCAATATCGATGCAGTTATTATGGATTATCACTTAGCAGAAGATGAAGCGGGCCGAGCGACGTTTGCATCTCGTCGAACGCGACTAGTGAAGCGGGATAAGGGATATCGTTGGTATGGGTGTATTCATGAAGACCTAGATATAAGTCGTGGGAACGTTGTATTCACTGATATAGCGATCACACATCGCCGGTCTGAATCGGATCACACAGAACGCAATCATCATATTATGACAAAGTGGTTGACTGAAGAAGAACCACTTGAGGGTCGTATGTTATATCATTACGCGAATGAATGTTGTGATCGACAGGAGTACCCACAAGCTATAACTGCATTTGAGAAGTTATTATCGGAATCGGCGGGGTATCGAGAAGATCGGATTGGGGCTTGCTTAAGATTATCTCAATGTTATGATCAATTAGGAGACATGGAGAATAAGCTTCATAGTCTATTTCGTTCGTTCCGCTATGACAGGCCACAGAGCGATATTTGTTGTGCTATTGGTGAGTGCTTCATGACATGGAAGGAATGGCATACAGCCATTCACTGGTACGAACAATCCGTAGAGCAACAAATCCATAGACATGGGTTGAGACCTGTATCGTTAATCTGTTATACTTGGTTGCCGCATATTCGGTTGAGCTACTGTTATGCGAGTATTGGGGATATGAAACGTTCCTATGAAAACAACGAAAAAGCCCTTATATATTTACCTGAAGACATAGCTCTACTAGGTAATCGAACAAAGCTTAAAAACGCGCTGGGATTATGATAATCTTCCAATATTTGATCGTAAAAGCCTATGCTTTAATTTGATAGGATAGAAGAGCACCCTATTCTATTATAAAGCGAGGCTTTTCTTTTGATAAAAAACCGAATACATTCATCAATCTATAAACTTAGTACACTCATGCTACTCATTATTTTTATGGGAGTGGGTACTGTACCATCGACCATTTCAGCTAATACAAGCAGCAAGCTTCCTTTTGATGATATTTCGAATAGTTATGCTCAGAAAGAAATTGTTCGATTAGCTGGTCTGAACATCATTAATGGTACGAAAGTAAGGACATATGAGCCTCGGAAAGCTGTGACTAGGGCAGAGTTTATAACGATGATCGGCAGGGTGCTACGACTGGAACCTGTAGATAACGCCATTGCGTCCTTTACGGATGTTCGAAAGAAGGAATGGTATTATGGGTGGGTACAAGCAGGGGTGAACTTAGGTATAGTGGATGGGGTTCGCCCGGGATTCTTCGAACCTACCCAAGAGATTAGCCGTCAAGAAGCGGCTGCATTAATAGTCCGCGCGATGAAACTTAAGGATGGAACAACGACTAGTAAACTCACATTCGTTGATTCCGATGATATCGCTACGTGGGCCATTCCGTATGTCTATACGATTCAGAAGGAATCGATCATGTCCGGTGAAGGACATAAGTATCGTCCCAATGATGCTATTACTAGACAAGAAACGGCAGTCGTATTGGACCGGATCCTAGACAGTTCATTCGGGGTTAAAGTGAGGAGTGGGCAGAGTGCTTCTGTTATTCATATGGGATGGCAATACGATAGTACAACAACAGAATTCATAGATCAAGTGGAGTCATCAACCGTTAATACATTGGTACCTAGGTGGTTCTATCTAGAGAATAATGCCGTCATATCGGACCATTCCAATGTAGAATTATTGACCTACGCTAAACAAAACAAT
The DNA here is from genome assembly GCF_059445545.1 of Paenibacillus sp. Y568. NCBI lineage: Bacteria > Bacillati > Bacillota > Bacilli > Caryophanales > Paenibacillaceae > Paenibacillus > Paenibacillus sp. Y568. The sequence goes on from NZ_JCAIUM010000002.1 coordinate 293,453, forward strand.
AAGAAAATATGGGCGATGTTGGGAAATCACTCGAACTCGGAACTGACACATGAGATATTATCTAGTTCAACCTTGAGAAATAAAGCGATCCAACAAATCACTACGTATGTTCAAAAGTATAAACTAGCAGGTATCAATGTTGACTTTGAAGATGTGAATCCTACGGATCGTAAGAATTTAACCACATTTATTACTACACTTGCTAACCAGCTTCATGAGATAAATGCCGTTCTATCTATTGATGTTTCACCAGATTTAGGAACGGATTGGACGGAAGGGTTTGACTATGCAATGCTGGGTAAATCTGCAGACTATGTCGTGTTAATGGGTTATGATGAGCATTGGGGCGGGTCAACGGTAGCTGGATCTGTCTCTTCACTTCCTTGGGTAGAGAAGGCATTAAGCAAATTGCTCAAATCGGTTGCTTCTAATAAAGTTATAGTTGCACTGCCACTGTATACGCGTGACTGGTCTGTATCTTCAAAGAAGGTCCTATCAGAAGAAATAACGCTACCGTTACAGAATCAAAGAATCATTAAGAGGAATGCTAAACTAACATTTGATACTAGCACAAGTCAATATATAGCTAAGTATACTTTGTTAGGGACGAAACATAGCATTTGGATGGAAGAGAGTCGGTCCTTATCGCTCAAAGCCCATATGGCAGCTAGTAAAGGGGTTGCCGGTTATGCATATTGGTATATGGGTGGTGAGACTCATGATATTTGGGCCGCACTTCGGAATGTCGTTCGTTATTCAGCCTATTAATATGAGAAAATTAGATTTATAACGTGAAAGGAAATTGTAATGAAGAAATCAGCAGCACCTATTCCCATCATCATCCCCCTTCTTATCGGTGTTATCGCAGTCTCCTTTTCGTCCATATTCGTGAAATGGTCTACAGCACCCGCATCGATCCAGGGGATGTATAGACTACTATTCACGGTATTCATGATGCTCCCATTTGGTTTTCGGCGGGGTGCTGAATTGCGCTCCATCTCGGTTAAGAACTGGATCCTATTAGGAGCATCTGGTTTTTTTCTTGCATTACATTTTTTGTTATGGATGGGATCATTAACCTATACGACGGTTTCTAGTTCAACGATTATACTAGCACTGGAACCGGTGTTTATTTGGTGCGGAGCTTATTTTTTATTCAAAGAGAGAATGGCTTCTTTCGCGAAGTTGGGTATGCTAATTGCTGTTGCTGGAGCTGCCTTGATCGGCTGGGGGGATATCGGAATTTCAAATGAAAATCTATATGGAGATTTAATGTCTTTCCTAGGAACGCTTGCTGTCGCCGTACATATGTTAATTGGTCAAAAGCTGCTGTCACAAGTGTCGCCTTACGTATATAACTTGATCGTATTTTCATCTGCGGTGGTAGTGTTTGCTATCTATAATGTGACCATGGGGATATCATTTACGCATTATAATGAGCGAGAATGGGGAATCTTTCTATTATTAGCCATCGTTCCAACCGTGTTCGGACATATGTTGTTTAATTGGTTATTGCAATACATATCTGCTACAACCATTTCTATGAGTATCCTAGGGGAACCCATAGGTGCCAGCTTGCTAGCCTTTTTATTGTTAAATGAGACCATGAGTAATGTACAGATTTGTGGAGGACTTATGGCTATAACGGGTATGATTCTTTTTATGAGAGTCACGAACAGGACGAATAAGAGGGAATCAGTTCATGAGTTAGATGTTGTCTAGCATATCGATTTTATCAACAATTCATTTTGGAAGAATGACATAATTTCCATAACAATGTAAAATAAAAATAGTTATAAAAATCACATGATCTTCACTAGGTGGAAATCAGTCAAGCATGTATTGTGGGAGGAACTGAAAATGCCGGAAAAGGATTCTATTGATGAACTGCCCAAAGAGCAATTCAATACAAGCGAGTTATTAAAAGCTTTAATAGCTTTTAAAAATGGAGATTTCTCTTATCGAATGCCGTATGACCTCGTTGGCCTAGAGGGTAAAGTTGCGGATTCGTTTAATGAGATTATTGAAATGCAAGAAAGCATGGTAGTAGAGATCCAAACAGTCGCTAAGGTTGTAGGAAAAGAAGGTAATCTATCGAGACGTTTCTCTCATATAAATACAGGTGGATCTTGGACGGTTGCTGTTGAAGCATTGAATGGTATGGTCATTGATCTCATTCAACCTACCAGTGAAATGGTCCGTGTCATCAATGCTGTTGCGGAGGGAGATCTCTCCCAGACTGTAGATCTAGAATTTGAAGGGCGTCCATTAACAGGAGAATTTAAGAAGTCTGCTAACAATATAAATATGATGGTGAATCAGCTAAGTAAATTTGCTTCCGAAGTCACACGTGTTGCGCGTGAAGTGGGCACTGAAGGGAACTTGGGTGGACAAGCTGATGTTGAAGGTGTATCGGGTACTTGGAAGAATTTAACCGATAGTGTTAATAATATGGCCACGAACCTGACAGATCAGGTCCGCAATATAGCTGTTGTAACCACGGCTGTTGCCAATGGAGATCTTTCAAAGAAAATTACGGCAGATGTTCAAGGTGAAATACTTGAGCTGAAGATTACAATCAATACAATGGTAGATCAATTATCAATGTTCGCTTCAGAGGTTACTCGTATGGCACGTGATGTTGGTACCGAAGGTATATTAGGTGGACAGGCAGAGGTAAGCGGCGTGGCAGGAACTTGGCGTGATTTGACAGAGAGTGTTAATTACATGGCTAGTAACTTGACGAATCAGGTCCGCAATATAGCTGAAGTTACAACAGCCGTTGCCAAAGGTGATTTATCGAAGACCATTACGGTAGATGCCAAAGGGGAAATTCTAGAGTTAAAGAGCACGATTAACACGATGGTGGATCAGTTAAGCAATTTTGCATCTGAGGTTACAAGGGTAGCGAGAGAAGTCTCAACTGAAGGTAAACTTGGAGGACAGGCTGATGTTAAAGATGTATCTGGGACATGGAAGGATTTAACGGATAACGTTAATTTCATGGCGGGCACATTAACAGATCAGGTTCGGAACATCGCTGAAGTTACGACAGCGGTTGCAAAGGGTGATCTATCCAAGCAAATTACGGTGAATGCCAAAGGTGAAATCCTTGAACTGAAGAATACCATCAATACCATGGTAGATCAGTTATCCACGTTCGCATCAGAAGTAACACGTGTGGCCCGTGAGGTTGGAACGCTGGGTATGTTGGGTGGACAAGCGAAGGTTAAAGGTGTTGCGGGAACATGGCGTGATTTGACGGAAAGCGTCAATTACATGGCTTCCAATCTAACCGATCAAGTTCGAAATATTGCAGTCGTCACGACCGCGGTTGCTAATGGGGACTTATCTAAGAAAATTACAGCAGATGTTCAAGGTGAAATTCTGGAACTCAAGAACACTATTAATACGATGGTAGATCAACTATCTACGTTTGCATCGGAAGTTACACGAGTATCCCAAGAAGTAGGTACGGAAGGTAAGCTTGGCGGACAAGCGCAAGTGAAGGGCGTAGGTGGAACTTGGAAGGACTTAACTGAGGGCGTTAATGGGATGGCTCGTAATCTGACAGATCAAGTGCGTAATATCGCCGACGTAACGACGTCAGTAGCTAAGGGTGACTTGTCTAAAAAGATTACCGTAGACGTTAAGGGTGAGATGCTTGAGCTGAAGAATACAATGAATACGATGCTAGATCAGCTCAGTAACTTCGCTTCAGAGGTTACTCGTGTGGCCCGTGAGGTCGGAACGGAAGGGAAACTTGGAGCCCAAGCAGATGTGAAAGACGTCTCTGGAACTTGGAAAGACCTGACGGATACCGTGAATTATATGGCTAGCAATTTAACGATTCAAATGCGTAACATTGCAGGTGTCACAACAGCTGTTGCGAACGGAGATTTATCTAAGAAGATAACCGTTGATGTAAAAGGTGAACTTCTGGAACTGAAGAATACGATTAACACCATGGTGGACCAACTGAACTCATTCGCATCAGAAGTAACTCGTGTGGCCCGTGAGGTAGGTACTGATGGGAAGCTCGGAGGGCAATCACAAGTACGTGGTGTTGGCGGAATATGGAAGGACCTCACAGATAACGTTAACATCATGGCGACGAATCTTACGGATCAAGTTCGTGGAATTGCCAAGGTTGTGACAGCTGTTGCGAATGGTAATCTGAAGCAGAAGTTAACGGTCGAAGCAAAAGGTGAAATCGCAGAGTTGACAGATACTATTAACAACATGATTGAGACACTGGCTACGTTCGCAGATCAGGTTACTACAGTAGCTAGAGAAGTCGGAGCTGAAGGGAAACTGGGCGGGCAAGCGAGCGTGCCAGGTGCAGCAGGAACGTGGCGTGATCTTACGGATAATGTTAACTATATGGCGAGTACCTTAACAACCCAAGTGCGGGCTATTACCAATGTAGCCACTGCCGTGACGAAGGGAGACTTATCTCGTACCATTGATGTCGCCGCAGCAGGTGAAGTTGCAGCATTGAAAGATAATGTGAATGAGATGATTCGTAATCTCAAAGAAACGACTCGAATTAATACGGATCAAGATTGGCTGAAGACGAATCTGGCTAAGTTTTCCCGATTGTTACAAGGTCAACGGGATTTATATGCTGTATGTCGTATGATTCTTTCAGAATTAGCACCATTGGTGTCCATGCAACATGGTGTTATCTATATTAACGAAGTAGTGAATGATGAGTCGGTATTATCCCTATTTGCAAGTTATGCTTATCAACAGCGTAAACATCTCTCCAATGAGTATCGAGCTGGTGAAGGGTTGGTTGGTCAATGTCTAATTGAGAAACAACGGATATTATTAACGAATGTACCAGGTGACTATGTTATGATCTCGTCTGGTCTAGGTGAGGCAACACCACTTAACATCGTTCTACTTCCAATCATATTTGAAGATCAAGTCCTTGCTGTATTAGAGTTAGCTTCATTCCGTGCTTTCGGAGAGATTGATATTGCCTTCCTAGATCAATTGACGGAATCGATAGGTATTGTTATTAATACGATGCAAGCGAACCAACGTACTGAAGAACTTCTAATTCAATCACAGTCTTTAACAGAGAAGCTACAGAAACAGCAAATGGAGTTACAGAACACGAATGAAGAATTAGAGGATAAGGCGAAACTCCTAGTTCTTCAGAAAGCAGAAGTCGAGAGTAAGAATAACGAAGTTGAAATTGCGAAGAGTTTCTTAGAAGAAAAAGCAGAACAATTAGCTTTGACTTCCAAATATAAATCTGAATTCTTAGCTAATATGTCTCATGAACTTCGCACACCACTTAATTCATTACTATTGCTCGCAGAACAACTTGCTGAGAATCCGGAAGCTAATCTATCCAGCAACCAAGTTAAATTTGCCAAAACAATTCAAGATTCCGGGTTCGATCTCCTTAATTTAATTAACGATATCCTAGATTTATCTAAGATTGAATCAGGAACGATAACACCGGATTATACGGAAATTAAATTGTTGGATTTAGTGGATGGATTAGATCGTACGTTCCGTCATATGGTGGATGATAGCAGACTTGAATTCCACATCAAGACGGAATCGAATGTTCCTGATACCCTAGTGACGGATGTAAAGAGACTCCAACAAGTTCTGAAGAATCTCTTGTCCAATGCATTCAAGTTCACGGAAGAAGGACAGGTCATGCTTCAGATCCGTAGAGCAACCGATGGATGGAATGTAGCAAATTCGACGTTGAGTAATGCGGCAATGGTGTTGTGTTTCTCTGTAAGTGACACCGGGGTAGGCATTCCAGAAGATAAACAGCGCATTATATTTGAAGCCTTCCAACAAGCTGATGGAAGCACCAACCGGGTATATGGAGGTACTGGACTAGGTCTTGCCATTTCTCGTGAAATTGCGAGTATGCTCGGTGGAGAAATTACATTATATAGTGTCGTTGATAAAGGAAGTTACTTCAATTTATACTTGCCGGTAGATGCTGAGTATCAAGAGATTGAAGTGGAGACGAAATATATCCCTGAGGTCATTGATGTCACACCTCCTGAGCGGAGATATACGGATAGTAGAAAATCAGACAATGATATCATCGATGATCGTGACCTGATCGAACCAGGTGACCGTGTGTTTCTAATTATTGAGGACGATTTAAAGTTTAATGAAATTGTCTTAGAACTTCTGCATAAAAGAAATATCAAAGCTGTTATCACAACCAAAGGTTCAAATGCACTTGAACTAGCCAGAAAGTATAACCCTGTTGCCATTACGCTTGACCTGCGATTAAAAGACACGGACGGATGGCTTGTTATTGAACACTTAAAGAATGATGTGAGTGTGAGACATATTCCTGTCTGCGTAATTAGTGTGGAGGAAGATAAAGTCCAACTGATGCAAAAGGGTGTATACGATTATATTTGTAAGCCTGTTAATAACGAGGAACTTGAGAATACATTGGATAACTTAAATCGTTATGCAGATCAGACTATTCATAATCTCCTGCTTGTGAATAGTGATGATGGCATTCGCCAGCAGTGGAAAGAATGTATCGATAATGAAGATGTACAAGTGCACGATACAGACTCGGGTCGTCACGCATTAGAGTATTTAAAAGCTAATGATGTGGAATGTCTATTAGTAGACAATGAATTGCAGGATATGGAGGTCCTTCATTTCATTCGGGAGATACAAAAGAATTCCAAAAATAAATTCTTAAGAATTGTGTTGTTTAGAAAGCAGAAATGGACACACGAGGAAGAGCATGATCTTGAAGATCTAATGAAAGTGGCTGTTATTCGTGAAGTGAAGTCGACGATTCAGATGATGGATGAAACAAGTGTATTCCTACATCGCAAGTCTGAGAATCTACCTGAAGGATCGCGTGAAGCGATTATCAAACTTCATCAATCTGATGAAATGATTAAGTATAAGAAGGTACTTGTTGTGGATGATGATATCCGTAACATATTTGCTCTCACAACCATTCTTGAACGTCATAATATGATGGTAACTTCTGCAGAGAATGGGCACGAAGCCATTACACTTCTAGAGCAATCACCGGACATTGACATTGTACTAATGGATATTATGATGCCGATTATGGACGGATATGAGACTACTCGTGCAATTCGTGAAAAACCTGAGTTTCAAAAGTTGCCAATTATTGCATTGACTGCGAAAGCAATGGCTGGCGATCGTGAGGAATGCTTAGAAGCAGGGGCCTCAGATTACATTACGAAACCCGTAAATAGTGCACATCTATTGTCCATGATTCGTAGCTGGTTAGATGAAGAAGTTGAAGAAGTATCTGAAGAGGATTAAGTGTTGAGTATAGCAGGTCAAGTTTTTTTTCCTTGAACCTGCTATTCTTATTTTTGATCATCCAAGATAAGGATGGTTGTTGGAATTAAAATACAGTAAGACATACTTTCGTATGCATCTTTTTGTCATAACTTTTGTATGCTATACGGAGATGGTGTATAATCTTGTTGTTTGGACTTGAATTTACTTCACCAACTCGAAACAGTTTGGTTATAATAAGAAGACCATAATAGAATGAGGGATAAGAGCATGATTACAATTAAAACGAAAGATCAGATTCAAAAGATGAAATTAGCTGGTGAAATATTAGCGGCCTGTCATCGTGAAATTAGTAAGATGATTGTTCCTGGAATAGCTACGCTTGAGATTGATCGATTTGCTGAAGAATTTATGATTAAGAATGGCGCTACACCGGAACAAAAAGGGTACAATGGGTATCGCTTTGCTACATGCGCTTCTGTAAATGATGTTATTTGTCATGGATTTCCGACGCATACGAAGCTAAAAGAAGGGGACATCGTGACCATCGATATGGTCGTTAATTTAAATGGCTGGTTAGCGGATTCAGCTTGGTCATACCCCGTAGGTCAGATATCTGAGAAATCACAGAAACTCTTAGATGTAACCAAAGAATCCTTATATAAAGGGATTGAGATGGCAGTTGTAGGAAACCGCATTGGAGATATTTCGCATGCTGTTCAAGTCCATGCTGAAGCAGAAGGGTTCTCTGTCGTACGAGAATTCATAGGACATGGTATTGGCAAGGATATGCATGAGGAACCTCAAGTTCCACATTATGGTCCAGCAAATGTCGGTCCAAGATTGAAAGAAGGCATGGTCATTACCATTGAACCTATGCTTAATACCGGTACTTATCGTAGCAAAATAGATGCAGATGGTTGGACAGCTAGAACAGTTGATGGTGGCTTGTCGGCACAGTATGAACATACTTTAGCTATTACGGCTGACGGTCCGATCATTCTAACGGATCAAGGTCTATAAGAAACATAATCATGTAACACAAGCAGCAGGTCAAGGTGTCAGCCTTGATCCGCTCTTTGGTGTTTCCGGTATATTGTGGCTTATTTTTTAGTGGTAGTTAATCTACCTTTGCACCATAAGAACGTGTAAAGGTAGCCGCTTGGGTGAGATCCATTCTAACGCCTTTGATGTCGAGAGACTTAAAGTCAATTCTATCGAGAATAGCACCGCGTAGATCAGCACCCGCTAGTTTGGCTTGACTCAATTGAACGCCAGTTAAATTGGCTTCTCTCAGATCAGCTTTTTCTAAATTGGATTGAACAAAATCTGCTTCCGTAAACCGGACTTTCCGTAAGTCTTGCTTGCTTAGGTTTACATGTCGCAGATTCGTGTAGGACCAATCTCCTTCTTGTATTGTGATTCCATCCATGCGTGCTTGAACAAAGTCGGAACCTACCATTTTGCAATTTTCAAATTTAGATACGAACAAGTTACTTCCTTTAAAAATGCAATTGGTAAAGGCAGAGCCAATATGCTGTGACGCATTAAGATTCGCATTTGTGAAATTACAATTAATAAATTGGCAGTTTGTGGTTGAGACTTCTTCTAAGGGTGTTCCGCTAAAGTTACATTCTTGAAAGGTACAATTCGTCAGTTCGCCATAGCATAAATCGGATTTACTGAAATCAATATGATCATAGTTTTGATCTATATGAAAAAACATCATATCATCTCCTTAATAGGTTCTATTATAATATATCTATCTATATTTGATAAAGAATTAGAAATGGGAATATCGTAAAGTTGAATATCTACTGTTAGTTTGTTATGGTTAATTGTAAGATCTACGAAGACTATATCATCTTTTGAAAGTGAGAAGTGAAACAATGAAATCAATTGCATGGGTTACAGATAGTACATGTACTATTGACCCTGATTTTGCTAGAGAGAATCACATTTATATTGTTCCTTTGCGACTTATATTTGGAAACGATTGTTACAAAGAAACGATAGAGATAACGAACGACGAAGTATACGAGAAACTTAAGGTTTATGAAAAAGCAGGCAGTTCACAACCTCCGATAGGGGAGTTTATTGAACTGTATGAATCGTTAAAAGATAAATATGATGAAATCATAGCAATTCATTGTTCTTCCTCACTTAGTGGAACTTTTCACAATTCGATCCAAGCAGCAGAAATAGCTGAGGCAACGGTCATTGGGATAGATACAGAGGCAGGTGCCTTTCCGATTAGAGAGATGATTATGTATGGGCTTAGATTGCAACATGAGGGATTATCAGCACAGGAGATTAAGAATAACATTCAACCTATGATTGATAATACGAAGTTTTTCCTTATTCCTGCTAATTTACACCAACTTCATCGTAGTGGCAGAGTATCAGGTACACAGTTGTTGATTAGTAACTTGCTTCGAATCCAGTTAATTATACGTTTCGATCATGGTAAGATTCTTGTTGATGAGAAAATACGTACCTTTAAGAAAGCAAAGCATAGAATTATTGAACATTTAAAGACTGACATCGAAAAGATAAAAACCGTTTGTATTATGCATGCAAATAATTTATCCGTAGCGCATGAGATTGAACAGGAGATCGCTGAAGATCATCCACATCTCAAAATTGAAATTATGACATTCATTCCTGTGGTTGGAATTCTTGCTGGTGAGGGAACGATTGGATTATCATGGATTAATAATTATTAACCACAATATGTTATGGAAGCGTTCATATTTATGAGAGCTGTAGGCGAATGTGCCTGCAGCTCTTTTTTATTAATGGAGCTACTTATTGAAATCCAGACTAGGGTTAGCATATGTTGAGCAAAATACAATGAGTGAGTGTCATTTTGACATGGAATTTGTATTATTTTGAAAATTCATATATAATATAAAAAGTAAGTACATAACATTAAGGGAGGAACTATAATTATGGAAAAAGGGTTTTTTGAAGCAATTAAAAATAGACGTTCAATTTATGCAATTAGTAAAGAATCTGTGGTGTCTGACGAAAGAATTCAAGAAATCGTGAGCGATGCTGTAAAACATACGCCATCTTCTTTTAACTCTCAAAGTGCAAGAGTGGTCGTTCTTCTTGGAGAGCAACATGATAAACTGTGGAATATTACTGAAAACACACTTAAGAAAATGGTTCCTGAAGATAAATTTGCACCAACAGCTGAGAAAATGGCAATGTTCCGTAATGGTTACGGTACCGTGTTGTTCTTTGAAGACCAAGAAGTTATTGAAGGATTGCAGACGGCATTTGCTTCTTACGCGGATAATTTCCCAATCTGGTCTCTACAATCATCAGGAATGCATCAATTGGTTATTTGGACAGGTCTTGAAAATGAAGGTTTCGGCGCATCATTACAGCATTACAATCCATTGATTGATGATGAAGTGAAACAAACTTGGAATATTCCAGCATCATGGAAACTTTTAGCTGAAATGCCATTTGGAAAAGTAGTAGCACCAGCTGGAGAGAAAGAATTCAAGCCTTTAGAAGATCGAGTTAAAGTGTTTAAATAATACTACAAGTGTCAGAAAATTATTTCTAACTAAAGCCGGTCCTCGATACTATAATTGTTCATATAGTATAGGGGGGCTTTTTTATTATTTGAGAATTTGTTGCAATGTAGACTATAATATAGTGTACATACAACAATATAGTAAGTGATTGACAGACGGGAGAGTAGAAAATAATGCAACTCATAGATCAGACAAATGTTCAGTTGATCATAGATCAGCTCAAAAACCAAGACCTATATATCCATCTTGAGATGACAACGGGAGCTTATGCCTCTCACCATGATGACTCAAAGTTCACAGCATCCACATTTATCCGTAATGGACATATTCGATATACTTTAGGTTCAATTGAAGGAAGTGGGCCTTATCGTGTTGGGCTCAAGATCGATCAAGGATGGGTATACTCTCAAGGATTAACGCATTGGGATGAGACGGATACGGAACGTCTAATACTCGCAGGTCATGATAACGACGGTAAATTAGTCGTATCTCTACAATTAAGTAAAGAACCATTTTAATATTAAATAGAGAGAGAGGGTTAACTCATATGGAACGTCAGATATTAGTAGTACTACCACATCCAGATGATGAATGCTTTGGTCTCTCTGGAACATTAGCCAAGCACATCACTGAAGGCACACCTGTAACGTATGCCTGTTTAACTTTAGGAGAAATGGCTCGGAACATGGGCAATCCACTATTTGCTAATCGAGTCACACTTCCAGAGATTCGTAAAATGGAACTGCTAGAATCATGTAAGTCTATTGGGATAACCGATGTAAGAATGATGGGTTATCATGATAAAACGATTGAATTCGAAGATCATGAAGCAATGAGCGAGAGACTTGGAGATTTGATCAAGGAGCTGAATCCTTCTCTTGTTGTTACTTTTCATCCCCTGTATAGTGTTCATCCAGATCATGATGCTACAGGCGCAGCAGTTATACGTACGATCGCGAAGATGCCGAAGGACCAAAGACCAGTCGTCCATTGTATGGCTTTTACGAAGGGCTGTGAGGAAATATTGGGACATTCTGACGTAAAAGTCGATGTTAGTGCTTTTCTTAAGCAGAAGATCGGCTCGATTCAATCTCATCGTTCACAGTGGCAGTTACCTGTAGATAGCCAAATGGTAGAGAGCGAAGCCATGAAGGAAAGATTCGGAACTGAGCGATTCTGGACTTATGTTATAGAATAAAATGAGATTAGGGTACTTGCAAGTTTGAAATAGAAAATAAGAAGCCGAGCCTTTAAGCTCGGCTTTGTTGTATAGTCCATGATATGAAAGTGTTAAAAATGGATGAATTCGGTACAATATAAGAAGTAGAGTAAGACTATACGCTAAGAGGGTAGTGTGATTTGATCGTGAAGAAGAATAACAAGCCCATGATTCTAATGTTCCTAATGTGTATAATCCTCGTCCTTGGAGGGTGTGGTTCAACGGAATCGAGCCAGACAACTCCTAATTCTTCATTAGGTAATGAGGCGGAATCACCGAATCCTTCGCAATCCTCTCCTGATGGGACTGGATCGGGTGATCAGAATGATCCTTTAGAAGTAGTAACCGACTCCACACAAGAACTCTTGGAGACGATGAGTATGGATGAGAAGATAGGACAGCTGGTTGTCGTTGGCATGGATGGGACACAACAGAATGAGGATACTCAGAAATTTATTAAGGACTACCATGTGGGTGGATTTATCTTCTATAAAGATAATATTGAGAATACGGAACAATCATTACGTCTGTTTAACGAGTTGAAGAGTAGTAATGAGGGCAATAAAGTCCCACTCTGGATGAGTATAGATGAAGAGGGGGGCCGAGTGACTCGGATGCCTAACGAATTTCTGAAGCTACCTACGAATCAAGCTATTGGGTTGAAAAACGATAGCGAGTTATCCAATCAAATTGGGCAGATTCTTGGTCAAGAATTAAAAGGTTTTGGATTGAATATGGACTTCGCTCCTGTGCTTGATATTAATAGTAACCCGAATAACCCAGTCATTGGAGATCGTTCTTTCGGTGATCAAGCGAAACTCGTCAGCTCGCTTGGTATAGCCACGATGAAAGGCATCCAATCCCAAGGGGTTGTGCCGGTTGTTAAACATTTTCCAGGTCATGGAGATACGTCGGTCGACTCTCATATCGGCTTGCCTGTTGTGGAGAATGATCTAGAACGGTTACGTAAGTTAGAATTAGTTCCTTTTCGAGAAGCTATTCAACAACAAGCAGAAGTCGTTATGATTGCACATCTTCTGATGCCTAAGGTAGACCCAGATAACCCCGCATCCTTATCTAAGATTGTTATTACGGATATTTTACGTGAGGAGCTAGGCTTCAATGGCATTGTAATGACGGATGATATGACCATGGGAGCCATTGCTGACAATGTTGACTTGCAGGAGGCTTCCGTCCAAACGATCCTAGCGGGTACTAATATTGTTCTTGTTGGTCATGATGCACAGAAAGGCGTAGCCGTAATACAAGCTTTGACAGATGCAGTGGAGAACGGTAAAATTTCAGAAGATGTGCTCAACAGTCGAGTCTACACGATATTGAAGCTTAAAGAGAAATATGGATTAACGAACGAAGCTGCCAAAGGGCCCAATGTCCAATCTCTAAATTCAGATATACGAAAGATACTTGACCAGGTAGGGAAGTAACGAAATAAAAAAGACAATCTAAGGGAGGCATTATACATGGTAGATCATCATGGGAAATTGTTTGTGTTTGTTGGCTCATACGCTGAATCGGAAGATAGCGGTGTATATGTGTATTCTTTGGATGAAAGTACAGGGGAATTAACCCGTTTACAAGACGTTGCTGGACTTAAAAATCCGACTTTTTTAAATATAGACCCGAATCAACACAAATTATATGCCATTTCAGAAACACAGCCCTTGGAAGGTACTAAAATCGGGGAAGTTGTTGCCTACTCCATCGATCATACCACGGGCAATCTCAAGTTGCTTGATCGCAAGAATAGTGTAGCTGCGACCACATGCCATATTCAACGCGATCCATCAGAGAAGTTCCTTACCGTGACTAGTTATCATGGAGGAATGATCGGTCTAATGGCTATTGAACAGGATGGAAGCGTAGGAGAACTATTAGATGTGCAACAGCATGAAGGCCACAGCGTACATAAGAATCAGGATCGACCACATCCACATTCCTCTTTCTATAGTCCAGATGGTAAATATGTATTTGTGCAAGATCTTGGATTGGATATCATTCAAGCCTATCATATCGATCCAGACAAGCAGCAGCTGATCAAGAAGGGAACAACTCATCTCCATCCAGGAGCTGGACCTAGACATCTCGTGTTTCACCCACATGGAACGTACGCTTTTGTCATTAACGAACTGAACTCGACCATCACATCGTTTGCCTATGATGCTGAGAGCGGTGAATTAACGGAGCAAGAGACAGTGCCAACACTTCCGTCAGATTTCACAGGGGAGAATGGTTGTGCAGAGATTACAACTTCTCAAGATGGTAAATATGTGTATGGCTCAAATCGTGGACATGATAGCATTGTTGTCTATGCTTTTGATGAAGAGTCAGGCAAACTTACTTATGTGGAACATGTATCTGTAGAAGGAGAACATCCTCGTCACTTCGCGATAACGCCCAAAGGAGACTACCTCATCGTGGCTAATCGTGATACGAACAACCTTACCACATTCCGTGTGAATCAGGAGTCGGGTAGACTGGAATATACGGGCATAAGCGTAACGGTGTCTAAGCCGGTATGTGTTCAACCTTATTATTTGTAAATATCGATTAACACCGAAAATCTAACTTTTATAAGAAGAACCTATTCAATTCAGTAAATGCTGAAGGATAGGTTCTTTTTAGTATGATAAAGGGGAATTCGAGTGAATAGGAGAAGTAACTAATATGTCGTAAAATCATGGGATATATGAGTAAATCAAACCTATATATTGGAGAGTGTTATGATGGAGAGCTATAACAAAACCAAATTAAGTGATGCCCAACTGAAGATCATTATGGATCAAGCATTTAGTCAATCGATTCAAACAGTAGAAGAACTATCGGATGGCTGGGCTAATGTTGCGATCCAGATCGTCGCTTGATTCCGTCTGAATATTTCATTATGGAATTTATTGAAGGTACACCTTTAAATAAAATAAAAGAAACGTTATCTAAAGAAGAGCTAGAAGGAATACAAAAACAGATCGGTGAATACAGTCGACAAATTAATGCATGTAAAGGTGCGAAATTTGGCTATTTTCATGATAGTGATGAATTGAGAAGTTCTTGGACGGATGCATTTCGTAGAATGATGGACGATGTATTGGCTGATGGTAGAGATTTAAATGTTGAACTTCCGATCTCCTATGCCGATATTGAAAAAGAGGTAGAGAAAAGAATAGATGCTTTGGATGAAGTGACCGAGCCTTTTCTTGTTCACTGGGATTTATGGGACGGAAATGTGTTTATCCATGAAGGAAGGATTTCTGGCATTGTTGATTTTGAAAGAGCATTCTGGGGAGATCCTCTGATTGAATATTATTTCGGTAAATTTGGTAGATCCGCTGCCTTTGATGAGGGATATGGTAGAGGGGTGATTACAGAGTCGGAGCGGGTAAGACGAGAATTATATGATCTGTATTTAGATCTGATATTAGTTATTGAATGTGACTATCGTAAATACGAAGATCGGAGTCATATTCAATGGACACGGAATAATTTTGTAGAAGGATTTAAAATACTACAGAATAATTGAGAAAGGTTTCACAATAAATAAAGCCAGAATATGCCAATGTAAGTTATAATGATGTTAGGAGCCAATATCAGGATAAACACGGGATCGAGAATGACAAAGATACAGATAACAACTATTGTAAGCGTGTCACTTCCCGAGTCTGGGTAATAATTATTTGTTTGGTTCCATATAATCCAGCAAAAGGCGGTGAGATCAATGGAACTTTGGGCAATATGGCTCATCATCGGAATCGTACTATTTGTTATTGAGATGCTGACATTAACCTTTTATCTGTTATGGATTGGGATTGGGGCAATTGCGGCAGGACTTATTGCTTTGGTAGTACCTGATTTATTTTTCGTGCAAGTCGTTGTTGGATGTTTAGTGGCGTTAGTGTTAACTTTCTTTACGAAACCTCTTACAAGATTTATGCGGAAATCTAAAGGGTTTACGGATGTGATTGATGATTTAGTTGGTAAGCAAGGTGTTGTTATTGAAGACATTGAGATCGGTAAGAATGGCATAGTTAAGTTGGGCAACGAAACATGGAGTGCTACATCGTATCAGCCTTTACAAAAAGGGGATGTCGTCATTGTAACCCAACGTGGTACCACGGTATTAGAAGTTCAAAAATGGGAAGGGGTTTCTTAAATGATTTATGTTGTATTGATTATCCTCGTTATTGTTGTTGTTTTTATTTCACTGACAATCAAAATTGTACCTCAGCAACGCGTAGGGGTTGTGGAACGTCTCGGTAAATTCCATCGTTTGTTAACACCTGGACTAAATATTCTTATTCCTATTATTGATCATGTAAGGGTATATCACGATTTGCGTATTCAACAGGCGAATGTTCCTCCGCAAACGGTAATAACGAAAGATAATGTTCAAGTTGAGATTGATACGATTATATTCTATCAAGTTGTGGGTCCAGATCAGGCTACATATGGTATTTCCGATTATGTCTATGGTGTTCGTAACATATCTACAGCAACCATGCGTCAGATCATTGGTAAGATGGAATTGGACGAAACGTTATCCGGTCGGGAAAAAATATCGATGGAGATTCGTGTTGCTTTGGATGAAGCGACAGAGAAGTGGGGCGTACGTATTGAACGGGTTGAAGTTATTGATATTCAGCCACCAAGAGATATTCAAGAAGCGATGGATAAGCAGATGAAGGCTGAACGTAGTAAGCGTGCGATTGTACTTGAAGCAGAAGCTGCTAAACAAGACATGATTCTACGTGCTGAAGGTGACAAACAAAGTAAAATCCTTAAGGCTGAAGGGGATAAAGAAGCCCGTATTCGTGAAGCTGAGGGGTTAGGGCAGGCTCAAGAGCTTGAAGCGATTGGTCAAGCGAAAGCGATTCTAGCTGTTGCTGAAGCAGAGAAGAATCGAATTGAGATGATTCGGGATGCTGGACTTAATGAGAGCGTCCTAGCTTATCAATCATTCGAAGCATTGACTGAGATTTCTAAAGGACCTGCTAATAAGGTGTTTATTCCTTCCAATGCGGTGGAGATTCTTGGTAGCCTGGGTGCAATTGGAGAGATTTTTAAATCTAAAAAGTAATATTGGATCTAAAGAGAGCCTAAACAGTAGTTAATGTTTAGGCTCTCTTGGTATAAAAAACGATGCTTAAGTATCTGCAGAAATAGTGAGGAGACCGCGGTTATGATTAAATATCCATTCTTGAAAAAAGGAGCAACAATAGGAATAACAGCGCCCTCATCCGGAGTTCATAGGATCGATTAAGTACATGATATCCAGATTAACATGAGCTTCTTTAACTACGCTTAATTTTCCTTGTTCCATTGCAGATCCGCTCGTCATTGATGAGATTGATTACCGAACGACGATGAATGATACTGCCGCTCAATTTTTCTTCCCAATTATCTCTCTGAACGGTATGAGAAAGGTTTCATCAATCTCACCTCCAATAAGTCGTTTGGCTCTTGGGGTGAAATATTCCGAGACAGGGTACTGGCTACCTCGATCCTAAGCCGTCTCCTGCATCATTTCGTACCTATAGATTTCATGAAGTAACCATAGTCTGAATAATGGAAACAGGCTTCGTATTGTCGTACAAACAGGATGCTCTTGTAATCCCTCAAAAGTATGTCCATGTGTGACATACATTCCTTATAAGTGCATTTTCTTGATCATGAAAAGGCTCAATCTAGAAATCAGTGGTTGATATTTTCAACCAGATAAGCGATGCCTATTGCATTCGACTAAAATGCCAAATTTGTAGCAAACTTCGGTTTTGAGCCTATATCCACCTGTACTTTAACAATAGGTTCATAAATTTTGATACGCTACATCCCCCCCATCTTTCGATATTTTACATGCCCAAAACAAAAAGAGAAACTCGAAATCATGAAATTGCCCGATATTTTTTAATTTTTTTCTCAATATTACTTACTTTGTGGCAACTTGTTGCGTTATATATAGTAGGTGGATTTTTTAACCATTTTAAACGTATTCATAGAAGGGAGGTGATCGGAAAAATTCTCATAACAACAAGCAGAGGGATGATAATCGTATAGTGTACTAATTTACAAGGGTTTCCTCTTCTTGGGCGCCTGTCTTATAGTTTTTCGTATTAAACTAAAGGAGGCAATAAGGATGAAAAAGGTTGTTGGGCTACTACTTGTTTTTTTGTTTATCATTCCTATTAATGCTTTTGCGTCTGATGTTAATATTAACGAGGTAGTACCGAAGGTCGAGGTCTCAGAAGACTTTGCATCACTCCCTGATAGTATCACGGTCGAAGGTGATTATGTTTGTGTGGATGATACTGATGATAACCTAACGGTTCAATCAGTTGATGGTCAGATTGAGCCGCTTTCTACTTGTTCTGGAGACGGAGGATATGCTCGTTTAGATGCAGCCTTTAATGGTGTCAGGTGGGAGATTAATCCTCGATTTTCCACAGTACATACTTTTACCGGTGTTTTGATAATATCAAAATTTGTAGGTGGTCTCCCCGTACCATATGATTCTGTATCGATAACTTGCACAGGCGCATTAGGTGGAGCGTGTGGAGATACCGTAAGTTTAGGTTTATCATCAGGTGCTTACAGTGTCAGCATGACTGGGACGGCAAGAGACGCTTCAGGCCTATTTTTTTGGACTGTACCGCCATGCAGTATAGGAATAAGTATCTAATATGACACTTTCTCGAAATGATAAGCAGTTGCGCATAAGTAACTTCTGCCCTATGGATTTGAATTTTCTTTTATTTATCGAAAATATCTATGAGTGCTATCATAAAGGAGAAGAGGTCTTTCCAGGTAGATACTTAATCTCAAATGACCAAGAATTACTAGAATCTGAGAGTTTTAATGAAATTTTTCATACATGTTGGGATGAAATTGTAAAAGAATTTGAACAGCAACAATACATGGACAACCCTTTAAACACGCTTCATTATAGAGATTGTTATAAGAGTTTGTTTAGAAGGGATTCAGTATTCCATACAGCTGAAAGAGTATGGAATACTTTTTCCTTGTGGTGGTGGTCTGATTACGGTATTAAAGCCTACATGGAGAGATACACTGATCTATTTATGCCAGAACTTGCTGAGCAGATATGGAAAGGGCTTTACGAAAATAATATTGAAATTGATGACGGTAGTTCTCTTTATGTCATTCTACTGTTCAAACAGCCTGTTATGGTAATCCCGAAGAGTTCAAACAAGCTATTTTTCTCAACTATCAATAACTTTGTATATAAAAAGGAGGAGATTGTCAGCGAAATTGTTGATTTATTTGTTTAAGTTATCACCCCTAGTAGCTCTGAAATGAGTTCAGACTGCCTCAAACGTGATAATCTGATTTTAGTGCGAATGCATCGGCAAAAGCCCCGTCAACCTTAATTGGTGAACTGACCCCAAAAATTAGACACATGTAGACTTAGGCTGCTATAGAGGACTGGAGGCGGTATTCTACCGGCGACAGTCCTCTTAGCTTTTGTATAGTCCTTCGGTGGTAACAAAATACCATATTTCTGCTGCATGATGACATAATGATGTTTAGCGGTCACCGGCTTAGAGTAGGAAAAATCGACTGTTTATGCTCGTACACGCCCTTAGCGTATATTTTCGTTAAAATGTTGGCTAGACCCCATAAAAAACTCCCTAATCTTGACTATATATTCCTCTCCCCTCGGTAAGTATTTCGGCTAATTTTGGGGAACTTTCAACTGCTGATATTAGTTATTTTACAAGTAATGTTCAAATTACTATAAGATGAAGTCATATTCATGTGGAGTTCAGTTGAGAAAGACCGTGGTATTTGGGTTATTGTCCATGATAGTAGCCATTTTATTTATCTTCACGATATTATAGTAGAAGGAAGTCTAAAATCGCATTGATTACGTGGGTGCAGATGTAATGAGGAGACCCGAGGGAATATGATTAAATATCCATTCTTGAAAAAAGAAGCAACAATAGGAATAACAGCACCTTCATCTGGAGTTAACAATGAATTGCATGACTTGCTAGAACGTTCATGTCATCGTATGAAGATGAAAGGATTCCATGTGATTTGTGGAGATACGGTACGAGTGCAGGATAAGGCAAAGTCATCTCCTGCCAAAATACGTGCTAATGAGTTTAATACGATGATGTCTGATGAACAGATCGATCTCATCATTCCTCCATGGGGTGGAGAACTATTAATCGAAATACTTGAAGATATTGATTTTGAAAATTTGAAGACAAAGTGGATCTTAGGTTATTCCGATATAAGTGTGCTGTTACTAGCCATTACGTTAAAAACAGGCATAGCGACGGCTCATGGAACGAATCTCATGGATTTAAGAGGAGAATATACCGATCATACAACAGGGATGTGGCAATCAGTATTATCCACAAGAACTCATAAATTTAACGTCCAACATTCATCCCTCAAATTCCAAAAAGAATGGCAATTTACTAACCCTTCACCTTGTGTTTATCATCTAACGGAAGACACATACTGGGGCGTTGTTTCGAATATGAAGGTGAATATCCAAGGTCGCTTACTGGGGGGATGTATCGACGTCATTAGACATTTGATTGGCACCCCGTTTGGTGATGTTGAACATTTCCAGAAACATGTTATCCATGGTGACTCGATTGTGTGGTATTTAGAGAACTGCGAAATGAAAACAACAGACTTACGTAGATCATTAGTTCAAATGAAGTTAGCTGGGTGGTTTGAGAATTGCTCGGGTATTCTGTTCGGTAGAAGTGATGCTAACCAACCTGTTGAGAATTATACTGTTGAAGATATCTATCAAGAAAT
The DNA here is from genome assembly GCF_059445545.1 of Paenibacillus sp. Y568. Classification (NCBI taxonomy): domain Bacteria; kingdom Bacillati; phylum Bacillota; class Bacilli; order Caryophanales; family Paenibacillaceae; genus Paenibacillus; species Paenibacillus sp. Y568. The sequence continues at coordinate 314,327 of NZ_JCAIUM010000002.1, forward strand.
TTCAGAAGAACTTCAAATCCCTATTATCTACGATGTTGATTGTGGACATGTTCCACCACAAGTGACTTTTATCAATGGGGCATATGCAGAGATTGAAGTAGAAGATGGCAAAGGAACTGTTAAGCAATATTTCAAAGAATAGATAAGTGAGTTGGGTATTCGACATGAACATAAGAAGACTTAAAAAGTCGAAAATATAGCCATTAGGCTGTCTTTTCGACTTTTTAAGATGAATGACTACTATTTAAACGGAATCTTATAAATTCTCCGGATTACGAACTCAGCGATTATGTAGAGTAGTGGTATCGTTGTATAGATGCTGATCGTATAGCTTGTACTATACGTGATACCCAATCCATGATGGAAAATAAAGGTGAAGATATGAATAAACATATTCGTAAAGCAGAACGCGTAACTTCGAATCATCCATTTTCGATGTAGATTGATTTGTTTCTTTTTAATTTGGATGAGTGCAATTAGAGTCATTACCGGCCAAATGATATTTAGTGTATTGAATGCGACGCTATTCAGTTTCCCGCCGGTTGAATAAGGTGCCATGTAGCCAGAGGTTAAGACAACAAGAAGGACGGATATAACATATACATAACCATTGAGTCGATGGAACTTACGATATTTACTCAACATTCGATTAGAAAAATTGATTGCTCCTGATACCATAGCTATACAAGCAACAACTACATGGATATACATGATATTTAACCAAAGTGGGATGGGTAAAGGACGGCCAAGTCCAACTTTATGGCTTAGAAAATCAATAGCTTGGGGATCGTGAATGAAATTTTTATACAATACAAAAATGATGAAAAGGATGGAAACGATTAGCATAAGTTGATATAAACGCTTGCTTGAGAACATTGGATTAAACCTCAATTCGGAGTTGGTATCTTTTATTATTGTAATCCAAATGTCGTATTTATTCACTATTTGCAAGTCGACCAGCTACCTATCAATTAAACATGAAGGAATAATTTGTAATAAATAATCTTGCTGCTGTCTTAAAATGATGTTTAATGAATGTGATAGTATGTATAAATATAAATACAGTGAGCATTGATGTATCCAACTGGAGGGATATAAGAACATCAGCAGCGATTACAAGTATTATCTTGAGTCTTGTGAGTTATCATTTATGGTTCACGAAAGATCTACGAATGGCTCCATGACTAGGTATTCGTGCGAATGGAATCCCATGGGCTTAATAAGTTATAATGATTATAATATCTATTAACTAATAAAGGGACTGATAGCTAATGCGACAAACGGCGGCAGAGATGATGAGACGCTCTCAACTATTGCTCAAACAAAAAAAATTACTGTTTCTAGTCGTTGTTCTACTAATTGGATTAATTATTATGGTGTTTAGTAAGATTTCTTACATTTTCACACCTATCAAAATTATTCTCAGTACAATTTCTATACCCATCATATTAGCTACTGTGGCTTATTATTTGTTTAACCCACTGATTGATTTCATGGAACGACGAAAGATTGGACGTGGTTATTCGATCCTTATCCTGTACGCAGTCATTATTGGATTATTAACGGTTCTCATTGTCGAAATCATTCCAGTGGTTCGCAATCAAGTAACGGAGTTTATTGAGAATCTTCCAGTATACAGTGAGGAAGCGCAGCTGTTATTCGAGAATTGGATAGGTAGCGACCTATTCTCTCAGATTCAGCAGAATCTTGGGTTTAATGCACCCGATCTGATGGGTGAGATTTCTACTAGAGCTTCATCGGTTTTTAACAATACATTTAAAGGGATTGGTACTGTAGTAGGTGCTGTAACAGAATTTATTCTAGCCTTTATTATTGCACCTTTCATTTTGGTGTATTTATTGAAGGATGGAAAGAAACTTCCTCCGTATCTTCTGAAGATTCTTCCAACGAAGGCTCGTCCAGGAACATTAAAAGTATTAGGAGAAATTGGTCATCAAATCAGTTCATATATTCGTGGTCAGATTATCGTGAGTGTTTGTATTGGGGGCTTACTCTATATCGGTTATCTTATCATCGGTCTAGATTATCCTGTGGTACTTGCAATCATTGCAGCTTGTACAAGTATGGTTCCGTATCTGGGCCCTACGATTGCCATTGCACCTGCCATTATTATTGCTTTAGTAACATCACCGATCATGCTTCTCAAGATGGTTATCGTATGGACGATTGTACAATTGATTGAAGGGAAATTTATATCACCACAAATTATGGGTAAGACGTTGAGTATTCATCCTATTACCATTATTTTTGTTATTCTCGTAGCAGGTAAACTATTCGGAGTTCTTGGAATTATATTAGCAGTACCTGGTTACGCCATATGTAAAGTCATTGTGATGCACTTATTTCAATGGTTTAAGAGCACATCAGATTTGTATGCACCTTTACCGGAAGTTATGGCGAATGAAGAACCTGCGGATAGTGATATTTAATGAGGAGTTATGACATGGATCCCACAATCGATATATCATATAAACCGCCGTTACCTAAGGAATACAATGCTTTAAGAGTGAGAGCAGGAATGAGTCCTAGAGACGAAGTGGGAGCTGCTATAGCTTTGAACAATGCAATCTTCACTGTTACTTTGAGAGACTCCCATCAACTCATTGGCATGGGAAGAGTGGTCGGTGATGGAGGGTGCTTCTATCAAATTGTAGATATTGCGGTAGATCCGACACATCAAGGCAAGGGACTAGGAAAAGTGATTATGTCGCATATCATGGATTATCTAGACAAGAATGCATTTAAAGATTCCTATGTGAGTCTAATAGCTGACGTTCCCGCTGATCATTTGTATAAGAAATTTGGCTTCGAATACACTCAACCAAGATCTATTGGTATGTATAAGAAATACTAGAGTAACTATACTTAGCGATAAGTTCTTCGTTACTGCTGGCATTATTCGTGTTACTTACAGAATAGGACGGAGCATCTTTATTATGAAAAAATTCAAGAAATTCTATATCGAGATAACAAGTGTATGCAACTTGGCATGTTCCTTTTGTCCACAGACGAAGCGACAAGCGAACTTCATAAAGATTGAAGATTTCACCAAGATACTTGACGAGATCAAGCCACATACGGATTATATCTATTTCCATGTGAAGGGTGAGCCGCTTCTTCATCCCAAAATCGATCAACTATTGGATCTAAGCCACGAGAGAGGATTTAAGGTTAATATTACGACGAATGGCACACTTCTACATAAGGCAAAGCATAAAATCATGATGAAACCCGCCTTACGACAGTTGAATTTCTCGTTACATAGTTTTGATGGTCACGAGGGTTCAACGGATAAGGAAGGGTACGTATCTTCGGTTCTTACTTTTGCTAAAGAAGCCGTGGAGAAATCAGATGTTCTGGTATCACTTCGATTGTGGAATTTGACAGAAGACAACATAACTAATGCTGAACGTCATCGAAATCGGCAAATCTTAGCATGGATTGAGCAGGAATTTGATCTAGATTATAAAATAGAAGAAAAGGTCGTTCCCGGTAGTGGCGTGAAGATTGCGAAACAGATCTATCTCAATCAAGATCATGAATTTAAGTGGCCAGATTTGAAGGAAGAGGAAGACGAGGGTAAAGGATTCTGTCATGGGCTTCGTAATCAAGCAGGCATCCTTGTAGACGGAACGGTCATTCCTTGTTGTCTTGACGGTGAAGGTGTCATTAATTTAGGGAACATCAATCAGACACCATTCTCAGATATTGTGGAGAGTGAACGGGCGAATAACCTTTACAATGGATTCTCAAGAAGAGAAGTTGTAGAGGAGTTATGTAGAAAATGTGGTTATCGGAAAAGATTCTCTTAATGTGAACCAATGAGCGGGTGTCTCATCATGGGGATGTTCGTTTTCTATGGGAAAAGTAAAGAGTAGAAATCGTGTAAAAAAGGAGATCAGTCCTATGAAAAAATGGTTTCGTTTTCGCTGGTGGAAGCTGCTAATCCTCATTGTGATCTTGATTGGTATTGGGATGGCAGTCTATCTGAAACCTTACGCTCCGGATGCACGAGCACTTGAGGCGATGAAGGGTGGCAATGGAATTACGGTGTCTGAACAGAGTAAGTGGATTCAGTTCGATCCAAAGAAATCGGAGGGGTCTAGCGTCATTTTTTATCCTGGTGGATTAGTTAAACCTGAGAGTTATGCACCTATGGCTAAGGAACTTGCCTCCCAGGGTCATCGGACTTATATTGTAAAAATGCCATTGAATCTCGCTGTACTTGGAGGAGATCGAGCGGATGCTATACTCAACATGGATTCGAAGGAAAGGTTTGTCATCGGAGGTCATTCACTAGGTGGCGTTATGGCATCGCGTTACGCATCAGCACATCGAGACCAGATCGAGGGAGTATTCTTTCTAGCAGCCTATCCTGATTCAAAAGGGAGCTTACTCGAAACGGATGTACCTGTGATATCGTTGACAGGATCGGATGATGGCGTCTTGAAAAAGGATGCGTATGAATCTGCTAAACAGTACCTTCCGGAATCATCAGAATATGTCGTGATCGAAGGTGCTGACCATGCCCAATTCGGGAGTTATGGCGATCAACAGGGAGATAATCCTGCAGGGATTACACCGGAATTACAGCTTCAAGCGGTAATAGATAATTTAACGAAATGGATGGAAATGTGGGAATGACGCCAATACGAGGTTTATTGAAAAATTGATACTCGGTAGGGGCTCTCTTGAAGTGAGTAAACGAGCAGCGGCTACTATAGGCTGTTCGTTTTTTTGTATGAATAAAATCCATGAAATCTGTAATACAACTCGTCATATCTTGACATGGTATGCAGTGTTGTTCAGCAGTAACGCTCCATATGGTATAATGGTAGAATCGGATTCAGCAAACTAGAGGATACTTGGTTTGAAGTTACAGGAGTTAAAGGAATGACAACATATAATAACGATGCAATCAACATATCGGTACAACTTGGAAAGGAACGATGTGCATGGCAGTACACGAGGATAATAAGTCATCGAGAGTTCAAGAAATGATTCATGTAATGACTACAAGCGGTTGGCGGATTACAGAACAACGTAAGAAATTAGCAGAAATATTTACGGAAGCGAATGGCTATTTATCTCCCAAAGAGGTATATGATCAGATGACGATCCCTTATCCGAGTGTTAGTTTTGATACGGTGTATCGTAATTTACGCTTACTGAGCGAAATGGGCGCATTGGAGCAATATTATTCAATGGAGGGCGGTTTGAAATTTAAAGCCAGCTGTTCAACACATCATCACCATCATCTCATCTGTGTGAATTGTGAGAAAACACTAACGTTCGATTATTGCCCTATGGAGCAGTCTTTGAAATTACCGGGTTCTTTTAAAATCATGAATCATCGCTTCGAAGTATATGGGCTATGCGAGGAATGCCAAGCGGGGCTGGAAAGTAAAACCTAAATTCACTTATAATATTCAGGCGCATGCTCAATATCAATAAGGATTTGAGCACTAAATTTTTTTAGATCATCTAGAGACACCTTGAAATTCGGAATCCAACCTGAAAGAAAAATAATAATCAGATAGAGGTCGGTTGTTTGTTCATAATACCATTTCCACTCGAAAGATTCGTCGTAATGCGAGAAATACCCATTATAAAGTTCCATTGGAAAATTATCTAACATCTTGATAAAACTACTTAATGTTTGGTTTGTCCAGCCAAAATCAACTGCAACATCGTTTTCGAATTGGGGATTAGTGATAGTAACAAGTATATTGCATCCTTGATCTAAGTTTTTGTTTCGTTTAGTTATTTGAAAATCTAAAAGTTTACGATTATTTAAATGATCTCTTAATATAGCCATAATAAACCATTACTCCTAACATGAATTATAGTAATCCTAGTTAGTATATATTAAGTGCATCAAGAAAAGATACCTGAAAAAAAGGATCGCAAAGTATGTACCCATACAGGGTATAAGCGTTGCGATCTTTTTATAATTACATGTGTAATTATATTTCCTGATCCTTAAAGGCTACTAGCTCTTCCAGAGAATAGCATCGATATCCATAGCAGGGATAATGCCTTCTTTAGAAGCCCGGTGAAGTAGTGCCTTAATGGCACCGTAACCATCATTACCAAGATTGGCACTAAACTCGTTTACATATAAATCAATATGCGCTTGAACGACTTCAGGAGACAATTCTTGGGAGTGATGGAGGACATATTCCTGGGAAGCTTCTGGATGAGCCCACGCATATTCGACAGATTCACGAATCCAAGTCGTAATCTGATTTAAATCTAATGATTTACGAGCGATAATAGCTCCCAAAGGGATGGGTAAGCCAGTATCTTCTTCCCACCAACTTCCTAAGTCGGTCATTAACGACAAACCATAATCGGGGTATGTAAAACGAGCTTCATGAATGACGAGTCCAGCATCAATGAGGCCATCACGTACGGCAGGCATGATCTGGTCAAAAGGCATGACTATAATTTCACCTATTCCACCTGGAATGTTCTGTGCTGCCCATAAACGAAACAATAAATAGGCGGTAGAGCGTTCGCTAGGAACAGCAACACGACGACCGGCGAGAGATGCGGGATCACTCGTAATCTTATCTCTACCGGATGTGAGAACTAATGGACCGCAACCCCGTCCGAGAGCACCACCACACGGTAGTAATGCATATTCATCGGATACCCAAGGTAAAGCACCATAGGATATTTTGAGAATATCAGGACCATCAGCTCCTTGAGATAACGTATTCGTAATATCAATATCCGCGTATGTAACTTCTAATTCTGGTGCACCAGGGATTAAACCATGGACCCAGGCATGGTATATGAACGTGTCATTAGGACACGGAGAAAAAGTAATCTTCATGTTAGTACCTCCAGTAGTATTGTGCTCGCTGCTTCAAGCGCTTCGAAAGCTTCTTTCATCTTCCATGCTGCTCGATCCCTTGGACCCACAGCATTAGATATCGTCCGAATTTCAAGAACGGGGATGTTATAGATCTGGGCTGCAACAGCTACACCATAACCTTCCATCGCTTCTGCAGTAGCTCCGGGTATACGCTTGTTCAACATCATCGCACTCTCCGATGAACCTGTCACTGTAGACACGGTAAGAATGGGACCTGTATGAACGGAAAGACCAGCACGTTGCAATGCATTCGTTACTAGTGATACAAGGTTGGATTCAACAGAAACACGGGAAGATCCAAAGCCTAGTTCATCTACGCTGCAGAAGCCTTCAGAAGTCTCTGCTCCCAGATCTGCGGCTACAATGTGACTTCCGACCACAATAGAGCCAAGTTCTGCTTGTCCAACAAATCCTCCACCAATACCAGCGCTAATCACTAGGCTATAATCGCCTAAGGCGAGTGCAGTTGCTGTATTTGCAGCAGCAACGGGAGAACCAACGCCTGCGATTCGAACATCAAATTGATTAGATCCATGAATACCACGAAGGACAGCGTCTCTCTCTGCCTCGACAGCGGTCATAATCAGTATGCGTTTCTCTGAATCAAGAGGCTTCTCAGCATTCTTGACTGTTTCAATCCTGTTATCTTGCTTCAAAGTTATCCCCTCACTCGCGTATTTATTATCTAATACGTACCGTTACGATTAGACTTCTCAATATATAAAGTTACCGTTAACAGCTGAGGATGTAAAGGGGAAGGGACATAGAGTAATGCGTTCAGCGGATACACTAGATTGTTGATCCCCATAGAATCAGGCATATACAAGCTATTTCACGAATAAACTTGTTCCATAACGCCATATTTAAGCAAACCTTGGACAAGGAGTTGATGAACTCATGATGGATACAATGTCTCCTAACATTTCTATATTAGGCATAGGTACTGCACTCCCTACATACCGAATTGAACAAGGTGAGGTGCTAGATAAACTAGAGGAAGCCTTACAGGACTCCCCCAATTCTGTACGGTGGGCTAGAAGAATCTTTAAACAATGTGGTGTAGCGACCCGATATACGTGTGAACCTAACCTCGTCGCCAAAGGTTCAACGAATCGTTATCTGCCATCTAAGGGACTTCAAGATGTTCCTTCTACCGCAGAACGCATGGAAATTTATAAAAGAGAATCTATTCCCTTAGCGATACAAGCAGCGAAAGGCGCCCTACTTGATGGTGAGATTGAGGCTTCACAGATCACGCATCTGATAACGGTGAGTTGTACAGGGCAATTTCTTCCGGGACTGGATGCTGTTCTTGTGAAGGAAATGGGATTATCTCCACATGTGAATCGGATTCCATTAACTTTTCAAGGATGTGCTGCTGGGTTGAAGGCAATTCAATTAGCCAGGACGTTGATGGAGGGGCAATCAAGTAGACATATACTCATTGTCTGCGTGGAGTTATGTACACTTCATTTCCAACCTTCGAGCGACCGTGAGGCTTTGTTTGGTGCATCATTCTTCGGCGACGGGGCATCAGCATGCGTGATCGGTAGCGCAAATACGAACAGTAAAGGCCTGTTTCAATTAGGTGAGGGCCATTCTATTCTTTTGCCTGAATGTAGTGAGGAAATGATATGGGAAGTCGGCAATTATGGATTCGATCTCTATCTGTCTACAAATATCCCCAAATTGTTAGGACGTTATCTGACTGCGGAAATGGATGCACTCTTAGATGGAGAAGAGGCTCCTAGTTTATGGGCCATTCACCCTGGTGGTAGAGGTATAATTGATGTCGTTCAACAGATGTTCCAATTAACTGATACTCAGGTTCATTCTAGTCGAAGTATTTTACATGATTATGGTAATTTATCTTCAGCCACCATTCTGTTTGTTCTAAAAGCAATGCGTGAAGATCTTCTAGCTCATAAAGTAGAATCATCAAGTGGTGTAGCCTTAGCTTTTGGACCTGGATTAACAGCAGAACTAATTAAGTTTATGTACCTTCCTTCTACCATTCTGCAAGAACGGGTTATCGATCATGTTCATTCTTAAAAAGTTGCAGAAGAGAGCCGAAGAGCCTGAATTAATGGATGATTTCAGTATGGGCGGAACTGACCTTCACGAAGCACTACGAGATCTAAGGCTATTGAATCAAATATTTGTTGCTTCTAGTCCTACTATTTATGGTATCGAACGCTTGTGGATTCTGGCAGGACGTCCGAAACAACTATCTATCCTTGATGTGGGAGCGGGTTCTGGAGATGTAAATAGGCGTGTTCTGAAGTGGGCGGATAAGAGAGGCATTGATATTACGATCCAGCTAGCAGATGTCACAGAGGAAGCCTGTGAAGAGGCACGCCAATTCTTTCACGATGAACCACGTGTAAGTGTACGATTAGTGGATGTGAAAGACATACCTGAAGCAAGTGTGGATATCGTGAGTGGATCGCAATTTGTTCATCATTTTACGGGAGATGAGCTTAACAGAATCGTGACCTATATGCATAAAGCGTCGAAGATCGGTGTTGTCATCAATGATATTCATAGACAATGGATTGCGTGGATCGCTGTTTGGATTGTCAGCCGTGTGGTATCTACTAATCGTTATATTAGACATGATGCAACATTGTCTGTGGCCAAAGGGTTTCGTGCTACGGATTGGGTTGCGCTAAGAGAAGCTTTAAGAATCCCGCAACTTCGTTACTCATGGAGACCTTTATTCCGTTATGCGGTTGTCATTCCACAGCACCCTTCTCAAGGAGAAGATGGAGGTTCAGCGCCATGGGACAAATAATGGATGCGGTCGTGATTGGTGGTGGAATTGCTGGGTGCAGTCTTGCCAAACAACTAGCAGATCTGGGTTGGAGAACCACATTATTAGACAGGCAAGTATTTCCTCGCCATAAACCCTGTGGTGAATTTCTATCTCCGGAATCTCAAGAGATGTTAAGTAAGCTTGGACTGGGTGATGTTATGGAATCGTTACAACCTCAGTTGATATCCAAAGCGAGATTAATATTTGAACGTGGAAGTTCAGTAGAAGTTCCACTACCAGGAACAGCTTGGGGAATAAGTCGCTACAAACTTGATGCTGCACTTCACGAAGCTATCATTCAAGCAGGCGTTATCGTACGGACGGGTATGCATGTCATTTCCGTCAAGCAACATGGTGAAGGGTACGAGGTAAAGATCAAACAACGAGGTGAAGTGGAGGTCATTCAAGCACGCACCGTGTATGCAGCATGGGGATCTCATCGCCACGCTAGTATGTTCGTGGAACCGTATAAATCGAATACAACAGATTCGAGTATGGCTTCTTATGTCGGGATTAAATCACATTATTCAGGCATGGATCATGAACTTGTTACGGAACTATTTTTCGTGAAGGGCGGATATGTTGGGATTTCTCCTGTCGAGAATGGTTACTCGAACGTGGCTGCGTTACTGGATAAAGAAGTGGTTAAAGGTTCGGGGACAACCGTACCTGCGATTCTTGAATCGGTTTCAAGAGAGAATACACAATTAGTAGAGAGAATGAGACATGCTGTTCCAATTGAGGGGACACAAGTATCTATCGCTCCCGTACATCTATCTCTTCGTCCGCTAGCGTGGCATGTCATTCCACATCTAGGGGATGCAGCCGTCGTGATCCCACCGCTCTGTGGAGATGGCATGTCGATTGCCCTGCGATCTTCTTTTCTATGTAGTGCTCTCGCTGATCGGTATCTACGTGGGGAGATATCCCTCTCTCAATGGCAAGAGGATTACACACAAGAGATGAATCATGAATTTGGAGGTCTTATCAGACGTGGAAGGCTTGCACACAACTTATGTTCCATACCCCAATTGACAAGGTGGTTTCCAAGTGCAGTAAGGCTATGGCCACCCCTTGGAAAGTTTCTAGTGAAAGCCACACGATTGAAACCGTATAAAGGTTAGCTATTATTGTTTAGGAGAGCTGTATCATGGTGTATCGTATGCTTGCTAAACTTTCCTATCGGTTTCCGATATGGATCATCGTATTGTGGACGGCATTTTTTGTCGTGTTTGGTACGTATGCGTTGAAGCTACCAACTGTACTTAAGGATCACGGTCTTGTGTCAGATGGGAGCTTTACACGCGTACAGGAAGTATTATCATCCGATTTTGGAATTCCCAATGAGCCCATTATGTTAGTTTTTGAAAAAGAACCATCTGTAACCAAACAGCAGTATCATCGATACATAGAGAGTGTTCTAATGAGTATGCAGGAGATTGAGGGACTATCTCTACACATTTCTCCGCTTGATCGAGAAGGAATGTTCCATGGTAATGTGGCGTATGCACTTCTTGGATTTCGTCAACATGCCTATGAGATCGGACCGGTGCTAGAACAGATTAGAGAACGCCTACCTAAGTTTTCGCACATTTCAGTGGGTGTGACAGGCAAATCGGTTATCCAAATGGATGTGAATCAAGCAAGTCGTCACGGATTGAAGACAGCTGAGCTAATCGGTTTACCCATAGCCTTTTTAATATTAATATTTGCGTTCAGAGGTATTACCTTTGCCATACTTCCGCTTATCATAGGAATTATTGGAGTAACAGGTACCCTTGGTATCATGACGTTGGTCGGTACGGTAATGGAATTATCTAATTTTGTATTAAGTGTGATTCCGATGGTAGGGTTAGCGTTGAGCATTGATTTTGCGCTTGTGATTATTAGTCGGTTTCAGGAGGAACTCCCCGGAAGAAATATAGAAGAGTCGTTAATTATATCGATGAGCACGGCGGGACGAGCTGTAGTATTCTCAGCAGCATGTGTAATACTTGGCTTAATGGCGATTCAGTTTATTCAATTACCTCTGTTCATAACGGTTGCCTTAGGTGCCATGGTTGTTCTAATCATATCCCTCTTACTTAACTTAACGTTGCTTCCAGCGCTACTTAGTATAGTAGCTCCATATATAGCTGCCAGACCTATAGTCCCCAACAGACAGAAATCTCAACAAGCCGACACATTTCATAGAACTCAGGAAAACCAGCATCACCATGCTAAGTTACAATCTTTAGGCTTCTGGGATCGCTGGTCACGTATGATTATGAAAAGACCTGTCATATCCGTACTTGTCGCATCGATCGTGTTACTTAGCTGTCTTTTACCATTACGCCATATGGTGATTAGCATACCTGATGATAATTCACTTCCAAAGGGATATGAATCACGGATAGCAGCAGAGCTTTACAAAGATCACTTCACCTCAGATTCTAGCTCCGAGGTTGTTATAATTGCGGAAGGAAGAAATGCTATATTCACATCTCAAGATTGGATTGACGCGTACCAATGGGTGCAACGGTTGAAACAAGATCCAGGGGTGATCAGCATAGAATCCATATTTGATCAGTTTCCATTGTTGACCGAGCAACAGTTACTTCGTATGCTTCAGAATCCAACTTTTATGACGAAGATGGAGCCAGAATTACAATCTGCGATCAGGGATAATAAAATGCTCTTGCGGTTGACAATACAAGGTACCGCTGGTTCGAAAGTAGCTTCGGATTGGTTACGGGATTTGGAAGCGAAGGGAGCTTCTGCGGAACTACCATTGGTCGTTGGGGGAGAGGCGAAGTATCAACAGGAGATATTTGATGAAATTTCGAGGCATATCGGTTCTATCCTATTATTCATTGGTGTGACTAATTTTATTGTGTTATGCCTTGCATTCCGATCTATTCTGATTCCAATTAAAGCGATCGTTATGAATCTACTGAGTCTAGGTGCTTCGTTCGGTATATTAACCTTTATTTTTGAAAAAGGGAGATTGGGATTAGAGCCTAATGCGATTGCGATAATGATCCCTGTGTTTGTATTTGGTATGGTATTTGGAATTAGTATGGATTACGGAGTGTTCCTCTTATCTCGCATGTCTGAAGTCTATGAACGTACAGGTGATCACATGGAAGCTGTCACTTCTGGGTTATCTACAACAGGACGGATTATCACATCGGCAGCTGCAATTATGATTGCGGTCACCTTACCCTTTGCCTTCGCAGATGTCGTAGGGGTAAAGCAACTAGGTATCGGAATTGCAGCAGCGATATTTATGGATGCCACCATCATTCGATTGGTCCTTGTTCCTTCATTGATGTCTCTTCTTGGACAAATGAATTGGTGGATGCCATTTCAGAGAAAATAGGAGTCTGAACTTAGAGTGGATTCCTTTTACAAATAAATCAATAAATTTGGTATTCTTAAAGTATTGAACGCAACCGAAAGGAGACCCTATGTCTTTTCTAAAGAGGATTAGTCTAAATTGGGATAGTTTGTCTCGTGAAGATGAACATCAATTTCCATTTCAAATCCCTGCACTGCGTAGTTTAAACACCTTACAGTTAGAGAGCAATGTGACCTTTCTAACTGGAGAGAATGGTTCGGGTAAATCTACTTTATTGGAATCGATCGGACTCAGTTGTGGATTTAGTATCATTGGGGGAAAAGATCTGGTCATTCAGAAAGAGAAAGATAATACCTCGCTTGCATCGATTATGAAATTAAGTTGGATGCCTAAAGTGAATCATGGGTTTTATTTTCGAGCGGAGACGTTTGATGCATTCGCGAATTATATCGATGAGTTAGCAGATGATCCCGATGTGGGGAGTTCTGCTTATGGCCCGTATGGTGGGAAATCCTTGAATGAACGGTCACATGGACAAGCCTTTTTAACCTTTTTTAACAATCGATTAGATAAAAAGGGGCTGTATTTATTAGATGAACCAGAGTCGGCGTTATCTCCACAGAGCCAGCTATCCTTTATGAGATTGATATGGGAGATGGAACAAAGTGGACAAGCGCAGTTCATTATTGCGACGCATTCTCCAATGCTCATGGCATATCCTCATGCTCAAATCCTACATTTCTCAGAGTCATCAATAGACCCAATAGAATACGAAGATACGGAACATTATAGCTTGACCCGAGATTTCCTGAATCATCGTGAACGGTATTTCGATATGCTGTTCTCTGATGATGAGTGAGAGCTTAGAGATTAGGGTGTAAAACAAACGCCGGTGACCGGTGTTTCCATATTAGTGTTATGGAGTTTTGCTCTCATCCATGTACAGACTAAATGAGGTCAACCAGTAAATACTGGCTAACCTCATAATACGACGGGACACGATAGCTTAATAAAGACACAAAGGCAGCAGGTCACTGGATCCGCTGTCTTTGTTTAACTAATGGGAGGGTAGTTCGAATATATGGTATTATTTGTTTATTAAGCTAATGATTGAGTTACTTCGTTAACAGTACAGTAGTGAGGGGGTTAGTAACATTAAACAGAAAACCTTTGTTGGATTGTTCGCCTCAATATTTCTCATTTTATATGGTATATGGAAACTGATTGATTTTATTGAACCAAAAGTTGGCCCAGTAGGTAACGGTCTTAGTGATACTGTTGTGGTAATAGTATGGATATTGTTTGGTATATCAATGATTTTGGGTGTTGGGGGAGTGATTTATTTTTCTTATTTAATTTTTAGGAAGAAATGAATAATTGAAAAGCTAAAAATTTGTCGTTCCTATAAAATGGTGGTGTTTAATAAAAATGTTAAAACAAAATAAACGGATCAAAAAGATATTTTCAGTTCTTACTTTTAGTTTGATGATTGCTTTGCTTGTCTCCTGCTCTTCATCCCAAGGTACACCGAATGCTACAGCCATCTCTTTGAAACACTCCTTGTCTATGGATGACTTCGATCAGTTTCAGACATTATTCACTGAAGAAAAAAGGCTGTCTGCCACAAAGGGATTATTCGAAAAAATTAAGGGAATCAATTCAGCAGGTGCAGAATTTAAAAGCTATACAGTCATCACATTAGATAATGGTGAGATGGTACTTGTGAATTTAATCCCAGACGAGGAACAAGCTATCCAGAGCATAGCGGTTATTCCTCAGGAGTATAAAGTTCTATTTACCGAATAGAGACTTATTACGCTAACGGAACAGGGGATAGTTTGCTAACAGACTTTAATGGTTTGAATAATCAGAAATCGATAGCACCATAACAATAGGCAACCGAGATCATCTTCTGCTACCTATTAAGATATTCTAACTTAAATATTTCAAAATATACTTATCAGTATGTTCACTTAACTCAATCCCCTAAAGAAAGTATGAATGAGCGATCAGCCATCGTGTTTGCTGCATCTGAAGAGATATCTCAGAAAGTGAGAAACGGTGGATTCCAGATTCTTAATGATGAACTTTTTATCAGTAGCGGCACATCTTGTTTGTATCATACGAATGCTGTAGATGTTTTGAGAAATGCCGGGATTATGGTTAAAGATGCGTTGGAGCTATCAAGTCTTGAGATGATAAAACAATATGTAAGCTGTGGAAAAGGGTATGCTTTAGTTCCTGAAATAGCTATCAACAACGAACTTAAGACGGGTACACTAAAGATCCTACCGTTTAATTCCAAAATGAGTTTTTCGTAGGGCCTAATTGTTCATAAAAATCGTGAGCTTAGTTTTACGGCACAAAGTTTTCAATCTGAACTCCTGAGTTTTTTTAATAGGAAAGAGTATAGAGAATTAAATTGATTCGATTTCAAAGAGCAAGGAGATGTAGATGATGAAACAAAACAAATACGATGATCCAAATTTCTTTTCTGCATATAAGCAAATGCCCCGTTCAATCAATGGACTTGAAGGTGCAGGAGAATGGCATGTGTTAAAAGGATTAATGCCAGAATTACGAGATAAAAGTGTGCTTGATTTAGGTTGCGGTTACGGTTGGCATTGTCTATTTGCGCGCGAGAAACAAGCACGTTCAGTAATAGGTGTAGATATATCTGAAAGGATGCTTCAACAGGCTCGCGAACAAACAAATGATCCTGCCATTTCATATGTACACTTACCTATTGAAGACATTCAATTTGAAAATGCACAATTTGATGTGGTTATCAGTTCATTGGCTTTTCACTATATCGAATCATTCGCAGACATTTGTGCAAAAGTACATGCTTATCTAAAGCCAGGTGGGACTTTCATTTTTTCTGTTGAACATCCTATTTTCACTTCTCGTGATGAACAAGATTGGTACTATGATGAACAAGGAAATCGTATGCATTGGCCCGTAGATCAATATCAATCAGAAGGCGTACGCACAACATCATTCTTAGCACCCAATGTTATTAAATATCACCGAACCATCTCTACATATATGAATGACATAATTGAGGCTGGATTTGTATTGAAAGCCGTTAAAGAACCCATGCCTTCAGATGAATTGTTAAAGAATGACTCGATGATGCAAGATGAGAATCGTCGACCGATGTTCTTGATTATTTCTGCAGAAAAAGCGTGAGTCTGGGAACTGACTATTCGGACGATACTGTACATTTTTCTAATTAAGATAACGGGAAGACTTGTTTATTTGAGGGAACTATTTCACTCTTTCGTCGCAAGAAAAATCTGATGGTAGGAGATGTTAGCTATTTATGAAATATTTCAAGAAATGCTTAAAATCTGTACTTATTGGTGTAGTTCTTCTCTCGGCAGCAACGGTAGTAAACGCATCCAGCTCGATTCATGTTGCACTTAATGGTAATCCTGTATCCACGGATGTTATGCCTAAAATTGAGAACGGGCGAGTGCTTGTACCGATCAGCACGATCGCAAAAGCATTTGGGGCTAATGTCCATTGGAATAAGGATTCCAAGACAGTTGAAATTAGTACCGAGGAAAACGTATGGGATGACGATTTAGCGAAGAATATCTACTGGCAACCCATTCATGACCTAATCATGCAATATATCATCGGCTTTGATTCACGGAACCTCGACATAGTGAAGTCTCTTCGTTCCGAAGATTTCGACAGCGACGTGATTGGTCCCGAAATTACCATCCCAATAGGCGGAATCTTTCCAGCCGTAATTGACACCCAATTTATAGACGTGAAGCAGGATAAAAATTTTATTATTGCGGTACGAGTTGCAATTGTGAAGCAAGAGGCAGGTCTAATAAAACAAACCCTGGATTTTGTGTTAGAACCAGCAAAAACAGATTCGACATACGGTTACTTAATTAAAGGCATTTGGCAAGTCAAAGAGGAAAAGTTGAAAGAATATTCTCCGGTTCCCGGGATTTCTTTTCATAGCGAAGATATAAAATAAGGGTATCCAGATAAAACCGTCTCTCTAAGGATCAGTCATGTATGGCATTCAACCTTATTGGGACACCTTAGCCCATTAAACAGCGGCAGTCTAGGAATTTATTTTCTCGTCCACGCCTACCGCTGTTTCTATAATTGTGGCAATTCATATCTCATGATAGCTGACGATTTAATAATTTGAAAAACGGTCTTGACATAAAGTGCATTCAACAAAACAAGTGAATCAAAAGCCAAATGGAGCAACGGTATTGCATTTCGCGCGTAAAGATGGAATGTAATTGCAACCATGCGTTATGGACTTCACTTTATTTTTACTTTTCAGGTTTTTCTGTCTATACATCCAATTTGTTAGGAGTGACTACGAATGCGTATCGAAAAAGAGAAAATATACCCTAATTGCCCAACTATAATGAGAACAGTAGAGGTTGGCGGACTTACTAAATTGCAGCTTATTCAGAAATTGCAACAATACTCTATCTTAATAAATGAGCTCGGAGAGAGGCTATTAGCAGACAATAAATTTACGACTTCTGATACAAAGTACAGCCTACATACTGTTGAACTAACCGTTATTGCCCTTGGTTTTCCGGATGGAGCTACTACGCCTCAAATTTTTAATAGAGCAAGAGAACTTGGGTTGGAACTGTGTCCTCTTGAGCTAGGACTGCACCTTAGACTGAAGTATCTGGATCAGCCTGAAGGTTTTGCGGGTAATCCCATACAGCGACATCAAGCTCCTTCCGGTTCCATCACAATAGCATCGGAGATACTAACGGAAGATGATGATTTTCCTAAAGGTTTTTATCTTAGACGAATTGATGACGCGTTATGGCTGCGTGGATACATTGCTGACCATATTCATGTTTGGAATCCTGATGACCATTTTATCTTTTGTCAAACAAATTAGACCATTTCGATATGCTTTTCTCCTCTGATGAGTGAGAAGAGGGAAGAGTTCCGCTGAAACGGCTGTGCCGCCCTTGGAAAAGGATGGCGCAGCCGTTTCTACTTGTTTAACGAGCAGGTATAACGGAACTATTTGAGCAATTTATAAGAATATTAAGAAGTTCTTCATAATTATCGTAAATCTTTGTTAATATATTCCGTCTATAATTAAGCTAATGAAGGATGAATGCAGGAAGGTAGGTTGGAAATGGAACACTTTTATGTACTTGTTGTTGATGATGAAAAGGAAATACGGGATGTTATTGAAATTTACTTGAAAAATGAAGGAGTTACCGTGTTAAAGGCAAAGGATGGGATTGAAGCTTTAGAAATCATAAATGAACACCCAATCCATCTCATTATATTAGATATTATGATGCCCAAGTTGGATGGGATTTCCACTACATATAAAATTCGGGAGCAGAAAAACATTCCTATCATTATTTTGAGTGCAAAAAGTGAGGATGCTGATAAGATATTAGGCCTACATATGGGAGCGGATGATTATGTCACAAAACCGTTCAATCCAATGGAACTCGTCGCCCGCGTGAAATCCCAGTTGAGAAGATATGTGACTCTCGGTACTTATGAAGGTATTAAAAAAATAATTGATCTAAATGGCCTCACATTAGACAAATCAGCAAAAGAAGTGACCGTACATGGAGACCCCGTGAAGCTTACTCCAATTGAATATAAAATTGTTGAATTACTTATGACTAACGCCGGAAGAGTATTCTCGATCAATGAAATCTATGAACGTGTATGGAAGGAGCCTTGCTATAACGCAGAAAATACGGTAGCCGTCCACGTTAGAAAAATTCGCGAGAAAATTGAAATTGATCCGAAAAATCCAAGATACTTAAAGGTGGTATGGGGAATTGGATACAAAATGGAAAAATAGAATCATCATGGGTGCTTGCGTTTTTATGTTTTGTTTTGGCATAAGTGGGATCGCATCCTTCTTCACAAATAGCAACGATTACGTTCATCAGGACTATTTCCACACTCCTGAGTTTCAATACGAGCTCGACCGATTCGCCGGGGATTTAAGCATGTTCGAGCTAAACAATATGAATTTAAAGGAAGCGAAAAAAGCGATAGTGGTCTCTGAAGACGAAATTAATGAGTATCGTGATCGGTTTGGATATCTAATTACTAACATAAAAGATGAGTATGAATTTCTTATACAGCAAGCAATGGAAATGGATGACCAAGATGTAGCGGATATCTATCTAGCGGAAAGAGATAAAAAAATAGAGGATATTACCAATGGGATCAAGAATGATGAATTTATTAAAACAAAGGTTATAAATGAAAAAGAACAAAAAATAGATGAGTTCAACAAGGAACGAGAGGATCACCGTGCGGAATTTATGAAATACAAAGATGCTTTTTCTTACTATTTTAAAAATAGTGAAACTGGAAAAGTCAATACAAATCTAAACAACTCACAAGATGAATTAACGAAAGACGATATGTCTCCCAACAACATGTTGTTTATAACCAATTATTCTATATCCAGAGAATCTATGATGTATTATTATAGCATTCCGACTGAACTGGAAAGTTCATTTGTTCCTTTTGAAGGACAGATTGCGGTATCTAAATCTCTATCTTCATCGAACCCGGTTATGATCGAATATGAACGCTATAAACAGATGCAAATGATATGGTTGGTGTATATTTTAACAAGCGTAATCGCCCTTATTCTGTGTTTCTATCTCTTGAAAAAAGAGAAAGTTAATCTTGCTGGAATTGAAAAATGGCGACCCTATTATAATAAGGTTCCCATTGATTTGAGAATATTTATCTTCGCGACAATAGGAATTGTTTCTATGATCTACCTAGTTTTAATTAATGAACAAATTTTTTATAACTTTGACAATCTATTTATTTACGGCTGGGATATATTAATCTGCTTAGTAGTGGGATCAGTCCTTTGGTTTCTTACCCTTGTTCAAGGGAAATTTCTTACTGCAGAATTAAAGGATAGGAAAAACCTTAAAAAAGTATGGGAAAAGGCAATCTTGTCTAAAGCATGCCGAAGCATTAAGGCATTGTTCAATAAAGTAATACGTAGTCTGAAAGATGTTTTTATAAATAAGAGCATGGGCATGCAGTTGTTTATCGTATTAGCGGCAGTATTTGGGTTAGGTTTATTATCGATCATGATTATCGTAGATCCTATCTTTCTTGTTATATATATATTATTGCTTGGGTTAATAGGGCTTCCAATAGTAGTGGTGTTGATTAAAAACATCGGGTATTTCAACCGGATTGTAAACAAAACAAATGAATTGACTGTTGGAAATCTAGGCGAGGATATGCAGGTATCAGGGACATCTGTTCTAGCCATGCTCGCTAGTAATATCAACATGTTAAAGCAAGATGTAAAACAATCGCAGAACGAACAGGCAAAGAGTGAACGCCTAAAAACAGAGTTAATTACAAATGTAAGTCATGACCTAAGGACACCGCTAACCTCTATTATTACGTATACTGAGCTATTAAAAACGACGAATTTATCAGATGAGGAAAGGAAAGCCTATCTCGAAATTATTGACAGAAACTCCAAGCGGTTAAAGGTGTTGATTGATGATCTATTTGAAGTTTCGAAAATGGCCAGTGGAAATATGGAGTTGACAATGGAAAAGGTGGATCTCGTCCAGCTATTACAACAGGCACTTGCGGAATATGATGACACTATTAATGAATCCTGTCTGCAATTCCGGATTTCGTATACGGATATGCCAGTTTACGCCTTAGTCGACGGGAAAAAGTTATGGCGTGTCTTTGATAACCTAATTGGAAATGTTCTTAACTATTCGCTTGAGAACTCGCGCGTTTATATTACAGTGCGTAAGCTTGACAATCAGGTGATTCTTTCGTTTAAGAATGTCTCGAAATATGAACTTAGTGAAAATATGGATGAGCTATTCGAACGGTTCAAACGTGGAGATTCTTCGCGTCATACGGAAGGTTCTGGACTAGGGTTAGCCATTGCGAAATCAATCGTGGACATTCATGAAGGTAGTCTTGATATTGAAACGGATGGCGACTTATTTAAAGTGAGTATTTCTCTGAAGCTAGTGGATTAATGAAATGAAATTTGCGTATGTTTAAAGATCATCCGTGGTTGAAAGTGGAATAACGGTGAGATTAATAAATAGTAAATAACATAGATACGACCGGGGCGCAGTACAATAAATCCGGTCGTATCTTTGTTTAATATCATTCATGGGCAGTATGTTGTTTTATTTTTTTAATAGAAACTGACAAAAAAGTATCCTGACATTATAATTGTATTATATATCCATAATGGCACTTACCAGGAAGACGGCATGCAATTTCAACCAATGTATATTGATGGGGAATTATTTCTACCGAAATTCGAATTAAATATGACATCGAACCAATCGATAGGCATTATAACGGACTTGAAGCGAAAGCAGTTTTTAATGAAACAATTGGTTGATCATTCCCAATTTTATTTATTTCGAGCTCAACAAGGCGAGTATATGCGTTTAACGGTAGAAGAGCTCATAACCTTTCTAAGCAAAGTAACGGAGAGGAATGAGCATGTCGCTTTGTTAATGGATTATTTTGCTTTAAAAGAAGTACGGAAGGTAAAAATAAAGGATCTAAGCCCATCGAAAAGGATGTATGTGGCATTGCTGCGTGTCTTTTTTGCGCATCAGCCTACACTTGTACTGGAGGAACCCTATTTTTACTTGGAAGAACAAGATCGTCGTCATTTTAAACGGATTTTAGATGACCTTTCGAAAGAAAAGCAGATTTTAGTTATAACTTCGAATTTAGAGGATGCCATTATTTCCTGTGATGCAATTTATCGATTGAACGAATTTGGATTTCATCAATTGGATATTCGGGACTCAGAAGAGGATAAGCAGGAAGTACAGAAACAAGATGAGGCCAATATAATCTTGCAGAAGATCTCTACCAAACGAAACGACAAAGTGATTTTATTTAATCCGCCTGAAATCGATTACATAGAAAGTATAGATGGTTCGATCCTTGTTCATGTGGGTGGGGAAAATTATGACTGTGTTTTGACGTTGACCGAGCTTGAGAAGAAGTTGATAAATTTCGGTTTTTTTAGATGTCATCGATCCTATATCGTTAATCTGCAAAAAATAAGAGAGATTATTACATGGACGAAGAATAGTTACAACTTGCGGTTAAATACAGGTCAAGATGCTGTGGTTCCGTTATCCCGTTCAAAATTGCAGGAATTAAAAACACTTCTTAATATATAAAATGTTTGCGAAGCAAACATAACTTCGTAAGCATATGCCATTTCCGGGGAAATATCGCACCAATCAGGTATTGATGGTACCATTCAGGCGATAACAGCTACATTTCAGCTGATTTTGATGGCACGAAGCTGGCAATATGTATATGTTTAAGTCATCAATGCTAAGGAAGTGGTGTTAATGGATGTTGTCCAGGTAGAACGTATTCGTAAGAGATTTGGAAATAAGGATGCGTTAGCAGATGTGTCTTTTTCAATTCCGAAAGGGGAAATTTTTGGTTTCTTAGGTCCGAGTGGTTCGGGAAAAACAACATTAATAAAGATTTTAACTGCACAGTTAAATCCGACAAGTGGATATGCTAGTGTATTTAATCAGCCAGCGGAGATGATGCAGGAGTCTGCACAGAAGATACGCTTTGGCATTTTGACGGATAACAGTGGTCTATATGAGAGGTTATCGATTGAGGAAAATCTAGATCTGTATCGTAAGTTATATGATCTACCTAGATCTTCGGTCGATAAGGTGCTGCAGTTTGTAAACTTAAGCGGAGAGCGCAAAAAGAAAGTTAATCTCTTATCGAAAGGGATGCGTCAGCGTGTTATGTTGGCATGCGCGATTATCCATGAGCCAGAATTATTATTTTTAGATGAACCTACTTCGGCTTTAGATCCTGTAAACTCAGCACATATTTATAAAGGTTTACGCTACTTAAATGAGAAAGGGACAACGATTTTTTTAACTACGCATGATATGGCTGAGGCAGAATTGATATGTAACCGTGTAGCGATATTGTATCAGGGACAAATCCAAACCATCGGCTCACCCAAGGAACTTAAACGACAGCATCGAGAAAACGTAGTTCGTGTTGAACTAATCAATGGAGAAACTTATGAGCTCCCGATCGATGAGGGAACGGCTGATCAAATCGCCGATTGGATGAAACGAGGGTTAATTGATCGATTAGAAACGAAAGAGCCAAGTCTAGGAGATATCTTTATTAAAATGACAGGAAGTGAGTTACTATGAGTATCTCATTAAAACGTGCCCGGGCGATATTTGTTAAGGATTACAAAGAGTTTTCACGCAATTATGCTGTTTCTATTATGTTAATTTTCCCAATACTCATAGCGTTCCTTTATAAAGGCCAAGGCATAACCTCGGGTGGAACATTTGGTTTTGTTCTGAATTTTTCGTTTGCGCTGTTAACGAGCTTTGTACAAGCATGCTTGATTGCGGAAGAAAAGGAGCGCAACACCTTACGTTCATTAATGATGACTCCTGCCACGGCCATGGATGTTTTAATCGGCAAAAGTGCTCTAGTCTTTGTAATGTCTTCTGTCGTTCTGGCTGTTGTTACATATATATTTGGCTATGATCCAGCACCAATATGGGCATTTCTGGTAGCTATCATTCTTACAATTATTCTATACACAGCAGCCGGGACGATATGTGGTTTATTCTCCAAGACGGTGCTTGAAGCATCATTATCTGTGTTTCCTGTGCTGATCGTATTCACTGCGGCACCATGGGGATCGTTACTAGTGAAGGATTATCCGATATTTAAAGTGCTGGAGTATGTACCAAGCAGTCAACTTGTGCAGTTGCTAGATATAAGCAATACAGGCTTTACGACGGGAGATTTATTAAAACCCCTGCTCATTATTTTGGCATGGACGATTGTATTAACGATTGTGTCTATTGTTTTGTATCAACGACGGTTAAAGGATGAGTAGTAAAAAAAATTACAAAAGAGCATCTGACATTGTCAGAAATCTATTTTCTTTCGAGTCAGTATTATAGGTCGATCGATTTTGCGAGGTGCTTCTTGTGAAGGAACGGGATACGGATATATTGCCGCATTCATAGGAACACGCAAGTATGTCACGCAATAATTCCACACTTGAAGAAGCCATGATTTTCAACTTTCGTTGAGCATCATGGCTTTTGACTATTTAATTATAAATAGTTGTATCGTTTCTATCTTGAGTGAATTCTAAAAGTACTATATTTTTTAAAGTATAAACTTTAATTTTTAAATAGAATAGTAAGGTAAATATTGTTAAATTTAATACTGTAAACGCTTTCAATAAGAGTGGTAGAGTTCACTTGATGATCATAGACATCCGAATGGCACTTTCACCAATTAGATTGGTAGAGTGAGTGTATTGAAAATCTCTTCCAAACAGAAGATCTATTTTCCGTAATAGAATCAGTACAATTTCTTGAACAATTACCGCATTAGAGGAATGAACATCATGATAAGCGGCTTAGGGGGAAATGAATTGAATTGGGGAAGAAGAAACTTCACGCGAAGTGTGGCATTTCGATGGATCGTGTCGTACGCCGTGATCTTATGCATACCCGTTATTCTTAGTGTCATCATTTACAGCCAGACTAGGGGAATCGTGAAATACGAGATCGAGAGGGCAAGCAGTGCAATGCTGTTGCAAGTGAGATATATCGTGGACGCAGAGCTAATTCAGACTGAGCGTTTGGCCACTCAGCTATCCATTCATCCGGATGTACGGAGATTGTTAACTTCGCCAGCAAATGAAAGTGCCTATTCTATATATGGAATGAAACAAGAACTGAACAAGTTGCTATCCACTAACGATTTTATTAAGGGAATATACCTCTATTCAAAACCTCTGCAATCCGTACTCTCTAGCGAAACATATGTAAAGGATCAGCTATTTTACGAAATGAAACATCAGACGAATACGTTCACTTACAAGGACTGGCTTGAGTTGATCAACCGATCTCAGTCTGAAGGTTATGTATCGATTCCAGTTGAGAACCAAGGTGAGATCGCATATACCCCATCCTACATTCGGTCGTTGCAGATGCAAACGGAGGGTGACTCGGCCGGAACGCTTATAATACCGCTTAATACTGAGAAGATTATGACTCTGCTAGCGAACATCGATTGGGTGGAACAAGGTCAAGTGTTCATCATGGATACGAATAACCAAATCCTGTTTCAGAACGCTGAGGATTCTACAATAAATCTATCGTCGTACCAAGAATGGAACGACCACGGGACGGGCACCTTTACCGACACTTTTCAAGGAATTGAATCGATGGTAACGATTGAGTCGTCTGATACAACGGGTTGGAAGTATATCAGTGTGTTTCCAACCGACGTCTTCTGGGAGCGTGCCAGGACCATTCGTACGATGAACATACTTGGGCTTTTACTTTGCTGCGTAATCGGTGGCGTGGTCATTTATTATTTCGCTCGTAAAAACTATGATCCTGTAAAACAACTGGTGAGTGTGTTTTCCCGGAGTGCCTTGCAAGGGACTGGACCGGACATGGACGAATATATGTTCATTCGGAGAAGTGTGCTCGCGACAATTCGAGAGAGGGACGATATGAACAATAAACACGTTCAACAGCTTCGGGTTTTGCAGAATTACTACCTAGGGAGGCTGTTAAAGGGGCAGGTGGATCGGAACGTTCCGTCGTCGGAGCTGGCGAAGACTCACAATTTGTCTTGGACGTCCGATCGTTTCGCCGTTCTGTTATTTTATATCGATAGCGAGGAGGGGGGGATAAAAGATCTAACCTTGTCTCAGTTTATCGTGTCCAATATCATTGCGGATTCGGTCGGTGACTGCCTAACGTTACATTTCACGGATGTAGACGGAACACTCGCAGCGGTTGTAAACGTCGATCCGGATCGTGAGGAGCAATGGAAAGAGGATATAGAGGAAAACTTAGCGCAAGCTTGCGAATTCATTACGGTCCGGTATAAGCTTCGCTTTACGACGGTAGGGAGTGAGCTTCAAACTGGCTTGGATGGTGTACATCAGGCGTATATTCAGGCTTTGGAAGCCCAAGAATTCAGTATGCTGTTAGGAGAAGGGATGTTGATCTGGTACGGGGATATCAAACCGAGCGAGAGTAGTTATTTCTTCACGGTGAACGACCAGATGATTCTGATCAATTACTTAAAGGCCGATGAATTCGAGAAGGCGAAGCAAATGATCGACAACGTTATACAACAAGCTTTCCAGAGGGAAACGTCGTATGAAATCGCGAAGTGTGTCCTGGTTGATGTAGCGACTACGCTGATCAAGACGATTCCCGACCAAGAGCAAGCCGGTATGGCTTGGGATGAATGGCGTCCATTAAAACGACTGTTGTCATGCTCAACGAAGATGGAATTCCATCAAGAGCTTCTCGACATATTTGATCGGATATGCACTGTGCTTCGGTGTAAGCAGAATGTACAGACGAGCGCAGGGATCGGTGAGAAAATTGTGGGATTCGTGCAGGAGAACTACAACGATAAGAACTTAAGCGTGTCACTGATTGGGGAACAATTCCGATTGACACCGCAGTATGTATCTCGATTGTTCCGTGAACAGATAGGTCGGGGGCTACACGATTATATTAGTCAGACTCGTGTTGAAGCTGCCAAGGCGCTGTTGCTAGAAGGAGCGAGTATTGATGAGACAGCAGGTCGGGTCGGATTCACAAGTGGTCATGCGTTCATTCGTGTATTCAAGAAGTATGAAGGGATCACACCAGGGAAATACAAGACAATCCAGTAACAGATGAAGAAACAGAATGTCTTTGAAAGGAGCCTAATTACCATGGGAGTGCGCAATTTGGGTTTTCTGAGGAAGAATGGAATCGCGATCGTCTGCTTAATCTTATTCACGTCCGGATGCTTAGAAGGGAAAAGTACGGAAGAGCGATCGTTGACGAAGTCAGAGAGTGCAATTCGAGAACAACACTTTCCCGCAACCTCCGATGATGCGTTCGAATATCCCATGCAAGGAGTTCCGGAGCTAACGTTAATGACGGAATTTGCCGATATGGGGCTACCGAATGAGGGACCGATTGACGAGGAATATGAGAAACGAACAGGCATTGCGATTAGACATCTCGGTGGTGTCCCCATGCAAGACAATAAATTCAGTTATCTTCTTGCCTCTGGGAACTTACCAGACATCTTTATGAATAACTGGCTTCAATTTCCCGGAGGTCCCGAACGAGCTATTCAGCAGGGGTATATCCTTCCTCTGAACGACGTTATCGATCGGTATGCGCCGAATTTCAAGCGTGTGTTAGAAGAAAACCCCGAGATTGATAAGATGGTAAAGACGGATAGTGGTATCTATTATGCGTTTCCATTCATTCGCTCGGAGGTGGGTAAGGTGTACGGGGGACCGATCATTCGTAAGGATTGGCTTGACGAATTGGAACTCCCGATCCCTACAACAATGGATGAGTGGTACGAGACCTTGAAGGCATTCAAAGAGAAGAAGGGTGCGACGGCACCGTTGACGCTCCGAACCCTATTCATGGGGGAACGAACGGCAGGTTTCGCAGGCGCTTTCGGTGTTATGGGGAATTTTTATATGGAAGACGGGAAGGTAAAGTACGGTTATCTAGAATCGGAATATCGGGAATATCTGGAGACGATGGCTAAGTGGTATCAGGAAGGGTTGATCGATAAAGATTTTGCCGTACTAGATTTGGAATCCGTGGACAAAAAAATGACTTCTGGGGTAAGCGGAGCAACCATTGGCTGGTTTTCTTACATTGAGAAATATAATCTCACGATGTTATTTAATGATCCGACGGCTCGTTATATTGCAGCCCCATACCCAACGTTGAGAAAAGGGGAAATCCCGAAATTCGGACAGCTTGACAACGCTTATGCAGGTACTAGTTCGGCAGCGATCAAGTCCACGACGAAAAACCTAGAAGCAGCAGTTCGGTGGTTAGATTACGGTTATTCGGTAGAAGGAAGCCTGCTGAACACGTTCGGCATCGAAGGTATTACGTATACAATGGAGCAGGGAGAACGGAAGTATACCGATTTGGTCGTAGCGAATCCCGATGGTTTATCTAGTGATCAGACGATGCTTCAATATGCCCACCAAACGAACTTCCCAATGATACAACATGATTCACAACTCGAATGGAAGTTCGAAGAAACAAATCAGGCCATTGAAGTATGGAGAAATACGAAGCATGAAGATTATTTGTTGCCACCGATTACGCCAACGTCGGACGAGGCCAGCGAGTTAGCTACACTGATGGACGGGGTGGATGAGTACGTAAAAGAAGTGGAACTTCGAATCATTCTGGGTGTGAACTCTATCGATGTGTACGACGATATGGTGAAGCAACTGAAGCTATTGGGGATTGAACGGATCTTAGAAATAAAACAAGCTGCATATCAACGATATATAGACAGATGACCTCCGACGGCTTGGAGGTCATCTTTTTTTATCTGATTCTAGAAAGGGCCCATTCGTTTCAAAATGTCACTCGTGATTTCCTTGTTTATGTACATCATTATTGTTATTGAACATTGATGGTCGACGGTTTCTCTTATACATTGATGGAGCGACAGAAACGTTAGAACCGAGTCCTGCTAGGGAAAATTCTCGTAAGGAAGTGATGACGGAATGGCAGCTCATGCGCAAGACAAGGCTGTAAGTACAAGTTCACTTTGGAAACACGTTAGAAAGGAATGGAAGCTTTATTCGTTCTTAGTTATACCTGTAATCTACTTTATCATCTTCAAGTATGTACCTATGCTTGGAAGTATTATTGCATTCCGGAAGTATAGAGGTGGACCGAATATTTTTGGGTCGGAATGGGTTGGGTTTACGTACTTCGAGATGTTTATGAAGGATCCGACGTTCTGGAGAGCCTTCTTCAACGATTTAAGCTTAAGCGTAAGTTATCTCCTGGTTAAATTTCCGATTACCTTGGTATTCGCACTGCTACTGAATGAATTGGGAAGAATCAGGTGGAAAAAATTTGTACAAACCGTATCCTACCTTCCCCATTTCATTTCTATGGTTATCGTGGCTGGGATGGTTAAGGAAATAGTTTCCTTAACGGGACCTATCAACTATGTATTGGGTTTACTCGGGCTTGATAAGATCTCTTTCATCTCATTACCGGAATGGTTTCCGACGATTTACGTCACCTCCGGCATCTGGCAAAGTCTTGGCTGGGGAACGATTCTATATTTGGCGGCGATGACTGGCATCAATACGGCACTCTATGAAGCAGCGAAGATGGATGGAGCGGGCCGGTTTCGATTGGCAATGCATGTCACGATTCCTGGTATTTTACCGACGATTATGGTGCTATTGATTCTAGATATCGGCAGTATCTTAGGTTCGAATTTCGAGAAAATATTGCTCTTGTATAATCCTCTGACTTATGAAACGGCTGATGTTATCTCCACATATGTCTACCGAATGGGTATCACTGGAGGCAACTTCAGTTATGCGACGGCGGTAGGTTTGTTCGAAGGCGTCATAGGACTGATATTGGTAACAATCGCAAATGAAGTATCGAAGAGAACTACGAAATCCAGCTTGTGGTAGAAAGGAGTCGATCTTTGGTGAAGCGAACCTCAACCTTTAGCGCGTTCAATATTATTAATGGATTATTCATGATGTTGATAGTCTTCTTCACATTATATCCATTCATTTATCTCGTGGCGCAGTCCTTTAGTTCTGAAGCCGCTATCTATGCTGGGAAAGTGACGATCTTTCCTGTTGAATTCACGACCAAAACATACGAAGTCATACTGAGTAAGCCAGACTTTTTCCGCTACTACTGGAATACGATTGTTTATTCCGTGGTAGGTACGCTTATCGCGGTTACTGCAACGGCTGTAATGTCGTATCCTCTATCAAAAGATAGACTACGCCTCAATAAGTTTTTTATTCCATTTGTTCTGTTTACGATGTATTTCGGGGGCGGTCTCATTCCGAACTACATTCTGGTCGCGAAGACTTTGGGCATGCGAGATACGATCTGGGCTATTGTCGTCCCGGGGGCGATCAGTGCTTTCAATGTCATATTGATGAAGACGTTCTTTGCCGGATTACCGAACGAATTGGAAGAAGCGGGGCGTGTCGACGGTCTCGGTGTGTTCGGGATATTCACAAGAATTGTTCTTCCTTTATCGAAGCCGATCCTGGTGACGATTATGCTGTTCGTTATGGTCGGTATGTGGAACAACTGGTTCGGCCCCTCGCTCTATTTGCAGTCGAAAGAGAAGTGGCCAGTCGCTTTATATTTGAAACAAATTATTGACAATGCGGTCAGTCCGGCAGAAGTCGGGGCCACGTCGGAGCAAGCTAGCCAAATCGCAGCAAGCGTCAAATCGACAGCTATGGTTCTCACCTCGTTGCCAATTATCTGCATATACCCTTTTGTACAGAAGTATTTCGTACAAGGGATGATGATTGGGGCAGTAAAAGGGTAACCGATATAATCGGAAGGGCTACTGCCTTTTTCGTTATATAAAAACACAGGAGCTAATAAAGGGAGGTACGTTATGAGTAGATTCAGTAAAGCAACACTAATGATGATGTTGGTAATGACGGTCGCGTTGACGGCAGCATGTAGTTCGTCTGGAAATGAGGGCGCCTCCAAAAATGGAACACCTGCTCCATCGAATAGTAAAGGTACGAAAGAGGGTTCGGATGTAGCAACGGATTACAAATTTGGGGAAGGACAGACGTTCCATTCCAATGAAGCGGTAACCTACTCCCTGATGTACAGCGACCACGAGAACTATCCTTATAATAAGGACTGGCGACTTTGGAGCGCTATTCAAGAAAAAACGAACGTAACCTTCGATCTGGCGACTACGGCTAGAACAGAATATGAGAATCAAAAGTCTCTGTTGGTGAACAGTGGAGATGCGCCATACATTATTCCTAAGACGTATGATGAATCCTCATTTGTATCAACGGGCCAGATTGTAGCTGTCAGTGATTGGGTGCAATACATGCCGAACTTCACGAAAGCCATAAAAGATTGGGGCATGGAAGAAGATTTAAAAGCTAAAATGAAGGATGATGGGAAATATTACGTCCTTCCAGGAATGTGGGAAATTGCGGGAGGCGGATATTCCTATATCATCCGCAAGGACGTATTCGAAGCGGCTGGTGTAGACGTCGAGGGACAACAAGCCAACTGGACTTACGATGATTTCGCTGCAGCTATGATGAAAGTGAAAGCATTTACTGGGAAGCCATATGTCTTCTCAGATCAATCGAAGGGTGAATCTACCCTGAATATCGCCGCCATTCAATATGGCGTCACCGGAGGATGGGGAATAGCCAACGGCCTGGTCTACGACCACGACAAGCAACAATTTATTTTCGCTGATGCGTCGGACGACTTCAAGACATACCTTGAATATTTCAATAAACTCGTGAGCGATAAGATTATGGATCCTGAATCCTTCACACAAGAGGACGATATTGCAAAGGCTAAGTTCTTCCAGGGAGATAGCCTCGTAATTAACGGTAACTACCAGGTTATGTCGGATTTCAAGTCCAAGATGGCAGATCCGAAAAGCGAGCTATACATGATCACTGCTCCTGGCGGACCTAAGGGTAAGCTCCAAAACGAAACCTCACGTCTAGAGAACGGCGTTATGATCAGCAAGAACGCGCTTGACGGTCTTGGAGAAGAAGGATTTATCAAGATGCTTCGTTTCGTCGACTGGCTCTGGTATTCTAATGAAGGCCAGACACTAACCTTGTGGGGCGTAGAAGGGGAAACCTATACCAAGGATGCGGAAGATAACATTGTGCTCAATAAGGATATCTATTTCAATGGATTAAATGAGGGTGCTGCGAAGCAATTAAACGTAGATTATGGATTCGCTAATGGTGTCTTTGCATACGGTGGTGACACAAAACTGAAGATGTCCAAGATGTCGGAAGGTGAGAAGGACTATACGAATCGCACCCAGACGACACGGGAGCCGCGCAAGCTACAGCCTCCTATCATGGGTTCGGTTGAGGAAACAGAACAGATGAATCTCATCTCAACGCCGCTTATTGATTACGTGAAGACGATGACATTAAAGTTCATTACGGGTCAAGAAAGTCTTGATACGTGGGATAAATATAAGGCACAGGTCGAAGCGAATGGTAGTACGCGGTATACGGAAATGGCAAATGACATTTTCCAGAAGAATAAGAGCTTACTAGGTTACTAATTACTATAAACGGTGCTAGGTGTTTGGCTTCCGAAGGAGGATATGCACCTAAGGTTGTCATGTAATTCTTAATGAACAAAAAGAAATGGATAGAGACTTCAGATATATTCTGAGATCTCTATCCATTTCTTATTTGTTTCTCAGTTTTATTTCGAAGAAGTAAACAAACCTGATCCTAGAAGCCCACTCCAGAAATCGTTGAATTGTGGAATATCGAGCTGTTGATTCGCATCGGATAGAGCTGTCGCTGGATCGGGATGTACCTCAACCATAATGCCGTCGGCACCAGCAGCGAGTGCTGCCTTAGCGCATGGTAGGAATATATCCTTACGACCTGTAGAGTGTGTCACATCGACTAGGACAGGCAAGTGGGTTTCTTGCTTCAACAACGGAACCGCTGAAATATCTAATGTGTTACGTGTCGCTCTTTCATACGTACGAATACCTCGTTCGATGAGCATGACTTGAGAATTACCATGGTAAAGAATATATTCTGCAGCATGAATGAATTCATCAAGGGTTGCGGCAAGGCCACGTTTCAATAGAACGGGAATTTTGGCTTCTCCAGCGGCTTTTAATAGCTCGAAGTTCTGCATGTTACGAGCACCAATCTGGATCACATCAATCGTCTCGGCTGCAATCTCCATATGAGCAGGATGGACAATCTCACTGATGATCGAAAGACCGAACTCATCGCCAACTTCTTTGAGCATCTTCAATCCGTCGATACCAAGTCCTTGGAAATCATACGGCGAAGTGCGGGGTTTAAATGCACCACCACGCATGACCGTAACACCAGCTGCTTTAAGAGCCGCTGCTACTGTACGTAATTGTTCCATAGATTCTACAGAGCAAGGGCCAGCGACCATAATGGGAGAGCCATTTCCGACAACAGTATTTCCTTTTAGAGGAATGACCGTATTAGATTGATGCTGTTTACGGCTGACCAATAAGGTACGCTTATGTTCTTTCTCTTGAACGTCAAGTGAAGCTTTGAATATCTCTTTGAACAAGTGTTTAATGGTGCTATTGTCGAAAGGACCTTGATTACTAGCTATGAGTTGTTCTAGCATTTCTTTTTCACGAATAGGGTCAAACTTAGGTACGCCTTGTTTCTCTTTCACGACACCAATTTCATGACTAATGCGCGCTCTCTCGTTCAATAACTCCAACAATGTACTATTCACCTTATTAAGTTCTGCTCGTAATTGATCCAATTGTTCATTCATTTCCACATAACCTCCATATAAAATAATAAAAAGCCGTCTTGCAAGGGACGGAAAATTCCGCGGTACCACCCTCGTTAGACAGCCAAATGTTTTGGTTTCTCACTTAACACGGATAACGGCGTGTGCCGGACTTCCTTACTGCAACCCGGGTGCGTTCAGGAAGTCGACTCTGGAGTGAATTTCATCCTTGCAATTCCTATCGGTTCGCTCTCAATCTATGGCGTACCGTCCCTGTTAGGGTGCAGTGGATTACTTGTCTCCATCATGGTCTGTATTTCACATCAAATTTTTATCATTATATGCACGAAAGATAATATAATGCAAGTATTTGCTTTAACGCATTGACGTAAAATGGTTCGTATAGAGATATCTCAAAACCCCATCATGATGAGTGTAACAATTATAACATTCAACCGAAGTCATGAAGAAATATATTAGAGCCAAATTTACAAATAAATGGAATATTGTAGACTGAATTAGGAGTGAGGGAGTTGAGTTAGGTCATGAAATCTAAACATGAACAATCGTGGATATTGTTTATTTTACAGTTGTTTTTAGGTACGGGAGGTGTATTCGGTGGGGTGGTATTGATGATTGATCCAACAGGAGAACTAATGGGACTATGAATAACATGACATATATTCAGCATACTCGCAAAATCATGGGGGGATCAATTTCAAAGCGTATGAATTGGGTTCATAAT
This sequence comes from Paenibacillus sp. Y568, assembly GCF_059445545.1. Taxonomy (NCBI): domain Bacteria; kingdom Bacillati; phylum Bacillota; class Bacilli; order Caryophanales; family Paenibacillaceae; genus Paenibacillus; species Paenibacillus sp. Y568. The sequence goes on from NZ_JCAIUM010000002.1 coordinate 348,545, forward strand.
GGATACAATCTTCAAAAAACAAGAGCCCATTTGCTATGGGCTCTTGTTACCTTAAGTGACCTTCAAATTTTCCATATGAGTAGATGGGATATATATAATTATTGACTAGCCTCGACACAGGCTTTCAATGTTTCCTTGATCCAAACGCGGATATCATCTTTTTTGTACTGTAGGATAGGCATTGTATCTTCTGGATCTAGATAAGCGTCACGGTCTTGTACTTCTGCGATGTAGCTCAAATGTATACCATGTTCCTTGCCGGAAGCTTCTGTTTGAATATCATATTGCTCCATCGTTGGTTTAATGGATTCGAGCGGAACGACCTGAATTTTGCTGTTGGATTGTTGTAATGCGTCGGCAATCATTTGATAGAACTCGCTGTATTTCATATTTGTGTCACATATGGCGTATTTACCTTTATGCTGGCCAAATTCAATTGCGCCTACAGCTGCTTCTGCTACTTGCTTCGCAGTTACCATTGCTGTACCACCCTGTTGAATAGGAACCAAGTCTTTACCTTTGACTCGATCAATGAACATCGTCCAGAGTGGAGTACGTCCAGGCATTACACCAAATATATAAGGGAGACGAAGACTCATGACATCCATCTTATCTTCGCCCTCCATGATCGCAACTTCCTCTTGCAATAGGCGTGTACGTGGATAAGCATTATGTTCTTTTAAGTTTAAATCTATCCATTTTTCGGAAAAGTGCGAAAAGTACGAGTTAAACAAGACAAATTTTTTCACGCCCGCTTTTCTCGCTAGTCTAGCTATTCTTTGAGTAGGAAGGACGTTAGCTTCATAGAAAAACTTGCTTGCCGGTGCTTGTGGAACAACTCGCTCATCAGCTCCTGCTGCATAGACAAAAGCGTATACCCCATCTAATAATTCCATGATTTGATCATCGGTATATGTATTCAGGTCGCCTAAGAGCGTTTCAACTTCTTCAGGAAATAAGTTCTCATCTGGAAAAGGAGGAAGGGATATGGAAGATACTTTATACCCTCTTTTCAACAACTCATTAGTAGTGTAATAGCCTAGAAATCCAGTTCCACCTAAGATAAATACTTTCTTCATAATATCTTCATCTCCTAAAAGGGTATGTATGCTAAAGTTAAATCAAATATATCATATCTCATATAATAGTTAGTGATTTTTATCACAAATTTAAAATTAAATTTAAAATAATGAATCTTTTAAATATATAAATGCGGACGTCAATGGTATGGGAATCTGAGGATTTCCCATACCATTGACGTCCGCATATTGCTCTGGAATTCCTATTGTAGCTTCCACGAATTATTGAGATCTAGATTGCTGCTAATTGAGCTGTTTCCATTTGGTATCCATCACTTGTGGAACATAGTGTTCCATGCGTTGGATAAGGTCTATAGGGTCACTAGAAACATTGATTAGACTTAGATTCGAAGTGTTAGAGAACCCCTCTTGTACACTGTAATTGATCATGTTCAGAAGTGGGTCGAAATAACCACTAACATTTAAAATTCCAATTGGCTTGCTGTGTATTCCAATCTGAGACCAGCATAAAACCTCGAATAGTTCCTCATATGTTCCGAATCCTCCGGGAAGGGCAATAAACCCATCTGCTAATTTCCCCATCGTGGCTTTGCGCTCGTGCATGCCTTCAACTTCAATTAATTCGGTTAATTGTTGATGCACAATTTCGCCTTTAAATAACCCTTTGGGCATAATGCCCGTCACTTCTCCACCATTAGCGAGTACGGTATTTGCAATCACACCCATAAGGCCCATATTGGACCCACCATAGACTAAGCGATATTGTTCTTGGGCCATATAGTTGCCAAGCTCAGCTGCCTTGAGTTGATACTCTGGACGTTCTCCTAGATTGGAGCCTGCAAAAACACAAATTGCCTTCATCTCATTCACTCCGATCTATCTGTTGATTATATTAGCTGTTATTTTATTATACAGAAGAACTTATCTATATTTGTTAAATTAATGTGTTCATTTCATCATCATACCGATTATGTTGTAATCAAGGAATCAACCACTACTGAGAAATGATGCGGTTATAAAAATGAGACCTGAGACTGTATGACTGGAACTATGTTCCTAGTAAAATGGAGATTGAAATGGGTAAAGGATATCCTTATATGTTATTGACCTATCCACTGAAACATTCGTTCAATGGCGCCAAGATGAGTGTTGAGTGGGAGATGGTGATCGCCCCCTTCAAACGGATGGAGTTCAACGGGTACACCTACTTCCATAAGCTTGTTATACATATTAAGACCGTGACTGAAATCGACCTGAGTATCCTGAGTGCCATGCATGATCAGCACTGGGCAATGAATCTGTTCTATCATATCGATAGGGGAGCGTTTCTTATAGGATTCTGGTGTTCTGGTGGGTGTACCACCAATAACGCGTTTTAACATTTTACGTAAATCGATTCGTTCTTCATAAGTTTGTGCGAGATCCGACACCCCACCCCACAAGATTAATCTATGAACGTTAGAAAGGGTTGCTGTTGTGTGTGTGGCATTGATTGAACCTCGTGAGAATCCCATAATTGAAATGCGATTGGCATCTACAAAAGGGAGACTCTCGAGAAGGCGATAGGCGGATAGAACATCTTCTTGATCGCTCCCCCCGAATTCATCACGACCTTCACCACCCTCATTCCCTCGATAGGTGGGCGCAAAGATAATATGACCGTAATTTGAAAATTGCTCGAGCCAGTCGATCTTAACTCGTCCTACTTTACCTATGCCTCCACGGCAATAGATCAATACAGGCCATTGCTTAGATCGAATATCTTGTTGTGCTGGAGGATATGAGCAGGATAACTTTGTCACTGGAAGATCCGTAGTAGAACCTATGGATTGATGAATAAGGCTTTCCAATTCTGAGATGGGTAGGTCATAACCATAAGGGAAGCTAAGATACCCTTTTACCTTCAGACCATCGGATATGTATGTCATGTGAGTAATCATATTTTATCAGCTGCCCCTAGTGTTTGTTTGATGTGATTTATTGTCGCATATTCTATTCTTATACCCTAATTGTCTGGAATCAAGTCATTTGTTTAGTTATTGGGTGAACTCATTTTCAAATATAAATAAAGTCTCATATATTGATTTGGATATGTGTTGTAGGACGGACTTTACATTAATATATTAGTTAAAAAAGGAGGTCGTGCGTACTGTCTCATTATGTTCAACGCATTTTTGCGTTTACAGTTGTAATTCTTTTGCTGTGGATCAATCCATTTGCAGAAAGAGTAAGTGCAGCAAGTGCAAGTTCACACAGTTCGGATTTAATTGTGGTGAATAAGAAGACCAATACATTGGCTTTCTTTAGGGATGGGAAATTGGAAAAGGAATATGCGGTTGCCACTGGAAAGGATCCCGAACTAACTCCTGAAGGGAAATTCAGGATAGCGAACAAAATCAAAAATAGACCGTATTACAAAGAAAAAATTCCTGGAGGAGACCCGCGCAATCCATTGGGGGATCGGTGGATCGGACTAGAAGTAAATGGTACCATGGGAACAACGTATGCCATACATGGAAACAGCAATGAAAATTCGATTGGTAAGTATGTCAGTGCTGGGTGCATTCGCATGCACAATGCTGAGATACATGAACTGTTCACACAAGTGAAAGTAAACTCATATGCCGTTATCACTTCTTCTAACCTAACGTTTGAGCAGATTGCAGAGAAGAATGGGTATGTATTGGGACTTAAGGTTTTTGAGGGCAAAGTAGTTATAAATGGTGAAGAACGAAAACTAAATAATCCACTTGCAATCGTCGATTCACGTATTTTCATACCGATGAGAGAATGTTTAGAAATGTTAGGAGCTCAAGTACAGTGGAACAATAAAACACAGACGACAACCATCATCATAGGTGGTCGAACGATAACTCACAAGCCACTGACCAACCAAGCGACAGTGAATGGAAAAGCGATCACCATTACACCATCCATGTATCAAGGCACAACCGTCATGCTCCCACTGCGAAACATCCTAGAGTTGTCCGGTATTCAAGTAACATGGGACAGTAAGAATAATGCCATTATAATGTCAAATTAATCATCAGTTGTAAAGCCACGAAAGTGGCTTTTTTTGCGCTTATTAATGGATAAAAGCGAGTGGAAAGAGGGAATGTTTACAAATTTCACGAATGTAATAAAGAGCGTCATGAATACAGATGTGGGGGAAGAATCTGCGAAGGGTGCCGCAGATATTACGTTATGTGAAATTCTGGTAAAGTTTAAAACAACTAAACCGAATAGATCGATTATCTTAGAAAACAAATATTTTTATAGTTGGGAAGTGAGAATAAGCGTGAAGGACAGGATGAATCAAATAAGAGTGAGGTCATATTTAGACTTTACAATACAGCAAAAATTACTTCGTGTATTGTTTGTATTTTCGTTAGGGTTAATATTGGGTTTTTTGGCTAAATATGCGGATACTGTTTCCATTAACGCAGACAGTAAAACTATACATAGATTTTATACATATGGATTAACTATTATCAGAGAAATCACAACCAGTCTAGGAATTTGGGTTCTAATAGGCACAATTCTCGCTTCGAGGAGTCGTTCTCCCAAAGCTGCGGCACTACATGTATTTATATTCTTCGTAGGAATGCTGGTAGCGTATTATTCTTTCTCTACTGTATTGTTTGGTTTCTTCCCTAAATATTATTTTTTTGCTTGGGGTATTTTTGCTGTGTTATCGCCAATTTGTGCGTATATTATATGGTATGCCCGCGGAAGTGGTTGGATTGCTGCTTTTTGTTCAGCACCTCCGATAGTTTTACTTTTGATAAATGGAGATGGCTTCTATCATACTCATTCTCTACTTCAAGGCTTTGATTTGTTTTTGGCAATATTGTTATTTATCATTCTCCCAAGTAACAATATGCAACGTTTGCGTGTATTACCTTTTGTTGCAATTATGTATTTATTATGTAGGAATTTGAATCTGATATCCCTGTTCTTTGGGTGGGTATGATTATTGTTACGCATAACCTTGATCAATTTGAGTATTAATTCGAAGAGGAGTTAGACTAGGGACATAAAGGAAACTTACATATATATGAAAGTGAATTCGAAGAAGGCCACAACATCACTTAAACAGAACATTCCTAAGTCGTCGCTTTCGCTCCTAGGTCACCAAGAGGGATTTCGGAGAAGTGGAATCAGGTGACACATGTAACTGTCTAATTCTAATGACCCGTTCCCTTCGGTCACTTAAGCCACTTGAACGTCAGGAATGCCAAACCGTTAGTACGCCAAGAAGCTTGGCTCATCTGAAGAGGTGAAATTCCTTGTGGGGCAAGGTCTAACCAACTACCTCTATCGAGTGTTGCGCTGACACAGGTAACTGCTAAGTGAAGTGTACACAGAGAGCCATGTAGGTGCCAAAAGGAGATGTACCTCCTGAAGTATATTCAGTCTCGTCAATGTAGTTCGGGAAAAAGAACAAAGAACAGACGACGTGTTTAACGTCACGGAAGTCCAAGCAAGAGAAACGTTAAAAGAAAATACGAAGTGCGTTTTTTTTTTTTTGGAGGTAAGATTCTGGAGGGTCTGTCGTGTCATGTATGGAGAGATGAGTCAGGAACTTGGGAGTCCCTAAGAGCTCCTACTCCAAGGAGTAGGTAGGCTCGACAAGCGAAAAAGAGGAAAGCTGATGGCGATTAGGGAATCGGATCTATTCATAGTACTCCGAGATCGGGAGAGCCGATTACATGGGGAAGGGACGTGTGCGCCAAGTAGGTTATGTCATTTAGCAGGTGGTAACCCTGCCTAATAAGGGAACTACAGCCTGAATCAGGAGCTTGTTTTGGTCAACGGAGGTTAAGTAAAGTAAAAATGTGAACGTTGTTAATAAATATTAGTTACTCCATAATGAAAGCGTAACCAAAGTGCGACTACAATTGAATTGGGGGTTGAATATGAAAACGGGTATAAAGAATGGATCAGTTTGGTTTAAGAGAACTTCAATCTTGCTGTTGTTTTCACTGTTGCTGGCCGCATGCTCTGGAGAAGGAGGGTCCAACAACGGAAATAAGGACAAGGATTCAACGGATAACCAGAATCAGAATCAGAACGTGGTGGTGGATGAGAGTCCGCTTGGGAAATATGATCCCCCGATTGAAGTATCATTTGTCAGACACTTGAGCGATGTCGTGGAGAATAATGTGCTGGGCGTACTGAAAGACGAAACCGTCGAAGATAATCGCTGGTCACAATTGTATGAGGATCAGCTAGGCATCAAAATAAAGTATGACTGGATCGTTAAAGGCGACGACACCTCAGATCAATACCTTCAGAAAATTAACGTAACGCTAGCCTCCGGGGATTTACCGGATGTCATTCCGGTGAATGCTACACAGCTTAAGCAATTAGCGGATTCAGACCAGATTGAAGATATGACAGAGTTGTACGAAAAATATGCTTCCCCGTTCACTAAAGAAGTGCTCTCGGGAGAAGGAACGAGCGTTTTTGATGCAGCGTCCTTCGAGGGAAAGCTGATGGCGATTCCTAATCTAGAATCTTCAATTGAACGGTCGATGTACATCTGGATTCGTACGGATTGGCTGGAGAAGTTAGGGTTACAGCCGCCTAAGACTATGGCAGATGTTCTCGCCATAGCGGAAGCCTTTACGGAGAAGGATCCGGACGGGAACGACAAGAAGGATACTTTTGGTCTTGGACTCACCAAAGATTTATGGGGTGGAGCAATGGGGCTTGAGGGATTTATGGCCGGATATAATGCCTACCCGAATATTTGGGTGGATGATGGTACGGGCAAGCTCGTATATGGCAGCATTCAGCCTGAAGTAAAGAAGGCGCTTCAGGTGTTACAGGATATGGCCAAAAAAGGGCAGTTGGACCAGGAGTTCGGGGTTAAGGACGGAGGCAAGGTCTCCGAGTTGATATCTGCAGGCAAGATTGGGATGGAATACGGAGAGCAATGGAACTCCATCTGGCCACTTCAACTCAACCGGGACAATGATCCAAATGCACAGTGGCAGGCATTCCCGATCGTCTCTGAATCAGGGGAAACGCCAAAGGTGCCGCTTAAATTTAGCACAACCCGTTTCTTTGCTGTCAAGAAAGGTGCCGCACACCCGGAAGCGGTAATCAAATTGTTCAATATGCATCTGGAGAAGAACTGGGGCGAGACTGCTGAATTCGGCAAGTACTTTGCGCCTCCGGAAGCTGAAAGTGTATGGCAACTATCGCCGGTAACGCCATATCCAGTTACGAAGAATGTAGATGCTTTCAGAGAGATTGATGCCGCCCGTAAAGCTGGTGATTTCTCCAAGCTGGTGGGAGAAGCCAAGACGATTCAGGAAAAGTTAGAGTCGTATGCATCGGGATCGAAGGAAGGCTTCGCATTGTGGGGCTGGGAGCGGATTTACAGTGAGCAGGGTTCCATGGGTATAGCCGACCAGTACATTAAGAACGACCAGTTCTTGCAGGAAAAATTCGTCGGCGCTCCGACTCCGACAATGGTAGAGCGCAAAACGACGCTTGATAAGCAGCAAAATGAGATGTTCGTCAAGATCATTTTAGGAGAGCCTATTGAGAAATTTGACCAGTTTGTGAAGGATTGGGGAAAGCTGGGTGGAGACCAAATTACGCAAGAGGTCAACGAATGGTACGAATCGACTAAAAGATGATTTGCCTTGGAGGAAGAAATCAACGGTTTCTTCCTCCATTCCATTCTTGCTTGCACATGTGGAGGATAAAAATGAGAACGAAACTATTAAAAGAATTACCGCTTCATTTAATGCTTTTGCCGGGATTGGTGATGATAGTCTTATTTTCGTACGTTCCAATGGCGGGCGTAGTGATTGCCTTCCAAAAGTTCATTCCTGCCAAGGGTTTGTTCGGGGACCAGAAATGGATCGGCTGGGATAACTTTGAATATGTGATGAACTTGCCGAGTTTCACGCAAATATTGTGGAACACACTGTTTATTTCGAGTCTCAAGCTTATTCTGGGTCTGATTATTCCAATTATATTCGCCGTGCTTTTGAACGAACTCAAGAACAATGTGATTAAACGGTCCGTACAAACAGCGATTTATTTACCGTATTTTTTATCCTGGGTTGTACTTGGAGGCATATTGATCGATATTCTTTCTCCTTCCGGAGGAATTGCAAATGAATTTCTTGGATTATTTGGAATTTCGAAGATCTTTTTCCTCGGTGACAACGACTGGTTCCCCTTTACACTCATCGCTTCGGATGTCTGGAAGAACTTTGGATATGGGACGATTGTGTATCTGGCAGCAATCACCGGCATTGATCCGGGGTTATATGAAGCGGCCACGATTGATGGTGCCAACCGCTGGCGTAGAACATGGCATATCACCATTCCGGGAATACGGATGGTCATCGTGCTTTTGTCGGTACTGAGTTTGGGACAATTGTTAAATGCCGGATTTGATCAGGTATTTAATTTATATAGTCCGCAGGTATATGAAAGCGGTGATATCCTGGACACCTTTGTGTACCGGATCGGTTTGCTGGATGCGCAGTACGGCGTGGCAACCGCTGTTGGTTTCTTTAAATCGGTCATATCGCTTACTTTAATTTCAAGCTCGTATTTACTGGCCTACCGGTTTGCAAAATATCGGATTTTTTAGAGGAGGGAGTACCTTGGAGCAAAGGCTAGCGCCCAATCAGGCAGAATTAACTGTCAGTCACAAGAAAAAACGCTTAGACTGGATTTCCATAATGAATGCCGTATTTCTGATCTTCGTATCACTGCTTTGCCTTTTGCCTTTGATTCATATCATAGCCGTATCATTCAGTTCAAGCGCGGCGGCTTCCGCAGGTTACGTAAGACTCTGGCCTGTCGATTTCACTTTTGCTTCCTATATGTATACGATGAGCCGTAATGAATTTTGGCAATCTATGCTCGTTTCTCTGACGCGGATCGGCATCGGAACTCCGCTGAATCTACTTTTGACCATTTTGGTTGCTTACCCGTTATCAAAGGAATCGCATGCTCTCCGGTTCCGAAGCATCTATGCCTGGACCTTTTTTATTACGATGCTGTTCAACGGAGGTTTGATTCCCTGGTACATAACTATCAAAGAGTACGGCTTGCTTGATTCGATCTGGGCGCTAGTGCTGCCCGGTGCGGTTCCCGTGTTCAGTGTCGTCCTGCTGCTTAACTTTTTTCGGGAGATTCCGAAGGAACTTGAAGAAGCAGCGCTCATTGACGGAGCAGGCCATTGGAGGATTGTGTGGTCCATTTTTGTGCCGATTTCGAAGCCGGCACTTGCTACGCTTGCCTTGTTTTCGATGGTCGAGCATTGGAATAGTTGGTTTGACGGACTGCTACTTATGGGGAGTCCGGACCACTATCCGCTGCAAAGTTATATTCAGACGATCGTAATCCAACAGAACCTGTCGAACATGTCGCGCGATGCAATGCTCAACCTGGCACTTATTTCGGACCGGACCTTAAAATCGTCCCAAATTTTTCTTGGTTCGCTTCCAATCATTCTGGCATATCCGTTTTTGCAGAAATATTTCGTTAAAGGCATCGTTCTCGGCAGTGTGAAAGGGTGACAGTGGGAAGGTTTCAAATATAATCTGTTTGTCTCCTTAAATCTGGGATATAATTGAAAGAAATTACTTTGGAGGTATCGGCATTGTTTTTCCAAAAGGACTTTTCGCTGCGGAACACGATATTTCTACGATTGATTGTGACCTTTCTTCTGATTATGCTGCCTATTCTGTTGTTTGCGGTCTATCTATACCAATGGATCGTGCAAACCACAAGCGCGGACATTATGAAGACTTCGAATGCTCAAACCGTATTCTACCTAAACGATATGGAAAATGAGATAGACCGGATAAAATTGCTGCAGTACAGCCTGCTGGAGGATGAATATCTGAACAAGCTGGCTCTGACTTGGGAAACGCTGACGACGATTGACCGCACGGTGAACCTCAATTCGCTGATGAAACGGCTGTTCACCGTTCAAAACAGCAGTATGTATATTAAGGATGTAAAAATCCATATCTTGTCCATCGGCAGAACGGTTTCAGCCGTTGGCGGAGTGCGGGAATTTGAATCCGAACGCTTCCATGAAATCCGCTCCGTCTTTGGAGAACGCGGTTCCCAGATCATTGAATGGCACGGAGGATTTTTTCTTAACGCTATGAAGCAGGCGGGAATAAAGGGAGCGGAGCCATTGTTCACGGTGGAGATCGAGCTTGATACCCAAAAACTTCAATTAGCGCTAGGACAATTCAACACGTATCCCGGCAGCGGCACGTTGCTGCTGTCGGATAGTGCTACCGTTGCCTTGTCCAGCGTGACAGGGACGTTGGCGGAGGCCGACCAGTTTTTGTACCATCGGCAAATACGTTTGGTTTCATCTGGCGAAAGGTTAATGATTGATAGGGACCAATATTATATTGTTCAGGCTGGCTCATCGAAATTGGGATTGTCCATTTACCGTATTATTCCGGAAGGGGTCATTAAGACCCCTATAAGAAAATTTTATATATGGGCCTGGGTATTTGCCATAGCTGCGCTCGCCATCATTATTGCTTTTGCACTATCCACCTACAAGTTTATCCATAAGCCAATGTTGACCCTGGTGAAGAGCTTCAGGAAAATGGAGCAAGGGGCATTGGATATTCATATCGCGCATGGCTCCAATGATGAGTTCCGTTACTTGTACAAGAGCTTCAATCAGATGGCCGCTAATTTACACTCCTTAATCGACCAGGTATACAAACAGAAGATTATGGCGCAAAGAGCGGAGCTGAAACAGCTTCAATCGCAGATTAACCCGCATTTTTTGTATAACAGCTTCTTTATCCTCAACACCATGGCAAAAACGGGCGACACAGAACGAATCGAACAGCTCACGACACTTCTCGGCGAGTATTTTCAATTTGTGACCAGAAATGCATCCGATGTGGTTTCGATGGAACAGGAGATTCATCATGCAAGAATGTATACGGAAATTCAAGCCATGCGATTCTCCAGACGGATTCAAGTCCATTTTGAACCGCTGCCGGAAGAGCTTAGGACAGTACTTGTCCCCCGATTGATTGTTCAGCCTATTATTGAAAACGTGTTCAAGCATAGTCTTGAGAAAAAGATCATGAATGGCCTAATTATTGTCCGTTTTGAACAGGAAGGTCTCGAAATCCGCATTATTATTGAAGACAACGGTGAACAGTTGACTGATGAAGCATTAAAGAAAATGAAGAAGACCCTTGAGGTTTATCAGGACCAGGCCGAGACGACGGGGATGGTGAACATTCACCGGCGGATTCGCATTACATTTGGTGAGAAAAGTGGATTGCGGGCCAACCGAAGTGAGTTAGGGGGACTTAAGGTGACAATCCTGCTACTGGCTGGAGGTGACGACACTGATGTACAGAATGCTTATCGTTGATGATGAAGAAATTATCACGGATGGCCTTGCAGTTATTTTTGGAAAAATGAACCTCGAACTGGATCTTTATAAAGCGTACTCCGGTCAAGAAGCACTGAGTCTGCTGGGGAGTACGAGAGTGGATATCGTCTTGTCTGATATTTGTATGCCTGGAATGGATGGGCTGGAACTGATGAAAAAAATTCACCTGAACTGGCCGCAGTGTAAAGTGGTTTTTCTGACGGGACACAGTGACTTTGATTATGTCTATCAGGCAATTCAAGCCCCGGGTGTTCAATATGTGTTGAAAAACGAAGGGTATCCGAAACTGATTGAGGCCGTAAAGCGGGCATTGAAGGAATTGGATGACACCATGAGGGTGAACAATCTAATCCGCCAATCGAGAGAGCAACTGGATACGCTTGAGACATTGGCTCAAGGAGAGTATTTCCGCCATCTTGTCCATAGTATCAAACTTGAGCAGGATGTGGAGGAAGATTTCAAGCAATTGCGCATACCGCTGGATGCATCTATACCCGTTTTGATTGCACTCGGCAGTTTATCTTATCCGCAATCATCTCAATCGTATGCCGACCGCCAGGAGTTAGCTCTCGCGGTTAAGTTTCTGTCGGAGAGGCTGCTGAAGGAGAGGACGGTCTGTCTCGGGATAATCGATCGACACGGAGATCTGATCTGGCTCATTCAGCCGGATCGGCAAAAATACGCGGATAAACCGGACACCTTTGAACAGACAGTTATATTTCTGGAAGGAACGTTCGAATTAATTCAGCAAGCATGTCTGGAATCACTGGATATAATGGTTGCCGTTACGCTGGGCGTAGAAGAATCAGCCTGGGTCTCGCTCCCTTTTTCATACGAGAAAATAAGACAATTCCAGCATTACCGGGTCGGTGATGGAAACCGGATGGTCCAGAAGGTGCTACCAATGGAGCCTGTATTGCCTGACTCCGTTCGTGACCGGTCATTGCGCGACAAATCCGAGACGCTGACCGCACATTTGGAGGCTGGAAGAAAAGGTGAATTTTTCACGCTTTTTGACGAGATGGTCGAACCTGCCGGTCATGAATCGGAGAGGGGAAGTCCTTACCTCACAGAGTTGTATTTCACCGTAGCACTGATACTTATGTCTTATATCAACAGGTGGGAAGCAGATGAGCAGATAGGCGCGCACGGTTTAGTACAATTGGAGAAACACCGTTCTTGGGAAATAGCTTTCGGCTTCTTGAAGGACAATGCGAATTTCCTCTTCTCGATCAGAAAAAACAGGGAGCAGAAGAGGGCGGCCAGTGCCATCGACAAGGTGTGCTCATATATTGAAGATAATATTAGTCAAGACCTATCACTTGTGCGATTGGCAGATGTGATCCATTTCAATCCCTCCTATTTGTCCCGTCTGTTCAAGCAGGAACGGGGCGTTAATCTGTCAGAATATATTGAGGAAATGCGAATCGGCCAAGCCAAGGAACTGCTCAAAAAAAAGGAACTGAAGGTGGCTGAAGTCGGTTCGTTAATCGGGTATGTGACGCCGCAGTCGTTCACCCGTTTTTTTAAAAAATGGACTGGGATAACACCACAGGAGTACCGGGTTGATATGCAAAGTAGTTAAACCTACGACTCTCCCAAAAGGTAAGCGTCAGCAGTATCCGTCTTTACTTTACGAAGTTGAGACTTCTTAAGCCGATACCCGGGAAAAGTAGATCAAGAACGGCGCGAAAATGAAGCTGTGTTTCACCATGCAGTCCAGTCCAACGCTGGCATTGGCGACATATAACAAGGAGCTGTTGAATATATTCGCTAAGCTCAAAGTCTAACGACCCTTTTCCTACGATCACTTAAGTTATTTGAATATCAGGAATAAAGTAAAAAAACCAAGACAAACTGTAGCTGTTGTCTTGATTTTCAATATAAATACTAATTTCGAATTGATTAAAAGTTTTGGTTTAAGCATCTACTCTTTCTGCTTTACGCGTCTGTCTTGTATGGATTTTTTTCATTGCAAATCTTGCTATAGGCTGAGCATTGAAGGAGCACTATATGGCGACTATAGCACTGATAAGGCATGGTTGTACCAGTTGGAATAAAGAAGGACGAGCACATGGGAACTCTGATATTCCGCTGGATCAGGATGGGGTTAATCAAGCAGAACTTTTAGCGACGAGATTAAGATCAGAGGATTGGAATCATATTTATTCAAGTACTTTAGCAAGAGCAAAGCAAACTGCTCTTATTGTAGGGAGGCTATAGGAGTAGATATACACCTTGATGATCGTCTTCGGGAAAGGTCAGGAGGATTGATTGAAAGTACTACTGAAGAGGAACGAATAGAAAAGTGGGGAACAGGTTGTAGAGAATTAGATCTTGGACTTGAGCCAATTGAGATATTCCAAAAAAGAGGTGGAGAATTTTTAGAAGAAATAATGATGAAGCACCAAGGAGAAAAGGTGTTGGTGGTTTCTCATGGTGCCTTAATTCAATTTAACTTTATCAAGTTAGTTCCTGATTTTCCTACTAAACATTTTGGGAATACATAGCATCTCTTCAATTTTGCTTGCCCCTGAAACAATGAATTGTGTAGATTCATAAAATGCGTCGCCTCTGCCTGCGGCAATTTCGGGGAAGCAGATTCAGGAGATTCCACTTAAGATAAGAGCAATCTAAAGCTGGATCGTGTGTTGCTGATGCGAGAAAGTTAAGCGAAATATCCAAAGCATAGAAAGTGAGGAACCCAATGAACAACAGAAGGATTTTCTGGAGTCTAGGGTTATTGATGATAGTGATCATTGGACTTGTTTATTATTATAATTTATCGCCAGAAATTTCTAAAGACGATTTAGTTATTGAAAGTGAAATTCAAAAGTTTGACAAGGATATGTATCTAGTAGAGTTAGCAATAACTCGAACGAAAAAAGAAACGAAGTCTAATTTTATTTATCCAGTAATTCAAGGACTTGGGAATCTCTCCTTTATAGAGAAAGATAATTTATATAGTCCTTCTTCCATTGGAACAGACTTTGAAAGTTATGTAATACTGAATAATGAAATCAAGAGTGAACAGTTAAAGCTAGATGAAATAGGGTTCTCTGTACCAGGTGAGATTGGAACTTATATGATGAAATTCACACTAAGTAACTTGGGAGATATCCAAATGCTAAAAAATCCAAGTATTTATTATGTTCATAAAGAAGAGAAGTTTGGAAAAAAATTAAATTGGATAACAAAAGTACCTATAAAAACAATTGATTAAATGGTTTAGAAGATGTCGGATACATTCGTACGCTTCTCGGTCACCAAGAGTATTTTCTGAGAAGTGGAATCAGGCGACACATCCAACCGGCTAAGTCTGACGACCCGGACCTACGGCCCTTAAGCGCTTGGACGTCAGGAATGCGCAACGTTATTATGAAAGAGATGCAGATTAAGAGAAAAGTTCATTTTTTACAGCTGGTTCTAACTGTAGTTGTACTGTTTTTTTAAGGCAAGAAAGGGAGAAGATTCATAGATGTCCGTAACTACTTAACAGAACACTCATACATTGACGCAACATACTGACAGAATTGTCATGGAGGAATAAATATATGAAAACTGATGGGTGGATTCCTCTCGATGAATTAAATGATAGTCAATATATTTGGACAGGGACGAAAGTTAGATTGTATGGTGTTGGTCTAAATGTGAAGGACAAGGCTGAAGACTATTGTGATTACCTAGTATCATATATCTACGATAATAATGAATACTTACAATTAACTAACCTATCTCATGGCGAAGCAGGAAATATTATCTGTGTCATAAAAAAGGATGAACCAAACCAATATTCATTAGGTAGAACTCTAAAGGAAATGATGGGAATTAAAGATACATGTGTACTGTTTGAATGAGTAGCTGTCATTCCCTTCGGTCACTTAAGCCGCTTCAATGTGAGGAATGCGCAAGTTATGTGGAAGATCAGCTATAAGTCAAATCATCTAAACTTAGGAATTCATATGGAAGAGTTTATTGAATTAATTAGTTTGATAGAAATAGAGATTAGATCCAATGAAATTTATTGTGAATTAATTGATAAGGGGGAAATTTGAAATTGAAGTTTTTATATTTAACAATATCGGCCATTTTAATATTTTTAATTGTTGGTTGTTCACAGCAACAAACCTTTGAAACTTTTTTTCATCAAAAGATGGAGCGTATGCATATTGGGGAACAAGATTATTTCTACAAGCTTGTTTACAAGGAATTTAATGTAGTACATCATGATGATGTGGTGGCAGTTTTTAAAGAAAATAATAAACATGGAGAGCAAATTTTTATAGCTTATTTTGAGAAACAGGATAATCAATGGAGTTGGATACAGACAATAGGGGCTGAATGGGATTCCCCAGTGAAATGGTCTTCAATGAACCAAACACCTTTTATATACTTTGGTACAATAAGTGGCAATTCGATTAGCGAAGTATATGCAGGTGATGAAACTGGGGTAATCGTTGATGTTGAAGAGGATAAGAAGTTTTGGTATGCAATTAATCCTATTAAAGATGTGGAAGTAATGGTGGTAAAAGAAGATGGTACTAAAGAAATTATTAAGAATATTAATCATGAAGAAGTATCAAGTAAATAATTTCAAGAAATGGCTTACTTATATTCAAACGATACGATAGTTAGAGCAGCATTAGTGAATGGAGTATATCCCCATATCTATGGCGAGTTAAATATAGACTCTGTATTAAGAACAAGTGATTTTGATCCTAATAGATGGAATATTATCATTACCCCAACATCGCATTCAACGCTGGGTGTTGGAACCAGCCCGGCCATGGGGTACGGAAGGGATATTTCAGGGAGGCAAATTCACCGGATACATTCAGTCGGCTAAGTGGCGTATTTGCACAAAAACAACTGAAGGAATTTCCAAATACCATCGTATCGTATTGTAAATAAATTACAATTAGGTGGAACATGAAAGCTTTGGATTACTTAAGAAGAGTCTATTATAGGCTTTGTTATTATTATCAGAAATTTCAAATTGATTGTAATGTCTTTTGTAGTTGTTGGAATCGTTGATTATTTTTTTCTTTCAATAAGTATTCAAAGGGACATCGTGATCACAACAATCTTAGATGAAATGATGGTTTTTTATGGAAGGAAGAATTTCAGGATGCAGATAATAACGGAAAGATTAGTACTGAGGGATTATAGTTCAAATGATTTGAATAATTTAATGTTACTTAAGTCTAATAGGTTAGTTTCCTTAAAAATCAATTTTCAGGAGGAATAAATGAATATTAGTCATATTACTTACAATATTGACGAAGTAACATTTCAATTAAAGGAAGATATCGATTTTAGTTGGCTACTAAAATTAGGTTATGTATTTGCAGTATTCGATCAACAGGATTCAGGTAATATCTGTTTTGGAGTGGAGAGTGAAGGGCAGAAGAAGTTTGTTAAATACGCTGGTACCAGGCCTGTTGATTATCAAGGAGAACCCTCCGAAGCAGTATCGAGACTGAAAGATGCAATTCCTTTATATTATGAACTCAAGCATTCTTGTTTAATAGAAATCTTGGATCATTTTAGTGTTAATGGTGGTTATGGTTATGTTGCAATTTTCAAATGGTTTAATGGCGAATGCCTTCATTCTCACTGGTCGTATCCTCCTCCAGCTAAATACACAAATCCCGATTCTCCCTTTTATAAATATAAGCACTTATCGATCGAGCAAAGATTGAACTCATTAGAACGTATTATTGATTTTCACGTATTTGTAGAAGAAAAGGGATATGTTGCAATAGATTTTTATGATGGAAGTATACTTTATGATTTCTTGAATCATGAAACTAAAATTTGCGATATTGATTTTTATCAAAGAAAACCATTTTACAATAATATGGGAAGGCTTTGGGGGTCTTCAAGATTCATGTCACCTGAAGAATTTGAATTAGGAGCAGAAATTGATAGCCGAACGAATGTTTATAATATGGGTGCCATTGCGTTTGGGCTATTAGGTGGTGAGCTTGATAGGTCCTATGAGAAGTGGGAGGCCAACCAAGAACTTTATAATGTTGCTTACAATGCAATTAACGAAGACAAGCTAAAGAGATATCAATCGATTAGGGAATTTTTAAATGCTTGGAATAAAAATAAGGAATGCTGAGATGCAATGATAATAAAAAAAATAAAGGATGTGTCTTAATGTCACGACTTTTTGGTGATCGCATAATTCTGAGAGAGTATTGCAAGGAAGATTTAAAATTTATAAGACAATGGTGTAATGACCCGGAAATCGTAGATAATCTATCCGATATATTCTTATTTCCGCATACAGTAAACGGAACAGAACAATATTTAAATTCAATACTTGAAGGGAAGACAGAGCAGAAAGGGTTTGTAATTGCACACAAAGACACTGAGGAGTACATTGGACAGATTGATTTATTTAGAATGGATTGGAAAAATAGATCGGCTGAACTAGGAATAGTGATTGGAATTAAAGAGTACCTTGGCAAGGGATATGGTACTGAAGCAATAAAAACGCTACAGGATTTTGTGTTTAACAGATTAAATTTAAATCGATTACAACTGGAAGTACATGATTTTAATGAAAGAGCTTATAGATGTTACTTAAAGTGTGGATTCAAAGAAGAAGGAAGATTAAGAGAGAAGAATTTTATTAATGGACGATATTCGGACACGATTACTATGAGTATATTGAAAAGAGAATATGAAGAGTTAAATAACCGGTAACAGAGACTGTACAATGAACTAACTATCAGCTGTGTTTGCTGCAACGCATATTACATAAAGATAAATTTCATATGTCACTATGATTGAAGATTAGAATTAGTGTAAAAGATAGTAGTGATTCTTAAGAAAATAGTAGAGACCACCGGATTAAATCCTAAGTGGTCTTTTTTTTACCAAATTTATTACTATTGACTCATGTTAATATTCTTGTATGATACCCACACTGGGCATGTGGTCCTTACGTTAGAGCATAGGGGATTCAAGACTTTTGCTACTCTCGTTTTTATATCTTATTCTAAATTATCTATTGCGTATTGCGCTTCTTCCTTACTGAACTTTTCTCCGTATTCCGAAATCAATTGATCGTAAATAGCCGAATCTGACATACTCATAGATTCTGCATATGAATGTGCCTTTTTTAATGCATTTTCTTTCCAATCGAATACAATGTTATCGATAGCATATTGAGCAGCTTCTGGAGGGAAGTTCTCTCCATATTCAGAAGTCAACTGTTCATAAATTCCTGCCTTTGACATCTGCATAGTTTCTGTATATAACTCTGCTTTCTTTAACGCCGACTTATGTTCTCTAGGGACACTTTCCTCTTTAGCCAATTCTTCAGCCGCAAGCTTCGCTTCAGCATCTGCCTTATCTTTAGCTGCTTGATCTTCTTTCTGTTTAGCATCATCTTCTGCTTTGGTAGAAGTTTCATCAACCTTTGCGGACACAACTTTTTCATTATTAGTGCTGGAGATAGGTTCCGTTTTAGCGGTTGGGCTAGCTATAAGGGCCACTATAAATAAAATAAAGCACGCCAATGAATACAAGAACTTTTTCTTTGCTGTACCCTTTTTCTTAATCAAAGATACAACCCCTAGTATGATTAATATAACAAATGCTAAAAAACTTATAAGACTAATAAACATCCACATTTTTTATAATCCTCCTAATTTCAATGACATAAGACAAATATAGTCTATCAGAACTAGGTAAATATATCCATAATATATTATATTTTTAAGATTTATACGAAGCTTAAAAAAATAATTTAATTTTAAATAATCGTATTAGATAAATTATGTAAAGCGATTTTACATACAAGATTATTTGATTATGTAATACCCAATGGATGTAATTAATATATTTAAGTATCAGAATTGCATGTTCAGGGGGGACTTATTATTAATGGGAGCTGGAGGCGCTTTCAGTCCATTCGCAGTAAGCTAATTGCTACTTTACTAATAGTGATTGCGGCACCTACGTTGATTGTACTCTACAATTACTTCAAGACATCGGCTAGAGTGGTGGAGCGGGAGGTATATGCAGCCAACCAGAGCCTGATTGAACAGGCGGCTTTGACGATTAATGATAAAGCTAAACGGATGATTCAAGCCACCTATTTGCTAGAAACGGATATGGCCCAGACTTACGGAAACCGCACCTTTAATTGGGACTACGGGAATGTGGAGGCAATGGGGGCGATCTTTCAGATCCAGAAGCGGATGGGATATTTGCGTGACATTCTACTGGATGATAGCGCTTTTATAGGACTAGCTGATGCGGATGCGAATATTGTAACAACATTGAATAATTTCAACCGTAAGGCCGCCAGCGATATCATCCACGAACCTTGGTTCAAGGCAGGTATAGACGGAAAAGGGTACCCTTACTGGAAGAAAGCCTATCGGCTCCCAGTAAATCTGGGATACACCAACAACGGACCGAATAAGGAGTTCATGTTGCTGGCACGGTCTTTCTCTTTTGAATCCTCCATCCACGATTCAGGTCTGGCTGTAGTAGGCATACCTGTAAGCCAGTTTTATGGGGAAACCTCCCAAGGACTTCCTAATAATACGCAGCTGCTCATTCTGGATCAGAACGCAACCCTGTATGACATTTATGGGAAGAAGCAGTACTCGCTGACGAAGCAGCAGCTAAGAGACAGCGAAACAAGTCCGGCGGTGATGAAGAAGTTGACGTTACATAATAAGGCTTATTTGATGAATTTGGCCACCGTACCACAGATCGGCATTTCTATAGTGTCGCTGCAGCAGATGGGGGACTTCTCAGCCCAGTTGGATAATTCCCGGACGAAATCGATTGCCCTGTTCCTGTTGTTCTTCTGCGTCGGAATCATTATAGTGATCTACATTCTGTTGCGCCTAACCAAACCGCTGTATACGCTAGTACGTTCCATGAGCCGGGTGGGCAGCGGGAATTTCAGCACCAAGGTGGAAGTACGGGGGAAGGATGAGGTTGCGATGCTCGGCAGCCGTTTCAATAAAATGGTGTCCCAGCTGGAGGAATTGGTTCGGCATGTGGCAGAGGAGCAGCGGGACAAGGAGGAGGCGCATTTCCAAGCACTCCAAGCACAGATCAATCCCCACTTTTTGTTCAACACACTGAATTCAATCAAGCTGATGGCCATGTTATCCAATACCAACCGTAACGTCAGCGATATGATTACAGCATTAGGCAAGCTGATGGAATTCTCCATGAAGCAGAATACACTGTTTGTTACGTTGGGGCAGGAGCTGGAATATTTGGAGTTGTACATGTCGCTACAAAAAATCCGGTATCACGACAACATTACCGTCTCTATTAAGGTCCCGGAAGAACTTCTGGAATGCACCGTACTGAAATTCACACTTCAGCCGCTAGTCGAGAACAGCATTATTCATGGCTCGCAGGTGCCCCTGCACATCCGCATTGAAGCCGAACACCGTGATCAATACATACTGTTGCATATCCGGGATAACGGAAAAGGAATTACTCCTGAGAAAATCCGTGCAATCTCCAATCAGTTGACACAGGATCATGTGAAGACAAGTGGCATCGGCCTGCTCAATGTAGATCGGAGAATCAAAATCCATTGTGGACAGGAATGCGGGCTTCAGTTATCGCAGCAGGATGACGGTGGTCTTCAGGTGACGGTTCGTATCCCACATCGGAAGGAGCAGGAATGATGACAACAAAGGTGTTGATTGTGGACGATGAGATTCTGGTCCGGGTGGCGATAAAAACGCTGATTCCTTGGGAGGAGCAAGGATTCGAGGTGATCGGGGAAGCGACGAACGGGGTGGAAGCTCTGGAGATACTCAGCCGTAAGTCCTGTGATATTATTCTAGCTGATATCCGGATGCCGGAGATGAACGGGTTGGAGCTGATGAATCATGTGCGCGTGAGATGGCCAGCTACAAAGGTAATCATTTTATCGAACCATAACGACTTTGAATATGTGCAGAAAGCGCTGCGTCTGGGGGCGGTGGATTATACGCTTAAGCTCGCTTATACCCCTGAAGAGCTACTCGATAAGTGCAAGCGGATACAGCAGTCCTTACGTAACGAACAGCTGAAGCGTAGGGAAAAACACAAGCTCGAGTATAAAATACAGCATTTGGAACGGAAATCCACCGAGTTGATTCTACTCGATTTGTTGGTCAAGCAAGGTTCCCAGCTAGAGGTGGACAACCTGCAAAGAGACGGACTTCTTCCACCGTTTGTGCTAAATGGCTGTCGTGTAATTGTGGCGGGAGTGGATCACTACCAGCAGGTGTTGGAGGAGAACCGATTTAAAAGCGAGCAGTTGCTGATGTACACGGTCAGCAATATCTTGGCGGAAATCATGAGGAAATACGCGGATTTCCAGTTGGTGGATATGTATAATCACAAGCTCGTGATCCTGTGCGGTGCCTATTCAGAAGAGATGTTAGATGAACTATGGGAAGCGGTGGGAACCTTTGTTAAAGTGAATGTTAGCTTCGGTGTCTCTGGAACCAGCTTCAGCCCATATCAATTAAATGAAGGCTGTCGGCAAGCGGAGCAGGCGCTGGAACGGCACTTTTTCCATCCTACGAGACATGTGCTGTATCCGTTGGACAGCTTGGACGAGGTGCGCGACAAGTTCAGCATTTTGCAGAACGGACATTGGACCGAC
Source organism: Paenibacillus sp. Y568 (assembly GCF_059445545.1). Lineage (NCBI taxonomy): Bacteria > Bacillati > Bacillota > Bacilli > Caryophanales > Paenibacillaceae > Paenibacillus > Paenibacillus sp. Y568. The sequence continues at coordinate 370,668 of NZ_JCAIUM010000002.1, forward strand.
TTACTGGAAAGGGCCGGAGAAGATGTCATTCTAGAGGAACTACGGCAGTGGACCCATCAGTTGCAGAAGGAAGAGGGAATGGGAGTCGCCTGGGTAAGGGAGCAGTGGTTGCAATGGCTACATTTGATCTGCCAGCAGATGGGACAGCCTGAACATATTCTCTATGTCATGCCGGAATATCAGGGGAGATACCCCTTTGATGTGATCCGTAATGCCGAAACGCTCCAGGAAATCAGTAACTGGTTTCTTGGCTGGCTTCCCGAGGCGGTCGCTATTGCGAGACAGAACAAACAGCCGGTATACCGAGATGAGGTGACGCAGATTATTAAGATAATGGAAGAAGAGTATGCTTCATCCCTTAAAGTGGCTGACCTGGCCCAAAAAGTAGGGTTTGCGGAAAACTACCTCAGCGTAATGTTCAAAAAGGAGACCGGCGTGAAAATTGTGGATTATCTGACGCAAATCCGTATGCAGAAGGCAAGAGAGCTACTGCGCAATCCCACGTACAAAATATATGAAATCTCGGAAATGGTCGGTTACACCGATTCCAATCATTTCAGCAAGTATTTCAAGAAAGTAGAAGGATTATTTCCGCTCGAATACCGCAAAGTCATGACAGGCAGGTAAACAGGTAGCTTGGAAATTCCCTCTTAGAACAAAGAATATGCCGTTCGTTATTCGGCAGTGATTTGTTATAACTAAGTTGTAGTTCCGTCCTATACAACGAAAGGGGAAATGATAATGAAGCGAGGATTACTATTAAGTCTGACATCCGTTCTGCTGGCTGGCTCGATGTTAAGCGGATGTGGAGGTAATAACGGAGACTCGGCCAATACGTCGCAGGAGAGCACGAATGCTTCTGGCGGTTCGAAAAAGATAGAACTTAAATGGTGGGGCGGCGTGCCAGAAGAGAATGGACCCAAGGCGGTAGTAGACCGCTGGAACGCCGAGAATCCTGATATTCAGGTCGAATATGTTCGGTTCGTCAATGATGACCCGGGGAACGTGAAACTTGAAACCGCGCTACTCTCTAATACGGATGCTCCCGATCTATTCGTGAACTATGCCGACGCCCAATTGGATCATCGCATAAAGGCCGGAATGGTGGAACCATTGGAGGGTTTGATTGAATCTAGTGGGTTTGATCTAGAGGGAATCATCGGCTCGGAGAACATTACGAAAGTTGACGGCAAGATATATAACCTTCCAGGGTCTAGAGATGTGCGTTACGTTGCCTTCAATAAAGCTTCCCTCGATGCTGTGGGTGAGCGGGTCCCGGAACCGGGCTGGACATGGGATGAATATGAGGCATTGGTCAAGAAGCTGACGAAAGAGGGGCAATATGGTGCCTTTCTTAACCCGATCTTAGAACCGATTGCTACAGATGTGTTGAACTCAGCACAATCCAAGGATTCCTCTTATGCTGCGGACGGAAGCTCTAACTTCGATCATGAATCATTCCGCAAGGGTCTGGAAATGCAAAAGAGGTTGTTTGACGCCAAAGTTCTTATGCCTTATGCGGAAGGGGTTGCGAATAAGGCGCAGCCTCAGGATGAGTTGCTGAACGGTAGAGCGGCATCTACTTATACTTCCGCCTACTTTGTCCGTTACATCAAGGATGACACCGCTTATCCGAATCGAGATTATCAGATTGCCTTTGCGCCGATGCCTCAGTGGACGGCAGGCAGCAATGTGAATAATTCGAAGTTAAATGATATGACCTCAATCAATGCCAAGAGTCCGAACAAGGAAGCTGCAATGAAGTTCCTGAGCTGGTTCCTTGTAGAGGGCAATACCGAGATGCTGCCGGGCGGGCGGATTCCATCCAGTAAGAAAGCCGATGTCAACCAGATAGCGGAAGCTATTATGGGCGATAAGGCAAAGTACTTTGATGTAGATTCGTTCGTGAAGCTGCTGAACACGCAATACATCACTGCAGAAGTTACTCAAACGGCCGGCTTAACCGAAATGCGCAAAGCCGTTCTTGAAGAAGCAGAGACATATTTCATGGACGCACAGGATTTGGATACAACGGTTAAAACGATCAAGCAACGGGCCGATGAAGCGATTGTCGCGGCAAAGAAATAATTCAAAGCTATCTCCGAGCTATCCGGAGATGGCTTTTTTTGCTATCTGGGGAATAGTTATAGTCACGCAGAAGAAGGGTTCAAAGAATATCACGGTATTTGCATAGTTTATGACATTCTGAGGAGGAGGAAGCCTCGCTATAATACAGGTAGAAGGAGTTGAGTGTATGAGAGGAAAAACGAGGGAGAATATCGCCGGCTATTTATTTATTCTTCCGAACCTGCTGGGGTTTGCGGCCTTCATACTGTTCCCGATGGCATTTAGTTTTGTGCTGATGTTCACAGACTGGAACTATCTCAAAGGGCTGGGTGGTCTAAGTTTTTCTGGTCTTGATAATATAATCAAGCTAGGGGGTGATCCAATCGTCTGGAAAGCCCTGCTGCATAATGTGATTTTTTCCTTGAGCAGCGTTCCATTGGCTTTGGTGATTGGTCTGCTACTAGCCGTTATATTGAATAGGCTTGTATATATGAAGACGTTGATCCGTACTATGATTTTCCTGCCTTATATGAGTAGCATTATAGCGATATCCGTAGTCTGGCGGGTCCTATATAATCCTTCTCAAGGTCCAATTAATTCGGTGCTCAAGGCGCTCGGCGTGGATAACCCCCCAGGATGGCTGGCAAGCCCGGATTGGGCATTAGCGGGCGTAATCATTATGACAGTATGGACTTACATCGGCTATGCGATGATTCTGTACATGGCCGGTATTCAGGGGATCTCAAAGGATTTATATGAGGCCTCAGCTATCGATGGAGCCAACGCATTCAAAAAATTTCTGCATATCACCTTGCCCATGCTAAAGACGACAACTTTTTTGACTGCGGTTACACTGATTATTTCATCCTTTCAGGTATTCGCGTCCGTGCAGGTCATGACTAACGGCGGCCCCATGCGTTCCTCCAGTGTGCTGGCGCTCTATATTTATGAACAAGCTTTTGAACTACGAAATATGAGCTACGGGGCAACCGTTTCCTGGCTACTGTTTCTCTTTATATTCATTGTCACTCTGGTGCAATGGCGCTCGCAGCGCAAATGGCAGGACCAATTCTAGGGAGGAAGGGTGAAGCTAGTGTATAAACGCCATACTTATAGATTGGTCGCAAAAATATTCATCACAGCTGTATTCCTCCTGATTGGAATCCTGATGCTGCTTCCCTTTATCTGGATGCTGTCCGCATCCTTCAAGAATACTTCGGAGCTGTTCCGCTATCCGATCGAGTGGATTCCCGATACGCTAAATACTGGCAACTATAAGAGGGTATGGAATGGTGCTGTTTCTTTTGGCGTGTATTACTGGAACTCGATCAAAATCACTTTTTTTCAGGTGTTGGGTTCCCTGATTACCAGTTCGATGGCAGGTTATGCTTTCGCAAAACTGCGCTTCCGCGGCAAGGAGACCATCTTTCTCTTGTATCTGGCTACCATGATCATTCCAGCACAGGTCTTCTTTGTTCCGCGGTTTATTTTATTTGACAGTCTGGGACTGGTGAATACGCATCTGGCTATAATTCTTCCTGGGATGTTCACTGTGCTAGGCACCTTTATTATGCGGCAGTTCTTCAGTACGTTACCGGGCGAATTACTGGAAGCGGCTAAGGTGGATGGTGTCGGTCATTGGAGAATGTTCTGGCAAATTTGTCTTCCGCTAACGAAGCCGGCATTGGTCACGCTTCTCATTCTTACGTTCACTTGGCACTGGAATGAATATGAGAATCCGCTGATCCTGCTGCGGGACCGTAAATTGTTCACGATTCCGCTGGGGCTGACTATGTTTACGGATGAGAACGGTACTGATTATCCTCTGATAATGGCTGCTTCCGTGTCGGCTCTGGCTCCGCTGGTACTCGTTGTTAGCATCTTTCAGCGCTGGTTCGTTGAGGGAATTGCCAGTTCGGGACTTAAAGGCTAAATATATGAAACTACAGAAGGGAGAATTATAAATGATGATTCATAAAAATGAGCATTATCAATTTGTTGTCGTTGGCGGAGGAATGGCTGGGTTTTGTGCGGCTATCGCCGCAGCACGCCACGGGGCGCGCACCTGTTTGATTCAGGACAGACCGGTATTCGGTGGCAATAGCTCCTCGGAGATCCGGGTGACGCTACACGGGGCAGCTGCTTTTCATACGTATGCTAGGGAGACAGGGATTATCTCCGAGCTATTTGTTGAAGAGCGGGCCCGCAATCACGAGGAGATTACCGAGAATGGTTGGACGAACAGTGTCTGGGATATGACGATGTACGATATGGCGCAAAGCACGCCGAACTTGACCTTCCATTTGAATACTTCTGTCCATGAGGTTGTGATGAAGGACGACCAGACGATTCAATCGATTATGGCTCGTATAGCCAATGCGGAGACAACTATTGAAATTTCAGCGGATTTGTTCATTGATTGCACAGGAGACGGTGTCATTGCCGATCTTGCAGGATGCGAGTGGAGAATGGGCTCCGAAGGGCGCGCCGAATTCAATGAGCCGCATGCGCCAGAGATGGCTAGTGGAGACACAATGGGTAATTCCATTCATTTCAAGGCCAAGGATATGGGGCGCCCCATTCCGTTTGTTGCTCCGGAATGGGCCACCAAATACGAAGATGCAGCCTATTTCTACGAACAGGGACGTAAACCGTACGATATCCGTAGCGGATACTGGTGGATCGAGATTGGGGTGCCGTGGCATACCATTACAGATTCCGAAGACATCCGGCATGAGCTGACCAAACATACGCTGGGCATCTGGGATTGGATCAAGAACCGGGACCCTAAGACGAAGGAGTTGGCCGCCAACTATGCGCTGGACTGGATCGGACAGGTGCCGGGTAAGCGAGAAAGCCGGAGGATCATGGGAGAATATTTCATGACCGAGCATGATCCCGTCAACCGGAAGGTGTTCGAAGACGAAGTCGCTTATGGCGGCTGGTTTCTAGACCTGCATACACCAGGCGGACTGCTGGCCATGACTAGTGAGCATTCCAGCTCCGAAAACTACAGCGAGACTACTGAATATGCAATCAAAAGCTACTGTGGTCCCTACGGCATCCCTTTTCGAATCATGCTTGCAAAAGATGTGGATAACCTGATGATGGCTGGTCGTAATGTCAGTGTGACGCATGCCGCGCTTGGTACGGTGCGGGTCATGGCAACCGGCGCGCTGATGGGCCAGGCGGCCGGGACGGCTGCAGCGATCGCCCTGAAGAAAGGTATCGCAATTAAGCAGGTTACGACAGAAGCGATGCCGGAATTACAGCAGACCCTGCTGAGGGATGGTTGCTTCCTACCGAATGCTGTGAATGTGGATGCGGCTGATCTAGCTAGGGATGCGACAGTCACTGTCAGTAGTGAGGTGGCAGTCTACGGTGCAGGGCCGGAGAGTAAGGATCATCTGCCGAAACTGGCAGAATGGAATGACTGTAAGGATTGGAGTGAGCAGGATGAGATACTGCACAGAAGACGCGGCCAATGGATTGCCGTCTCCTCCCCGCAGATCGACTGCTTATCTGTCTGCTTGAGTAACATGACAGATGAATCGCAGACGGTAGATGCAGTGCTGCTCAAGGTGGATCATATCTGGGACTACCGCTCTGAGCCACAAGACGGAGAGCTGGCCAGCTGTACGCTAACCGTTCCTCCGGGAGGAAGGCACTGGATCGAATGGGCCAGCCCTGCAGGTGCCGGGCAAGGATTGCAGCCAGGTTCTTATGTCAGGCTGGATCTAACAGCCAATCCGAACGTAATCTGGCATGCCGCGGGCACGATTATTCCCGGACATATCAGCGCCTTCGAGATGGGTGAGGGCAGAATGCGGCGTTACGAGAAGGGAATGACCATGAGCTATATCATCTCCCCGCCGCAAAAGGCTTTTGGCGGCAATAACATCATAAGTGGGGTTACCCGGCCTTACCGGTCAACCAATCTATGGCGCTCCGATCCGATGCAGCCCCTGCCGCAGTGGGTTGAACTGTCCTGGGATACTAAGCAGAGAGTGGGGACAGTGGAAATTACTTTTGCCGGGCATCTGTTTCGCGAATATCATGCATATGGTCCGTTATATCGAGATCCACAATGTGTTAAGGATTACAGAATTCAGGCATGGATCGATTGCGAGTGGAAGGATGTAGTTCATGTCGTGGACAATTACCTCCGGCATGTACGCCATACATTTCTGGAGACGATTGTTGCAGAGAAGTTGCGTGTGCTCATTGAAGCAACAAACGGTGATCCTTCTGCGGCAGTTTATGAAGTGCGTTGTTATGAATAATAGAGATATGGTCTTACTGGCCTCCATCTCCTAGCCGCTTCATTTGGAATTTCAGAATTGTAGCTTCCTCAACTATTCAACTAGCTAATCCCATGATGTAGCAGACCGCACTGAGGGAGAGATCCCTGCAGTGTTGTCTGTTTTTTGTTGCAAAGAGGATGGAGATATCAAAGAAAAGAAGGAATCAAAGCTAAGAGCAAAGAAGGTTTATGGTCATAAGACTAGAAAGAGGAATAATAATGAGTCCATTTTTAACATATCTGATCAATGAAATAACGGCTAATATAACTGAGGTTCAGGCAATAATTCTTAGAGGCTCACATCTTAATGAAAATACAGTGGATTTCTGGTCAGATTTGGATGTGTTAGTAGTCTTAGAACCATTAGTACACATAGATGAAGAGGTGTTTATTCAAACAATAAATAAATCTGGATAAATTATCGGAAGTGAATTGTATATCAATCCGGAATCAATATTGTATAGAACCGCTATCGAACATAACCAATCAATAGAACTTCTAGACGTATCTATATGTACTTACAATGAATGGTTACTGGTTGAAGCATCAAGTAATATTTCATTAGTTGTATATGGACATATCGAGTTATGTGAACCGGTTAGAGATCATGAGACTAGATTTTCTTTTAACTCCTATGAACCTATAATTGGTGAAATATGGTATAAATATGTTATTACTATTAAGAAATTTGCTCGAAGAGATCATTTGATCGGTCTACATTTACTCCTTGAACTTGTTAGGGAGTATTTAGTAATAGAGATGATCGAGAGGGACATTCAACATAACACGAATATACATAGACATGGATTTAATTAAGAATTACCTGATTATATTAAGTTATCTCATTTAAATGATTCAAATATAGAAGTCATATTAAACTATATTGAGAGACTAGCATTTGAGTATGATAAAAAGTTACAGCATCATGTATCGGGATATTTGAGTCAATTTGATCGAATTGCTAAATATATAGAAGAATCTCGTCAACAAATCAAGTAACGTTTTTTGAATGTCCCAATTGCAAAAGAGTCTACACATCAGACGATTTATAAGAGACATTAAATGAATTGGAGGGTCAGGGGGTATGAGGATGCCTAGTCATGACTATGAATCTAAACTTGCATTGAAAAATGCCATCCATAACGGCTATCTATCTCTAGATAATGAATTTGATGGGATTCAAGAATATCAAAAGGATATCCGTATTCAAGAGGTAGATCGGACACCCGCAGAAATCATCGCTTACCAACTTGGTTGGATGAATCTTGTTATGGGGTGGGATAGGGATGAGAAAATGGGTAAAACCGTCATTACGCCTACTCCGGACTATAAATGGAATCAACTTGGTGGATTGTATCAATACTTTTATCATACATACTCGCATTATTCTTTAGAGGAATTAAGATATGTATTCAAAGAAACAGAACAACAATGGCAGGATTGGATTGATTCATTGAATGAAGAGGAACTTTTTACGCAAGGTGTTTGGCATTGGACAGGTTCCAATCCGAAATGGGCTATGGTCAAATGGATTCACATTAATTCAGTAGCGCCTTTCAAGAGTTTTCGTTCTAAGATTCGTAAATGGAAGAAACTGCAGTTGTAGAACTAAAATAAAGAAATAGAACGGAGTGATTTTAATGCCTTGGCCAATGGTCCATTTCTTGGTTGCAAGTGGATTGTTATCCAAACCATCTTCTGAGTTTTTACTGGGAAGCATTGCTCCCGATTCAATTCATGTAAGGACTAACGAGAGAATAGAGAAAGCAAAAACACATTTAATGCGTGAGGAAGGCAAGTTCCCAACAGATGAAGATCTTAAGGAGTTTTTTGAACACAACAAATATTTGGCATTTAATGATTTGAGGTTTATGCAATATTTATGCGGGTACATCGCCCATGTCTATGCTGATCGAGTATGGACATTTGATATTTATCCAGCGTATGAATTACATCCCAATAGTCGGAGGATTTATACGCAGGATGTAACAAAGTTTGAATTCTTGATATATCGTAATAAGCCGGAGACTAGAGAACTAGTAAGTAGGCTTGAAGCAGGCAAGGCGTTTGAGTTAGGTGGATTGTTTGAACAAGAGGTTTACTATTATAGAGAAGAGAAGATACGTTTCATCAATAACGGTGAGAATGAACCTATTAGTGAGCCAAGTATCTTAACAATGAATAAGTTAGAAGAATTTATTAATACAACTGTGTTAGGGTTACGAAAAATTTTTATAGAGTGGGATGTACTCAATAAGCTTGAAGAAAGCTAGTGAATTCAGCTAACATCGTAGTCAGGTACTGATTGGACGTCCTTAGGGAATTAGCATAGAAGCATAAGAGTATCTCGTAGAGAGGGGAGACTTAAATTGAGGAAGTGTTTAGTATTTACGACATTGTTGATCTTATTATCTTCATGTAGTTCAGAAGCAAAGAATGATTCATTACACGCGGATATGTCTTCTAGTGAGGCTAAACAGCAAGGATATGTTGTGTCAGGCCCATCAGGCCAAGCGAATATAGATAAAATTGAAACGTTCTATGAAGATTATCAGAACAAGAAAAGTAATAGTAATAGTATCACACTTGCTCGGTATACGGATGAAGGTGACCCCATTTATATAGACCTTGAGTCCGATGGAGATAAGATTTCATATTCCTACGATAACACCTGGGATGAATTTGGAGGGCAAAATAAAGGAGTACGAAAAACAAGTTGTACAATCATGGGTCAACGACTCGATCCACAAGAAGACCGTATTGGAACGGAATATTACCTAACTTCTTGTAGCGATGATATAGGATATAGTGATATAGAGAAAGAAGAGTATTATTTACTATTCATAAACGGTGGGAAGTAATAGTTAAGAAATCTAAATGAAATAAGGGAGAATCAATATGACGACATATCATTATCTACCAATGAATGAACAATATGCTTCAGCGATTTGTAAATGGATGTACCCGGAACCTTATAATCTATACGATATGGGTGATAGTAGCGAGAGTATTGATGATCTGTTGAATGGTGATTACTTTTATGCATTAGATAGCCAGGATATGTTAGTTGGCTACATCTGTAGCGGGAACTCTTCTCGGGTACCTGGTGGATATCCAATAGGTATATATGATAACAATAAATACTTGGATTTCGGGGTTGGCTTGAGGCCGGATTATACGGGTAAGGGTAATGGGCTAGAATTCTTGTCTCAAGGTATCGAGTATCTAATGAAAGAGTCTAATGTTCATAATATTCAATTGGTTGTAGCCGCTTTTAATGAGAGAGCAATAAAAGTATATGAGCGTGCGGGCTTTGTTCAAGGATGTAGTTTTAAGAGTAAGGTGGATGACGAAGAGGTTGACTTTATTGTGATGCGTTGTTCCTTACATAAAACAATATAACAGTTTAGTAGCTCTCACGAATATAACGAAGGAGAAATGAAGATGAGTGAGTTTACATCAGGATGTTTAACATTAGTGAAATATAAAGAATGGCTTACGAAACTTTCCCCAACGTATATGACAGAACTTAATGATGAATGGTTAGTCTTTATCACTAAAGATACTTTTGTTGATGAGGATATTCCAGATAGTTTATATGAAATTTCAAACCAGTTTCCAGTAATGTACTTCTATAATTTTGAAGATCATTGATGGGGGTATAGTATCGTTAGCAACTCTCAAGAGGTAGCAAATATCCATGTGTCATATGAGTTAGAATACACTATGCTCATGAGTCTTGTAGAAGAAAGGTATCCGGAAGAAGACCCTTATGAATTTTTATATGATGACGTTAATGGCAGCAAGATTAGAGAGAACTTAGAAGTAGAAATTCAAAATTCTAAAGAATATAAAGAGCTAATTAATCAGCAATTTTTGAACTGCAATTTAGATGGTTTTAAACTTTTTGGTATAAGTGATGAACAAATAAACCAATTAGAGGGGATTTTAACTAGTGACTATTTGACGCAACTTGAGTCTGATCATCAACTAGTAGAAGAATTTAAAGAGATATTACATATTCAAGAAATGAGTTGGATCCGTTCAGATAGGATTGATGAACTGGAAGATTAGTCTACCCAGCTGGCAATCCGTGTCGGACTAAAAGGAGAGTTTACAAATATATGTATAAGGTTGTATTTTTCGATGTTGACGGGACCCTATTAAGTGAGATTGATAGAACTATGCTACCAAGCACGAAAGAAGCCATTGCAAGATTGATAGAGAAAGATATAAAAGTGGTGGTCGCGACAGGAAGGCCATTCAATATGTGCGACGAGTTAAAGATGTTGGGAATTGACACTTTTATCTCTGCAAATGGTGCTCTTGTTAAATGTAAGGAGGAAACGATATATAAGTCAGTGTTAACGACAGAAACGGTTCTAGATGTCTCGACATTCGCCGAATTGAACGGTCACGGTATTTCCTATTTCACGGAACGATATGCTATGAATGGGATAGGTACTGGCAATCAGCGAATTAGGAGTGCATTAATGGAGACTTTGATGCTTGCGGATTATCCCGAAAAAATAAGCTCACTTTCAGAAGAAATATATGGTATGTGCTTGTATGCAGACGATAACGAAGCTCAAAAATTCGTAGATCAATTTCCTTCACTCCGTTTCAAACGTTGGCACGACTACATTATGAATGTGTATGATCACACGGAAGCCTCTAAATCATTGGCGATTAGACATGTGTTGAATCATTTTAACATTTCTAGATCAGAAGCCATTGCTTTTGGTGACGGTGGAAATGACATCGATATGTTGGAGTATGTAGGATTGGGAATTGCCATGGGGAATGGTGAACAACAGCTACAACGTAGTGCGGACTTTGTTACCAAAAAAGCAAGTGAAGGTGGCATTTACTATGCATTAGAAAAATTTGGTGTTATTTAGGAAATGCCAGCATTTACACCTGATTTAAATCCACTGAGAGAAACAATTATAGGACTGACCTTGAAAGATTTTGGAATATATAGATTTGAGAATGCATGAATTAGATAACACAGGGAGCTGCTTACTATGTTCGGACTTTTTAAAAAGAAGGCTGATTCTTTAGATCATCAACTTGCGAAGTTAGCGGAATTTGGCGTAACTTTTAATGAAGGGATAGAGCCTGCTATATTTCTTGAAGAAGTTTCTAGAGATTTTTTTGAGGAAGACCCCTATCTATCATTATTGATCTGTATGGGTGGCGAAATCTCAAAGGGTGATACATTTGTCGATGCTTCAGATCATATCTGGTATTTCGATACTGAGTGTATTGAAGATCATGGTGTGTATTCGGAAGTGATTGAAAGACTAAAGAAAATGACTGAACTCGATATTCGTAATATTAAAGATTGTGTAGATATAGAGAATGGAGTAGTGTGGGTATCCTTTACATATGATAACCAACAGGTTAAATGGGATTTACAAATGGATTATGATTGGTTAGATGTTGGGATTTTTGAAAAGTTCAATGATCTCATTAAGAATAAATCTTCTAAGAGAATAGTTGTGACATCCATAGACCAATCTTGTCTAATTATTTATTCAACAGAAGAACAACTGAGGGGAATCAATAGATTAGTGAAGTACAAACTCGGGTAGAACAGATCTGAGTTAATGAACGTTTAAATTATTAGTTTAGTTGTGGAAGCCGATATCATACATAATAATTGTAAAATACGATTATGACTTGATATAAAGGACGGATCTAATGAATTCTTATTCTGGGAAGTCCCAATTTTTGCCTTCATAATTTAGTAATGTGTTAACAATACTAACCTTTATGAAGGGGGGATCTCGGGAAATGAAAGAAGCAGATTGCAGTTCAGCTAGTAATAGTAACAACTCTAATAAGGCTAAGGCAGAACAAGGAGACATGAAGTGGTGGCAACTGTCATTAATCGGTGTCGGTTGCACGATAGGAACGGGTTATTTCCTTGGATCAACAATTGGTATAAAAACAACGGGACCATCGATTGTCTTTTCATTTATTCTAGCAGCTTTAGGAACGTATATCGTCTATAATCTACTCGCCAAAATGACTGCTTTAGATCCGCAGGAAGGCTCCTTTTGTTATTATGCTAACAAAGCATTTGGACGTTGGGCTGGGTTTAGCTGTGGTTGGAATTATTGGTTCTCAAATATTCTAATTATGGGTAGTCAGTTGACTGCGCTTTCGATATTATCACAATTTTGGTTACCAAAAATTCCACTTTGGATATTTGCGGCAAGTTACGCCATTATAGCAATCATTGTCGTGTTATTTGGAACAAAAGGGTTCGATCGAGTCGAGAATATACTTGCCGTGATTAAGACAGCTGCAATTGTTATGTTCATTGTTTTAGCGGTATGTGCTGTGTTCGGTTGGTTCGGTCTAAAAGGAGCGGAGCCCCCATCATTTCCTAATACCTATAGCGAACTATTTCCCAAGGGTCTGAAAGGGTTTTGGACATCGCTTATTTATGCCTTTTATGCGTTTGGAGGCATTGAAGTCATTGGTCTGATGGCGATGCAGCTCAAAAAGAAAGAAGATGCACCGAAAGCAGGGACAGTTATGCTTCTTGTCCTAACCGTCATTTATGTCATATCTATGGGATTAGCTGTAACCATGGCTTCACTGGAGGCATTTACTGAAAAAGAAAGTCCGTTTGTTACCGCGATGGATAGTTTTCATTTGGGCTTTTTTCCACATGTATTCAACGGGGCCATTATTCTGGCTGGGTTTTCAACCATGACTGCTTCATTATTTGGGGTGACAAATCTTTTAGTTACCATTGCAAATGATGGAAATGCGCCTAAAGTGTTTGCCAAAAAAATAAAGTTCAAGAAGTTACCTTTATTTTCATTACTTCTCGCTACAATTGGGTTAATTGCATCAATAGTCACAGCATTGTTATTGCCCGGCAAGATCTACGAATATATAACGACATCGGCTGGTATATTACTATTGTATAACTGGGCTTTCATTATTTTGTCGTCTTTCAAAATTTTAGAAATAAAATTGTGGAGTAAAGTTCTTGCATATGTAGGACTTTTGCTAATGGCGGTAGCTGTTAGTGGAACATTGCTTGAAAAGCATATTCGGCCTGGATTCTATGTTAGTTTGTTATTGATTGCGCTAATTGCAATTGCTGCAATTATTATGAAGAAGAAGGTCTGGAATAAAGAAGGTGTATAGTATTGCGTTGTAAATTGTCCTATGCAAAAAGGTGAAGTAAACCGTTTCTCCGTTTACTCCACCTCATGAAAAGACGTAGGCATGCCATTATAGCAACTCTATATTTCCTTCTTTACAATCTTTAAGGATTTGATCATTCCATACCGCTACCTGTACTTCACCGATATGTGCCTTTTTCAGCAAGAACATACACAATCTAGATTGCCCAATGCCACCGCCAATGGTGAAAGGTAGACTTTCATCAAGTACAGACTGATGGTATTCCAGTGACTTCCTATGTTCCGTGCCAGAAAGTTCTAGTTGTTCTGAAAGACTACTCTTATCGACTCTAATTCCCATAGAGGATACTTCGAACGCTCGCTCAAGAACGGGGTACCATAGTACGATATCGCCATTTAAACTCCAATCATCATAATCTGGAGATCGACCGTCATGCGGTTCTCCTGAGTTCAACTTGCCACCAATTTGCATGACAAACACAGCACCATATTGCTTAGCGATCTGGTCTTCTCTTTGTGCAGGGGAAAGATCAGGATACAAATATTCAAGTTCTTGAGTGGTAATGAATTGAATTTGTTCAGGAAGTATAGGTTCTAACTCAGGGAAAGCTAGATGTAAGTGTGCTTCCGTGGATTTAATGGTCTTGTAAATTTTAAGAACTTCCGTTTTCAAAGTTAACAAGTTACGCTGTTCATGTAAAATAATCTTTTCCCAATCCCATTGATCTACATAGATCGAATGGACATTGTCTTGCTCTTCATCTCTTCTGAGAGCCTTCATATCCGTATATAAACCTTCCCCGAGCTTAAATCCATATCTAGATAACGCCGTACGCTTCCACTTCGCTAATGATTGCACAATTTCAAGTTGAACATCATTTAGATGCAAGGCCTCGAAGGTGACCATTCTCTCTACACCATTCAAATTATCGTTAATACCAGTTCCATTTTTTAAGATAAGGGGTGCAGATACTTTCATGAGGTTGAGTGATTTGCTAAGTTCATGTTCGAAGTGATCTTTCACTATTTTAAGGGCTTTCTCTGTTTGCATTGAATTCAGTTTTGATTCGTAACTCTTGGGAATAACTACGGTTGGCATATTACATTCGTCCTCCAATTAAATAGGGAAAGTAGGCCTTAGCCCCGATATTTTGTACCCTGTATCTTATGAAGGACAGATAAAATGGTGACCAATCTAAAAGAAAAGCGATTTTATCCCTAGATAGCCAAAATATATCCCAAACCCAAGTAGCGATACCCCTGAGATAATAGAAATCACTTTAAGAATATGTTCATTGAGGAATTTCCGAAATACGGTGGTTAACGAAGCAATAAATATATCCCATAAACTTAAGCCAATAAATATCATACAACTATAAATTAATAGCGAACTTGTGCCATTCACTTGGGCCGTTTTTGCAAGTATTGAACCATAGATCCCCAACCAGAAGAGAATGGATAATGGACTTGTAATAGACATGATGAAACCAGTCAGAAAACAACTGATTAAAGAGTCCTTCTTCCTGTTATAAGAAAGTGTGACGGAGTTGATACCCATGATACTTTCAACCCCCGAATAAATAAGCACAAAACCACCAAATAACCAAAGGAAAATTTGAACGATAGGAATATCTAAAAAATGAACCATCCCCAAATATACCAGTAGCATAAAGATAGCATCCGCAATCATGGATCCTGCACCTACAACCCAAGCGTGCCAAAAACCGTTTTTGATTCCTTTATCTAAACGGACAGAGTTTACGGGGCCAATAGGAGCTGCTAACGTTAATCCTAGAATGATATAACCGAATAAAATATTTATACTCACTGATAAATACCTCCTAAATGCAGTTAACTTGTACCATTCTATGTGAAAAGCTGCGTGTTAAGACTCATAGAAAAACAACCAGTGCTATTTTAGGAGCTTTTACATTTTAGAGGTTCGTTTTTTGATTTCGGTATTCAAGCAAGGAATATGAGAATTTTATGTCGAATAAGAAGAATAGGTTAGATCTGTATATATTTAGTGTGGAATGATTATTGGTAGAGTATAGTAGAAAAGTATCATTTTATTATTCAGATCGAATATGAAAGAGGGTATCACTTGAGAAAGCATATCGTATTCGACTTCGACGGAACACTTGTGGATTCTATGGGAATTATCGTAAAGGTATATAATGAGTTAGCAGAACAGTATAAATTTAAGACGTTGGATCAAAAAGAGTATCAAATGATAATGAAGCTTCCATTAGGTGAGAAAATTAAAGCTCTTGGTGTTCCGATGTCCAGAGTGCTATTAATTAGAAAGTTTTCAAAGGACTTTAAAAATAAATATAAATCATATTTACCTACACTTCATTTTTTTGATGGGATTCTTGATGTGCTTGGTCAGCTGAAGAAAAGGGGATATGTGATCTCGATTATTACTTCTAATGCAGAGTCTAATATTAGAGATTATTTGAAAAATAAAGACATTAATGTATTCGAATATATTAAATCTTCCAAAGGCTTATTTGGCAAAGACAAAACGATTAAACAGTATATGAAGGATCACAACTTAATGAATACTGAGTTAATATATATTGGTGACGAAGTAAGAGATATTCAAGCAAGTAAGAAGATTCATGTGGAAGTCATTGCTGTATCTTGGGGAATTGATATAAGTGAGGTATTATTAGCTGAGCAACCCAATTATTTCGTTGAAGATCCAATAGAAATATTAGACATCGTGTAATGAAAACAAAAAACTATGAAAAAGAGAGGTAATGATATGGATATAAGATAGCCAATCGGAACATTTACATGCGAAGGTGAGATTACATCAGAGCAAAGAGCAATCTGGATTCAAGAAATAAATGAGCTACCTAAGAACCTGAGAGAGACCGTTAAAGACTTAACAGAAGAACAATTAAATCTACCCTATCGTGAAGGAGGTTGGATGATCCGTCAAGTAGTGCATCATATAGCAGATAGTCACATGAATAGTTTTATGAGATTTAAATTAGCGCTAACAGAAGACGAACCCACGATCAAACCTTATTTTGAAAATCGTTGGGCATTACTTGAGGACTCCACTGAAGCTGATATTGAATACTCTTTAAGCTTAATTGATGATGGGTTATTCTATTGAAATCGATGGATGAAACTCAATTTAATAGACAATTTCATCACCCGGAATCTAAACAAATGACCAGATTAGATTACAATCTAGGGATCTATGCGTGGCACGAAAATCATCATACCGCCCATATAAAAATGGTGAGAGATCGTTTGAAAATTTAACGAATTGGGTAAACTTATAGGTTTGGATATTTATTGAAGAAAAACTATTGCAAAAATACAGGTCAATATGCTACTATTGACCCAAGCACTGGAAACGTTACCGAGAACGGTTCCAATACAGTTTAGGGAAGCGTTGTCAAAACCTACTGCGAATAGATGGTAACGGTTTCACTACGAAGGCCTTTGAAACAAATTTAAAGAAAAGAAGGGGAAAAAATGAAGAACAAATTTAAAAAAATGTTAGGACTCTTGCTAGTGTCTTCTATGGTTATCGGTTTAGCGACTGCATGTGGTAACAAGAACGAAAAAGCAGAAGTTAAAGAAGATTCACCAAAAGCCGAAACAAGTAAAGGTGGAGAAATCTACTTCTTAAACTTCAAACCTGAAATTGCTGAAACATACGAGAAAATAGCTGCAGATTACGAAGCAGAAACAGGCGTGAAAGTAAAAGTTGTAACGGCTGCTGCAGGAACTTATGAAACAAAATTAAAATCTGAAATTGCAAAATCTGATGCTCCTACCATCTTCCAAATGAATGGACCTGTTGGTTATGAAGCTTGGAAAGATTATGCACTAGATTTGAAGGATACGAAATTGTACAGCTACTTGACTGATCCAACACTAGCAGTTACTAGTGGAGAAGGCGTGTACGGTATCCCTTACGTTGTAGAAGGTTATGGAATTATCTACAATGACGCTATCATGAAGAAGTACTTTGCATTAGCTGACAAAGCTGTTTCTATTTCATCTACAGCTGAAATTAACAACTACGCTACACTAAAAGCTGTGGTTGAAGATATGACTGCTAAGAAAGATCAATTAGGCGTTAAAGGTGTATTCGCTTCCACTTCTCTAGGTGCTGGTGAACAATGGAGATGGCAGACACATCTAGCAAACATCCCATTATACTATGAATTCAAAGACAACACAAACTTTGATAACACAATATTAGCGGGTCTTGATTCTAAAGAAATTTCATTCAAATACGGAGATAACTTCAAAAATGTCTTCGATCTTTACATTAATAACTCTGTAACAAAAGGTGCGTTATTAGGAAGTAAAACAGTAACAGATTCAATGGCTGAATTTGCTCTTGGTCAAGTTGCAATGGTTCAAAATGGTAACTGGGCTTGGGGTCAAATTAATGAAGTTGATGGAAACGTAGTTAAGGCAGAAGACATCAAGTTTATGCCTATCTACTCTGGTATTGCAGGTGAAGAGAAACAAGGGTTAGCTATTGGTACAGAGAACTATTTCGCAATCAACAGCAAAGTATCTGCTGACAAGCAAAAAGACTCAATCGCTTTCTTAGAGTGGTTGTTCTCTAGTGATAAAGGTAAAGCTTATGTAACAAACGACCTAGGTTTTATAGCACCATTCAACACATTTAAAGACAACGAAAAACCAGCAGATCCACTAGCAAAAGAAGTATTAGCATGGATGGAAAAAGATGGGATATCATCATTAGCATGGACGTTTGCTGCATTCCCGAATGAAGAATTCAAAAACAAATTTGGTGATGCATTGTTGGAATATGCTCAAGGCAAAAAGACTTGGGATGAAGTTTCAACAATAGTTAAAGATTCATGGAAAGCTGAAAAAGCAAAATAATATAAGTACTATTACGACGGATTGCGCAGTCCAAGCTTAATTGACCTAAACAATCCGTCGTATGTTTAATTGGATGATGGAATCATATTTATGCCACTGCGTACTGACGGTACACAGTGGCTAAATATTATGGGTAGAGAGAGAAGAGAAATTTTAATACTGAGTAAGGAGAAGACAACATGGAAAAAGCGATAAAAAAATATTTTGCTCTTTTCGCATTGCCAACTTTACTGGCCTTCGCTGTAGCATTTGTAATTCCATTTCTTATGGGAATATATTTGTCTTTCACAGAATTCACAACAGTAACAGATGCAAAATGGGTTGGATTAAGTAACTATATCAAGGCGTTTTCAAACAAAGAATTTCTAGATGCATTATGGTTCACGGTTAAATTTACGATTTTATCAGTACTTACCATAAATGTGTTCGCATTTATTATTGCAATGTTATTAACAAGAGGAAAAAAAGGTACAAATTTATTTAGAACGATATTTTTCATGCCTAACCTAATTGGTGGGATTGTACTAGGATATATTTGGCAATTGATCCTTAATGGTGTTTTGTATTACTTCGATGTTACTCTTACGTTCGATGCTAAGTATGGTTTCTGGGGTTTGATCATACTAATGAATTGGCAATTAATAGGTTACATGATGATTATCTATATTGCAGGTATTCAGAATGTTCCTAAAGATATAGTTGAAGCTGCAAAAATCGATGGAGCGAGTCGCTTCAACATTCTACGTAATGTGACCATTCCATTGGTTATGCCAGCTATAACAATTTGTTTGTTTTTGACATTGTCAAATTCATTCAAACTATTCGACCAAAACTTAGCTTTAACTGCTGGTGCACCATCAAAACAGACTACGATGTTAGCATTAGATATCTTCAACACTTTCTATAGTACAACAGGTTGGGAAGGCGTAGGACAGGCGAAAGCAGTTGTATTCTTTGTTCTAGTCGCTTTGATCGCATTAATTCAACTTGTTCTTACTAGAAGAAAGGAGGTTGAGAATTAATGGAAACTCAAACTTCGAAGTTTAAGGATAGTATCGTCTATATCATATTAGTGATATTGGCCGTTTCCTTTCTAGCTCCTATATTTATCGTTCTAATGAACTCATTTAAAGGGAAGTTTTACATTAGTGATACACCATTTCTACTCCCTAACAGTACAACGTTTAGTGGGTTAGATAACTATATTGGTGGGATAAGCAAGACCGATTTTCTCAGTGCCTTCGGAATGTCATTGTTCATTACAGTATTTTCTGTAGCAGTTATCGTTCTATTTACTTCAATGACCGCATGGTATATCACAAGAGTTAAGGGTAAATTCACGAATGCGTTATATTATGTGTTTGTGTTCTCAATGATTGTACCTTTCCAAATGGTCATGTTCACAATGTCTAAAGTTGCTAATATCATACATCTTGATAATCCAATTGGGATTATATTGATTTATCTAGGATTTGGATCTGGATTATCTGTGTTCTTATTTAGTGGATTTGTTAAATCGATACCGCTCGAGGTAGAAGAAGCAGTTATGATGGACGGATGTAATCCAGTTCAAGCCTTCTTCAATATCGTATTACCTATTCTTAAACCGACTGCAATTACGGTTGCAATTCTAAATGTTATGTGGGTATGGAATGATTATTTGTTACCTGATTTAATTATCGGTACGGAGTATAAAACAATTCCTATTGCTATACAATATCTAAAAGGTGGATATGGTTCTATAGATATGGGAGCTATGATGGCGATGCTAGTATTAGCTATTGTACCTATCGTAATTTTCTACCTATCTTGTCAAAAGTATATTATCGAAGGTGTAGTAGCAGGAGCGGTTAAAGGATAATAAATTTTAGATGAGTGGGTATTCTATTCAAAGAGTAGGGTTCCGTTCTTGGTGTGTTTAATATCCGAGAATAACCTACTCTTTTTTTTAACTTCATGGTCCTTAATACTGGTATTTGTATTGTATGAATTTAATTTCATCTTTGTATATGTGATAACATGCAAATGATCTTGTTTGATTGTCTTATACAACTTTAATTGCTATATTTATGATATTAAGAACCTGGATATGTAGTTCTATTTAAAGTATAGCGGGACTGTGCCATAGAGATAATAATGCATGGTTAGAGAAAGAGAATTTACAAGGGATTTCATGGGTAAAACTACAGTGTAAGGGAAGAACCGAAATGGAAAGAATTACAATTATTGATATTGCAAAAATGTGTGGGGTTGGCGTAACCACAGTCTCTAGAGCGATCAACAATCATCCAGATATTAATGAAGAAACAAAGATGATGATTATGCATGTAATTAAAGAAAATCATTATGTTCCTAATAATAGCGCGAGAAATTTAAAGCGTGCTGCTTCGAAAACGATAGCGGTATTAATTAAGGGGATTACGAATCCTTTCTTTAATCACATGATTAAAGTATTTGAGGAAGAAATAAAGAGAAAAAAGTACTCCTTTTTTCTACAACGTGTAGATGAGAATCAGGATGAAATTGATGTTGCTATAGAACTTGAAAAGGAAAAGCGACTAAAAGGAATTGTGTTTCTAGGAGGATATTTCTCACACTCTAAAGAAAAACTGACACAATTAACGGTACCGTTTGTACTTAGTACAATAGGAATGACTGCGGAGTTCGAACCTAATGATTACTCTTCTGTATCCGTGGATGACTTTAAAGAAAGTTATAAATTAGTTGATTATTTATGTAATCTAGGGCATACCCAAATCGCAATCATTGCTGCATCTATGGAAGATGTGAGTATCGGGAAATTACGATATGAGGGATATAAGAAAGCTTTAGAGGATCATGGTCTGGCATATAATACGAATTTGGTACGGTTTATGAAGGAAGATATTGAGAGTTATACGATGGAAAATGGGTATGCTGTAACGAAAGAATTATTAGAATCAAAGGAAGAGTTTACAGCTATTTATGCTATCTCGGATAGTCTTGCTGTGGGTGCATGCAAAGCCATCTTTGAAGCTGGAAAGCGTGTACCAGAAGATTATTCAGTAGCTGGGTTTGATGGACTTGATATATCATTTTACTATAATCCTTCCATTACAACGATGAGACAACCGGTAGAGGAAATTGCCGAAGAAACGATAAAACTCCTTTTTGATCTGATCCATAAGAAAATAACTCACGCACATAAAATATTCCCGGCTGAATTAATTATAAGAGATTCTACTAGACCTCCTGATTATATAAAATAGTAAAAAATAAAAGCCTTACTACATCTAAAATGTAATAAGGCTTTTAAAATTGTTTGGAAACGTATGTTAACAGCTATTATCCTTCAAATATACGATCCACAATCTTGTTAATATGTATTCTTTTTCATCTCTTCACAGTGGAGACATGCGACTTTAGTCGTGTGAGGAAACTGTGTCGCTGAAAGCGAATTGTACTTATCCTGAATAATAACATACTCCACACCTTTCTTCTGATTCTCACCACTCACTTCACTAAATATATGATATAACATTTAGTGAAGGGGGTGAGCATGGTGAAAACCACCATTACAGCAAAGATAAAGATTAACCCTACAGAGGTTCAAATATCTCAATTAGTTGAAACAATGTCTGTGTATAAGAAAGGATGTAATTTTGTTTCAGAAATGGTATTTGACACTAAGAATCTCAATCAAGCTTCTTTGCATAAGGTTACATATGAGACCCTTCGTACTCAATATGGATTGCGTTCGCAAATGGCACAATCTGTATTGAAAACTGTAATTGCTAGATACAAGACCAACAAGAGTAGTGGTCATGAGTGGACACTTGTCACTTTCAAGAAGCCTGAATATGATCTCGTTTGGAATAGAGATTATTCTCTATTCCAAAGATAATTTTTCTTTGAATACACTTGAAGGAAGAGTAAAAGTTCCCTATGAAGCAAAAGGTATGGAACAATACTTCGATACTGAGTGGTCTTTCGGAACAGCTAAACTCGTTAGCAAGTATGGGAAATGGCTTTTGCATATTCCTATGACCAAACAAGTAGAAGATGTTTCGGATAAAGATATCGAACAAGTTGTTGGCGTTGACTTAGGTATAAACTTTGTCGCTACAACTTACGATTCTCAAGATAATACTTTGTTTTTCAATGGAAGACGAATTAAACATAAACGTGCAAAATACAAACATCTCAGAAAACAACTGCAACAACTCGGAACTGCCTCCTCACGCAGAAAGATAAAACGAATTGGACAACGAGAATCCCGTTGGATGACTGATGTAAATCATCAGATCAGTAAGGCACTCGTCGATCATTATTGAGCAAATACGTTATTTGTTATGGAAGACTTATCAGGTATTCGAAATGCAACTGAAAAAGTTAGAGTTCAAGATCGTTATGTGTTCGTATCTTGGTCTTTCTTTCAGTTCCGTCAAATGCTTGAATATAAAGCTGTTATGTCTGGCTCGAAAGTTATTGCAGTTGATCCAAAATACACTTCGCAGACATGTCCAAAATGTGGTCATACAGAGAAGGAAAATCGAGACAAGAAGAATCATGTTTTTTGTTGCAAAACGTGCCAATACACATCTAATGATGATCGTGTAGGAGCAATGAATCTTCAACGAAAGGGAATTGAGTACATCGTTGAAGTAACTACATAAGCATGTCTTTTGTAGTTGGGTAGCTGTCAACCTGCCCTGATGTAACGCCATACTAAGGAAGGAGATTCTCAAGAATCGTTCGCACTTCTGGGCAGTTACAAGCTCGTGACTTTAGTCATTGAGTTGTTGACCGTATCTCTCTTCTCATTCAACATTGAAAGTATCAAAGCAAAAGAATACAATACAAAAGTAGTTGTTTCTAAGACCCTTAACAGACTTATACGTATTTTGCTGTACAACACGAAAGGGGTGATATATTGAAGGGAATTAATTATCTTACAATTGCTATTTTGAATTTTCTAGCAGCTGCTGCATTTGTTGTAACAGATGTCATCTCTGATCATAGTAATTGGAAAATAACATATGGCTTTGGATTTGTAGCATTTTTATTTTTTATTGCTGGGATTGGGAATACGATCAAACATTTCAAGGATAATTCAACAACGGATTGATGAAGGTTAGACTTCCTACAGTGATTAGAACCGAAGTGATTAGTTAGCTAAGTCCCCCGTGCTTTCCGCGATATAGTATATCATATAGTGGATGGGGGTTCACTTACGTTCAGATACTTTAATATTGATGAAAGTAGTGAGAATGAAAATATGGCGATACATACGACTATTTACTTCGTAAGACATGCAGAATCACCTTATATTAAGGGAGAAGAACGTACTCGAGGGTTATCCGAAAAAGGTCTACGGGATGCAAGGATAGTTAAAGAGCTACTGGTCAATGAAAGAATCGACATCTTCATCTCAAGTCCATACGAAAGAGCTATTGAAACGATTAAGAACTTAGCCCATGAACTTTCTGAAGAGATTGCAATAGAAGAAGATTTAAAAGAAAGAGTCATAGGAGACTTCGGAAACTTGGATTTCAAAGAAGCGAAAAGAAAGTTGTATAATGACTTCGATTTCATGTACCCCAATGGAGAATCAAGTCATGAAGCTCAGGATCGTGCGATTGCAACGGTTGATAAGGTACTTCATGATAATCAGGGGAAGAAGATCGTGCTGGGCACACATGGTGATATCATGACCTTAATGATGAATCACTTTGATGCGAAATATGATTATGATTTCTGGGCGTCCACGTCAATGCCGGATATCTATAAATTGAATTTGGAAAGAAGTGAATTGCGACATGTGGAGCGATTGTGGAAGTGAGCCAAGATATTGAGGTAGAATACTACATATTTGAAAGAGAAATACACATACTGGTATAGACATAAGAAGATGAACTCGCAGGGTAACACGTAGGTTAAAGGACATTTCGTTATTTTAGCTCATCTCTAAAAGTTATTCAATATGAATAATAACATGATAAATACATGTGATATTTCTGATATACTATTCATAAAGCGTACTTTCGGAAGGAGTAAATGTTGAAATGGGAATTAAGGGAGCAGTGTGCAAACTACGAGGTCTATACAAATTAGGTGAGATGTCTTCAAAAATACGTGGAAAAGTCTTCATTAATAAAATGGGGGAAATTCAGGTTGGTAAAAACCTCTCCATCGTAGGACATCCATGGGCAGTTCAACTGACCAGTAATAAAAAAAGCTAGCTTAACAATAGGACATCATGTGTATATTAATGCTGGAGTAGGGATCGCGGCTAGTACAGGGATTATCATTGGGGATCACGTTAAAATCGGCCCAAGAACGAGTATTTTTGATAGCAATTATCACCGGATGGATTCTGCGGACAACGGTGAATTGAGTGCAAAAATTGTTATCGGTCATAATGTTTGGATCGGAGCAGATTGTACAATTCTTCCAGGTGTCACGATTGGAGATAACTCTGTGATTGCCGCAAAGAGTACCGTGAATAGGGATATTCCAAACAATGTATTGGCGGGAGGATGCCCGGCGAAGGTGATTCGAGAACTCATCATAGAAGACGGTTGGGTTAGAAATTAACTTATACCATCTTTTACTAGATATTACTTGCAATACGTTTGTTTTACATAATTTTACTTGACAATCAACGGTGGGGTTATGTAATATTGTACCAATCTTATATATGTTAGGCTCTGACCAAAGACATGATTTCCTTTTCCGGACTGCCCAGAGAGTGAAGTGATGGCTGCAAGCTTCTCCTGTACCGGTTGTGAGATTACCCCTTTGTAGCTGTGATGCTGAACCCGTTGATTCTGTGAATGGACTCGCGTTGTATGTATCACCGTTTTATCTACGTTACAGGATACTAATGATTAATGAAGGACCTTGTTACTAACAGGTTGTGGCGAATAGCCCAATAAGTGATGTGACGGGTTGAATTAGGGTGGAACCACGAGTTGAACGCACTCGTCCCTTTGGGGATGTGATGCGTTTTTTTGCGTTCAATAAATTTAAGAAATGGAGGCTAATCATGATGAGCGAGATTAACGTAACGCTGCAAGATGGAACAGTTAGGAGGTATCCGCTAGGTACCACAATATTGGAAGTAGCAGAATCAATCAGTACAGGCTTGAAAAAGAATGCGGTGGCTGGAACAACGAACGGCACACTCGTTGATCTCCATCATGCGATAGACCATGATTGCCTCTTAGAACTGGTTACATTGGATAGTCAGATAGGGTTAAACATATATAGGCATACTACTGTACATGTGATGGCACAAGCGATTAAAAGGTTGTACGGATCCAAAGCTGTTAAGCTAGGAATTGGACCGATTATCGAAGATGGATTCTATTATGATATCGATATGGAGCAACCGTTATCTGTGGATGATCTTGTAGCGATTGAGATCGAGATGGAGAGAGTTATCCAAGAGAATCTACCCATTCTACGTCGAGAGGTAAGCCGAGAAGAAGCTATCCGTATTTTTAGAGAGTTGGAAGATCCCTTAAAGCTAGAACTCATTGCAGATTTACCTATAGATGCGGTCATTTCCTTATATGAACAAGGAGAATTTATAGATCTCTGCCGCGGGCCACACTTACCGTCTACTGGACGGATTAAGGCGTTCAAGCTATTAAGCGTAGCAGGTGCGTATTGGCGGGGGAATTCGAATAATAAGATGTTACAGCGCATCTATGGAACTTCTTTTCCAAAAAAAGTAGAACTCGAGGAACATTTAGCCATGTTGGAGGAAGCCAAGAAACGTGATCACCGCAAGCTGGGTAAAGAACTTGAACTATTCATGTTCTCTGAAGAGGCGCCGGGAATGCCATTCTACCTTCCTAAGGGCATGGCGATCCGCAAAGGACTTGAACAATTCTCTCGTGACATACAAAGACAATGGGATTACGAAGAGGTATTTACTCCCCTGATGATGAACAATCGGATGTGGGAGCAATCTGGACATTATGAGCATTATCGCGAGAATATGTATTTTACGAATGTGGACGAAACAACATTTGCACTCAAGCCGATGAATTGCCCAGGGCATATGCTGATTTACAAAAATAGTCTTCACTCCTATCGAGATTTACCAATCCGCCTGTCTGAGTTCGGTCAAGTGCATCGGCATGAGTACTCAGGGGCGTTAAACGGTATGATGCGAGTTCGTACCTTTTGTCAAGATGATGCTCACATCTTTGCACGTCCCGATCAGATTGAGGAGGAGGTTAGTCGAGCCATTGCATTGATCGATCACATGTATAAGGTGTTCGGTTTTGAATATAAGATCGAGTTATCTACTCGTCCAGAAGATTATATGGGATCAGAGGAATTGTGGGATACGGCTGAACAATCGTTACAGAGTGTTCTGGAACACCGCGGTATATATTATCGTGTGAATGAAGGAGATGGCGCGTTCTACGGTCCTAAGATCGATTTTCACATTCAGGATGCACTCAAACGAAGTTGGCAGTGTGGCACGATTCAATTGGATTTCCAAATGCCTGAGAAATTCGATCTGTCCTATGTTGGTGAGTATAACCAGAAGCATCGGCCTGTTGTTATCCACCGTGCGATATTTGGTTCCATTGATCGGTTTATCGGTATTTTGACTGAGCATTATAGTGGAGCATTCCCTTTGTGGCTTGCGCCAGTACAGGCGAAGATCTTGCCCGTGTCCGAGAATTATAATGATTATGCTTATGAGGTGAAGAAATCGTTAGTACAGGCTGGGATCAGAGTAGAGGTTGATGTGCGAAATGAGAAGCTAGGATACAAGATTCGTGAAGCACAGCTAGAGAAAGCTCCTTATATGCTGATTGTGGGTGAGAATGAGAGGGATTCAAGTAGTGTGTCTGTTCGAAATCGGAGCGAAGGTGACCTTGGCATTACAAGTGTGACAGAGCTGATTAAGAGGGTACAAGAGGAGATTCAAATATAGATATATGGAACATCATACGAAACAACCGGTTGCTTAAGAGCAAGCCGGCTGTTTCGTATGATGTTTAGAGTAAGTCATTATACAATTGATTTATGGAAACCTGCTGAATCACATCAGGAAGATAATGACCGTTGGAGCAGACTGATAACATGTGCGCATCATCCATTCTGAAGCTTTTGAAATGGAATCCACTGGCTTCTGGTGAGTACCATACTCCGGTATCCTCTCTGCGATTCATAGAGAAAGAGGTGAGAGGGATAGATAATCCCTTACCAACAGCTTTCATATAACTTTCTTTCAAGGTCCATAATTGATAGAAGTATTCTAACTGTGCATCACCTGTTTTTGACGCAAGTATTTGGTTTTCTTGAGGTGCAAAGAGGTTTGCTGCGAATGCAAGATTCAAAGGTACAGTCTTCTCCACATCAACACCTACAGCGTGACCTCTATGATCCAAGATCATTGCTACCCAATTCCCTGAGTGAGAGATATTGAAAGTTAAATCTGGATTGTTGTGTAGCAAAGGTTTACCATATGGATTGTAGTCAAATTTGAGTTCGTGATGGTTCACACCCATATCATGAGATAACGTTGAACGAATCAACACCTCACCCAACAAGGAGCGGTAAGCATCCTCTTGATGGACGAAACGTGAAAATTGTTGCTTTTTTTTATCAGAGACATTAGCCAGAAAAAAGTTTAAGTAATCCGACGGTATGTTTGCCGGGATTTGTACGACCATAATTGATTGCATGAATGTATCACCCAATCGAATATTTCTACAATAAGAACGAGAAGTCCTTTATTTTGTCTGTAAAACATGAATTAAAAGAAAGAGAGCGAAGGATGGTTTTGACTCGAAATGTAGAATTGTTATGATGCAAATGTATGTTCTGTGGTAGAATAATAAATATTCATTTAAGAGAATAACTCAACAAGTATGTTGAGATTAGTTAGATACATAAGAATTGAAAATAAATCTAGCCAGAGGAGAACAAAAAAACATTATATGATGACACAACTAAAGCAAATTCATCCTTTATCATGGACCATTATCTTGGGGACTATTTTTGGTAGAATGGCCACGTCTATGAGTATACCTTTTCTATCTATTTATTTGATTAAAACGATGGGGGCTTCCCCGTCACAGACCGGAATTGTTGTAGCGGTAAGTTCTTTGATCGGTGTGTTTGCAAGTTTCTATGGAGGCTATATTTCGGATGTAATAGGTCGTAAAAAGGTGATATTCATCTCGATCTTCGGGTGGGCTCTTGTCTTTATAGGATTCGCTGTGGCGGACAAAATATGGATTTTCTTTGTTATGAATGCACTTAACGGCTTGTGTCGTGCCATGTTTGAACCCACTTCTCGGGCCTTACTTGCAGATATTACACCCCAGGAAAGCAAACTTCTAGTGTTTAACCTGCGTTATGCTGCCATTAATCTAGGTGTTGTATTTGGTCCTATTATAGGTTTACAAATGGGAGCTTCAGGATCGAACTGGTCTTTTGCCGTTGCGGGTGTGGTCTATATTCTATATGGTGTGACCTTGATTATCCAATTCTTTAGATACCCTAAATTGGGTACTGCAGTTAGTAACGCTAGCGAACGAGTGACATTAGCAGGTGCGTTCCGTGCTACGAGTGGCGATCGAGTATTTATGTTTGTGTTGATTGGCATGATATTCTGCGTACTGGGATATGGACATTTCAGCTCCACGTTAGCGCAATATATGGAGATGAGTCCACGGATTGAAAATGGCGCAACGTGGTTCGGTTACATGTTATCGCTTAATGCGATTGTCGTGCTGGCATGCCAGTTTCCTGTAGTTAAATTTGCCAGTAAATTACCACCTATTATTCCGCTGATCCTAGGGAGTATATTCGTATCTTGCAGTCTACTGATATTCGGGTTCTTTCAATCTTTCATTGGATTAATGGTGGGTGTAGTTATATTTACGATAGGTGAAGTTCTGATGTTTACGATGACAGATATGCTTATCGATCGTATCGCTAAGCCAGAATTACGTGGGACCTATTTCGGGATGATAGGATTTAACAATTTGGGAAATGTAATGGCACCTTTACTTGGTGGCTTTTTGTTGGAGGCTTTAGGTGTAGATTCATCCATCATTATTTTCACGATTATTGCTGTAACATCAGCCTTCGGCATCCCGTTCTTACTATCCGCCAATCGGAACATGAAGAGAGAAGAACAGATGGAGAGAGGAAGTTCGATGGAGATAGAAGGCTAGATGATGAGAGGAAATTTGATGGAATTGGCAGGATGCAAGAGTTTGGATATTACAAATATTGCAAAAAATATAGTCCTAGCTGGTACTTTCAATCGATATGATGGGTCATTTGCTAATGTGCTGTAATACAGAATAAAGTTATCGGGAAAAACCCCCTGCTATATGATGATGAGAACCTCTCTTTTCTCTTTCTAACTGGACAAAATACCGCTAATTCGACGATTAGCCCTCAAAAATAGCTCGAATTAACGAATTAGCTGGAGATAGTCCAGTTAATTTCTCTTCTAGTAGTTTTCAAGCTACATTAACTGGAAAATTTCCTGTTAATCTTCTTTTGCAAAAGCATCTATTCTTGAATCTGAAACCCTCGAAGTCGAGGGTTTTTTATTGCCTCGAACTGTCAGTCCGAATCCTATCAAAATGAAAACTAATATAAAAATACATCATATGAAAAATTCATAATAGATAACATATAGATAAATTAAGCCACATTAGCACGTACACATCACATTGTATTTACTTATTCTTTGAAAAAGGGATAATCCTAATTCATACTGCTGAAAAAAACAATAAAAAACGGACAGAACCAGCTTAGCTAGTTCTATCCGTTTATGCTTGTACACGATCATCCGTGCTAGTACACGAACTATCGAATTGCTTGTAGTTATGCCAAGCTATCCTTACAGAAGTAGTAAATCGTCGTTACTCCCACCGAAGTAAACTAGCAAGTCGTTACTCCCTCTGAAGTAATGCTGCGCCTGCAATTCCAGGGTTGGTCATTTGATATGGATCGAGGATGATGTTCAGTTCTTCTTCCGTCAGAACGTTGTACAGGAGACAGAGACTACGTACCGATTTACCGGTGGTAATGGCTTCGCGTGCGATTCGAGATACGACTTCATATCCTAGGTGAGGATTAAGGGCAGTGATGATCCCTACGCTGTTCTCAACATATTCACGACAATGATCTATGTTGGCCTGAATACCTTCAATACAGTGTTCTCTAAATACGCGGAAACCTTGATTCATAATCTCCAACGACTGTAGTAAGTTGTATACCAGTACCGGCTCCATCACGTTCAGTTCCATTTGACCTGCTTCCGATGCAAGGCAGATGGTATGATCATTACCCATAACTTGGAATGCAATCTGGTTAATGACTTCGCACATCACAGGGTTTACTTTACCTGGCATGATGGAGGAGCCTGGTTGGCGGGATGGAAGTGTAATCTCAGCTAATCCAGCTCTTGGGCCAGAAGCCATTAGACGGAGATCACTAGCCACTTTAGACATGTTCATCATGCAGATTTTGAGAACTGCGGATACCTCGGTATAGGCATCTGTGTTCTGTGTTGCATCTACTAGATGTTCCGCTGGCTCCAATGGAAAACCACTTAATTCTGCAAGGATTTCGGCTACACGCTGAATATAACGTACATCAGCATTAAGACCCGTACCGACTGCTGTTGCACCCATATTAATATGAAGTAGGTTATTCTTGGTGGCTGCAAGTCGTTTGATATCTCTTTCAAGTACGCGTGCATAAGCTTGGAATTCTTGTCCGAGACGGATAGGGACAGCGTCCTGAAGATGGGTTCGTCCCATTTTGATAACACTGTCGAATTCCGTTGCTTTATCACTGAATGCTGTATGTAATTCTTTCATTGTCGAGAGCAACTTCTCGATCATAGTCAGTACTGCTAAATGTACGGCAGTGGGGAAGGAGTCATTCGTAGATTGAGCCATATTGACATGATTATTGGGACTGATGTCTGCATAACTTCCTTTTTCCTTACCTATCAGTTCAAGGGCACGATTAGCTATGACCTCGTTAGTATTCATATTGATAGATGTACCCGCACCACCTTGAATAGGATCAACAATAAATTGATCGAACCATTTCCCTCCAATAATTTCATCAGCCGCGAGAACGATAGCATTTCCTTTGCTAGATAGTAATCGTCGGATCTCCATATTGGCTATAGCTGCACCTTTTTTAACCATGGCCATAGCACGAATGAGTTCGGGATGTATGCGTTGACCAGTAATTGGGAAATTCTCTGCTGCTCTGATGGTTTGAATGCCGTAATAAGCTTCTGATGGAACTTCTTTTGTACCCAGAAAATCTGTTTCCAATCTCATAATATGAATTCCTCCGAGTGTGAATAATTAGTAATATCATCCTGGTGTAAGCACTTTATTTACCAGACTCGCTCTCATTATAGTTGTTTCATGTCAGCTTATCAATTGTTATCTTCTTTCCAATCGTAACAACTCCGTTATAGCAAGTAATAGATTCGTGTTGGATTCGTTCAGCAAGCTGGTACCAGATTATCCATTAAATAAAAAAAGCAAGGCTCGTCAATGACGAACCTTACTTGATAGGGTTGGATTAAAGAGAGTTGGGTACTTGAACATCGGGATTAACTTCGGTTTCATAATCAACACCATCACACTCAAATCCAAATAGTTGGAAAAATTCGCGGCGATAGCCTTCCAGATCCGTAAGCTCATTGACGTTCGCTGTTGTTAACTGATTCCATATCTTTGTAACTTCCGCTTGAACATCTTCGCGGAGTTCCCAGTCATCAATGCGTATACGTCCTTTTTCATCCACAGGTGTACCTTCTTCAGTATATAATCGTTCTGTAAACAGGCGATAGGTCTGTTCAATACAACCTTCGTGGATACCCTTTTCCTTCATCACTTTGTATAAAGCAGAAATGTATAACGGTACGACAGGAATTGCAGAGCTAGATTGTGTCACAAGACCCTTGCTAACACATACATAAGCACGACCGCCGCCTATAGCAAGTTGATCATTCAATTGTAATGCCGTTGCTTCTAGATGATCTTTCGCTCGACCAATGGAACCGTCTCGATACACAGCTTGCGTGAGTTCTGATCCGATATAGGAATAAGCGATCGTAGTCGCATGATCTGCTAGAACACCAGCATCTCGAAGAGCGTGTATCCATTGTTCCCAATCATCGCCACCCATAACGGTCACGGTATCTCGAACTTCATCTTCTGTGGCCTGTTCAATCGTAATCTGGCTCACTTCACCTGTATGGAAGTTGACTGTTTGATTGGTATATGGTTTACCGATAGGTTTAAGAACAGAGTTAACCATTTCACCCGTCTGAGGATCTATTCTTCTCGCGGAAGCTACACTATAGATCACTAGATCAACTTGACCTAGTTCAGTACGGATGAGTTCAACTGTTTTGTCTTTTGTCTCGGAAGAGAAGGCGTCACCGGTCACACTGAACGATTTAAGACCAGCTGCGGCTGCCTCTTTCTCAAAAGCTGCGGAGTTATACCATCCGGCTGAAGCGGTACGTTTCTCACTTCCGCTGCTAGGGCGATATACGCCAACTGTATTTGCTTGTGCTCCAAAAGCCGCAACTATACGAGATGCTAGGCCGTAACCCGTCGATGCTCCGACTACTAATACATTTCGTGGACCCTTTATTGCTGGATGTGCTTGTACATATTCTATTTGTTGCTGTACCTGACGGGCACAGCCCTCTGGATGGGATGTCGTGCAAATAAATCCACGTGTTCTCGGTTTAATAATCATGGGTCTGTAAATTCCTCTCTTTAACAGAAACTGCTTTAATATCTTATCTTAATTATATTCAAATTGTTGGCAGTTGTCTCGTTATGTAATCCACCCTATACAATAAAACTGTCATTTTCGGTGGAAATCGTTAGATAAAAGTGGTTTACACCTCGGTTTCGGCGTTCCGATGTGAACGTCCGTACATTCGGTAAAGGACGAGACCAAATATCATACCTATAAAGGACATAGCAGAGATGGTTAGAAAAAGTGCTTTTCCACCAAAAACTTCATATAAAGCTCCTCCAACATAAGATGAGATAATACCAGACACTCCGAAGAACAGAAGTGCTAATACCGTCTGACCGGTTGCACGCCATTCAACAGGTACGATCTGATAAAGATATTGAATGGCCGCTGTGTAGAATACCGGGAATGTAAGTAGTTGTAGAACTTGCAAATAAGCTAGCATGTGTGGATCTGTGATCCAAGCGGAAATAAAGAATCGAATGAAATAGAAACCGCCTGCAAGAGAGATAACGATGAGTTCTTTCCCTTTTCTCAACCACCAGAAGCTTAATGCAAATACGACAATTTCACTCCCTGCTGCAAGAAACCATGCTTGCCCAACCAGTCCAGGTGTTCCCCCAAGTTCGAGAATATAGACCCCTAGAAACGTATCGTTCATCCGTGCTGGAATAGAGCTAATGAAGACTAATAATAAGAATAATAAGGTTTCTTTTCCGCTCAAAAAATGCTTGAGACTCTTTATTGTAACTGGTTTGCTAGCGACAGGCGCATCAGGTATGGCAAGAATAACGATAAAGCTTAGGAGTCCTATTCCCGCAAAGAGTATCGCTAAACTGTGTGCTCCGAATTGAGTCATTAAGTAACCTGTCAATAACGACATAACCGCATAACCTAAAGCCCCAAACGTACGGATCGAACCATAGTTAATTCCTGCAGATTCAGATATCCGGAAATTTAAACTTTCTGTCAAAGGATCAATAGGCATTAAGAAGAAATAAGTTAGCATTGCGAACAGAACAAGTAAAGTGTAGCTACTCGTATTGTATAAAAAATATCCGGTGACAGAAGCAAAAACAATTAGCAATAACAGTACTTTACGAATCGTCTTCGTCCGGTCGCTTATCATTCCCCACAAAGGCTGGGCAATAATGGTGATGATACCACCTGTTCCAATGATGAATCCGATCTGTGACTTACTTAATCCCTGTTCAGCAAAATAAACGGGAAGAAAGGGAATAAACATAGCCAATAGAGCAAAATACAAAAAATTAAAGCCACGTAATGGTGTAGAAAGTTTCATAAGTTCTCATTGTCCTCACATGAATTGGTTTATTATAGATAAATGACAGCCTTAATATTGTACCATGAATGTAATGGGGAGAGATAAGTGTAATGAAATATATTGAAGTTAAAGGGATTTTGCGTCCTTTTAGACTTCAGTCGATATACATACGGCTGTGGGTAGGGAGAAGAGTATTCGTTATTGATTCCAAAGAAGGGTTCAAACAATACGCGAAAAGCAGAAAAAAACTAAAATTGATTCTTGGATTTCGTGGCATGTGATGCATAGTTGGGTTAGAATACTGCAACACTATTATAGTGAAAACCTGAATAAAAATCGATGCCAAGGAGGAATTAAATATGAGCCCAAGACATCCAGATAAGAATCTGATGAATACGGTAAAAGATTTAGAAACGACACCTGTAACGAGTCAGCAAGCACAGCAATTCCAACAAAAGAAAAATGATAGACGGAAAGAAATGCTTCAAGATGATTCAAAAGAATAGATTTTAAATCATACCGCTTGCCGAAGTCGTACAAGAAGAGGGGGAGATTGAAATAATCTCCTTCTATTATGTTATCTTCCCTACATGAATTGGATTACACAAGAATATGATGCTATACTATATGTTACTTTAATTTGCTAAGAGAATGGAACCTGCAAAAGTTAGTATGAAGATATAATATGATAATCACTTACTAAGCTCTTTGTTAAAAGGGCTTTTTATAAACCTTGGTAAGGTTTCTACTGGTATCACTTCAAGATTTCCACCATAGAGAAGAGGAGTTGTCTTTAGTATGTTAAAGTTAGGCGTGCTTGATCAGGTATATATCAATGAAGGGCAAAATGCAACGGAAGGTCTTCAGCTATCCACACGACTTGCTCAAGCTACGGATGGTCTAGGGTATACGCGATTCTGGGTATCTGAGCATCATTCTATGCGTGCACTTGCTTTCTCAAGCCCAGAGGTGTTAGTTGCACACCTTGCCGCTGCAACGAATCGCATTCGTGTCGGATCTGGTGGGATTATGCTCCCACATTACAGCGCGTATAAGGTCGCAGAGAATTTTCGATTGTTGGAAGCTCTTCATCCAGGACGTATTGATCTGGGTCTAGGTCGTGCTCCAGGGGGGATGCCACTCGCTACAAGAGCTTTGCAACAGGATAAGTACGTTGACGTGAATAAATATCCGCAACAGGTGCTTGATATTATCGGCTATTTACATAATTCCATTCCTGCTGGGCATCCGTTTGAGAAATTAGTGACTTCGCCAGTTATCTCTAGTGCACCTGAAATCTGGCTATTAGGTTCAAGCGGCGAAAGTGCGAGAATTGCTGCGACACTAGGTACCTCATATGCGTTCGCAGAGTTCTTTGGTACACCTGGAGGAGAGCAAGCGACTCAACATTATAATGAGAATTTTGAACCTAATCATGTATTAGAAGAGCATCCACGCTCAATGATTGCAACACTAGTTATTTGTGCGGAGACGGAAGAAGAAGCGGACGAATTGGCGAAGAGTGGGGATTTATTATTCCTTGGTATTAGAACAGGGTTAGAAATTCCGTTCTTGCCTTCGGTAGAGACTGCCACCAACTATCCATACACAGAGATGGATCTGCAACACATCGAGCAAATTCGTAAGCGTCGGATTATTGGGACTCCAGATCAGGTGAAGGAACAGCTACTACAAATGAGTAAGGATTTCCATGTTGGTGAGATTCTCATCAATAGTCCAATTCATAACGAACAAGCGAGAATCCATTCTTATAAGTTGATTGCAGATGCTTTTGGAATGAATGAGAAGTAGGGAGGATTAGATCGCTTGACACTACAACAATTGAAGTATGTAATCGAGATTGCTAGTCGTGGTTCCATGAACTTAGCTGCAAAACGTTTGTTTATTTCCCAGCCTAGTCTTTCGAATGCGATTAAGGATCTCGAAGAAGAAATTCAGATTACGATTTTTGAACGAACAAATAAAGGGATATCCTTGTCGAAGGAAGGGGTAGAATTCCTTGGTTATGCTCGTCAGGTTGTTGAGCAAGCAGAACTTCTGGAAGCCCGTTATCTAGATGCGAAGCCCTCACCACAGCATTTCTCAGTATCTACTCAACACTACGCTTTTGCGGTGAATGCATTTGTGAATATGGTTCGTGAATATGGTCAAGATGAATACGAATTGGCATTACATGAGACCAAGACCCATGAAATCATCCAGGATGTAAAGAGTTTACGTAGTGAGATCGGGATCATATATCTTAATGAATTTAATACAAAAGTCATCAGTAGACTTCTCAAGGATGCGAATCTACAGTTCAACCGTTTATTTACGGCAAAACCACATATTTTTATTAGTAGTAAGAATCCCTTAGCCAAGCAGGCTAGAGTTACCCTCGATCAACTACAGGAATATCCATATCTGTCCTTTGAGCAGGGTGAATACAATTCCTTTCATTTCTCTGAGGAGATTCTTAGTACGTTGTCGCATCAAAAAAGTATTCGTGTCAATGACCGAGCAACGCTCTTCAACTTATTGATAGGATTGAACGGATACACGATTTCGACAGGTGTTCTCAGTTCCGATCTGAATGGGAATGAGATCATTCCGGTTCCATTGGATTGTGATGAAGTGATCCATGTTGGATGGATTTCTCATAAAAATGTTGCACTCACGAAGCTCGCATCGGCTTATATTGAGCAACTTCACCAAGCCATTGTTGAATAATAATACGGGTATAGTTTAACGCTAACTAGATATTGGGCCATATAATAAGCACTCCACACCTGTGGAGTGCTTATTAGTTATATTTAGAAGTAAAGGCGTTGTAACAGTAAATCCATTTTCTCATAGTTATCAAAGGGTTGGAGGATAGCTTGGGTAACATCATGGGGAATTAGGAACTCGCCCAGCTGAGATATCGACCCAATCATGTACAAAGCAATGAACGATAATAGGGTTAAATGGAAGCGCATACATTGTTAAATCTATACTATAATTGGAAACGAGAGCAGAGGAGGGATGAGATGTTAGACGAACGAGCTGCTAAAGTATTGCATCTTATATTGTCTAATCGGGTTATAACTCTCAGACAGTTGGAACTTCAGCTTGATAGTTCAAGGCGTAAGGTGAATTACGATGTTCAAAAAATCAACGATTGGCTATTAGAAGAAAATTTACCGCTCATCCAAAATAAGCGTGCACACGGTTTCACCGTTGATAAAAAGACAAAAGAGAAAATCTCAGGTGCACTATTCAAAGTCACACTGAAGGAATTTATTCCGTCACCCATGTTAAGAAACGATATGATGCTCCTGAAGATTTTTATGAAGAATGATTATTTATCCGTTAACCATTTTATTTCAACGTTCAAAGTTAGTAGAAATACTGTGTTGACTTATATCCAAAATGTTCGCTCAGAGGCGAAACGAGCTGGAATCTCGCTGAAATACAGCCGTCAGGAGGGATACTGGCTGGATGGTGATGAGATGGACATCCGGACGTTAATCTTAAGTAGTCTAGCACGTGTGGTTCAGCAGCCAAGAGGACTTTATGTCCTTAAAACCGTATATGATGAGCAAAAACAAGACGGAGATTTTGACCAAAGCTATGAGGCTGTCATGGCATCTCTCAATCGAATTGAGGACAGCTTGGACATTACTTTTGTTGAGGAGCGCATGAAGGAATTCGCGTCCTTTACGACCCTTCTGCTTGCAAGACTAGAAGGAGAACACAACGTCTCTGTAACTAGCAGTATCATGAAAACCATTCAGGGAACAAAGGACTATCAGGCTGTGGAAAGCATGCTGGTTGAATTAAAAACCAAGCTCCCCGAGCAAGAAAAGACGTATATTACGATCCTTATGTTGGGGTTAAGTCTCAGGCATGATAAGAAGATTTATGAGCAACAAAATAGCAAAGAGTTCAATAGGATTACCAACGAAATTCTATCTGAATTTGAAATGCTGGCCTATGTGGAATTCAAAAATCGAGAGCATGCCATCAAATCATTGATGCTGCATTTGAAACCGGCTTATTATCGTCATATCTTTCACATTTCCCTGACCAATCCTTACTTGGAAACGATCAAGGATGAGCACTTTGACCTCTTTCTTCTTGTTAGAAAAGCACTTAGGAAATTTGAAATGTTTGTGGGTTCATCACTTTCTGATGATGAGATCGGTTACATTGCCCTGCATTTTGCTTCTTTCTTGAATGATCAAGCGATCATCGTAACTCGGAAGAAGGGTATTATCGTATGTCCGAACGGACTAGCCACATCCAATATGCTGAAGCGGCAAATTGAGAGAGTCGTTCCCGAACTGGAGATTGTGAAGGTCAGCTCTATCCGCGAATATGATGATTCTCACGAGGAAGTGGATATTATCTTTTCTACGGTTCTTCTCCGTACACAAAAGCCTTTAATCATCGTGCAGCCTATTCTGACATCGATGGATAAAGCTAAGATCATTCAGGAGGTTGATTTCATTTTACATGGAACCAAGACCTTGAAACCGAAGGTGAATCGTTTGATGCAAGTAATTAAATCTTTTGCGAATGTCCATGATGAGGAAGGCCTGTATACCGCCATTAATGACACTCTTAATGGAAATACGCTAGACAATATCGGGAGGTATAAGCCAGTGCTAAAGGAACTGCTTACGAAAGACATGATACGGTTTGAAGAAGGGGTGGACAATTGGGAGCAGGCAATTCGAATGGGAGCACGACCCTTATTGGATATCAATGCAATAGGAGACAGATATGTTGACGCAATGATCCATAATGTGAACACTCTGGGAGCCTATATTGTCTTGGCTCCGAGAGTAGCGGTACCCCATGCGCGACCAAGGGACGGCGTTTCCAAGTTGGGAATGAGTCTATTGAAGCTAGAACGTAGTGTGTCATTTGCGGACAATGATCCCGAGAAAGACGTGAATATTATCATCGTCTTGGCCGCTATAGATAATGAATCACATCTTAAAGCGCTGACACAGTTAATGGAACTACTTGAGGAAGAAGGGAATATTGAGAAACTGATTCAGGCCGATCGTTTAGAACCTATCCTTGCTTTAATCGAGCAGTATAGCTAGATATCGAATATATGAGGAGGAATAAGCATGTTGAATATTGTGACCGTATGCGGTAATGGAATTGGTAGTAGTCTGATGTTGAAACTGAAGATTGAGGAAATATGCTCTGAAAATGGGATCAAAGCTTCCGTTGAATCCTCGGATTTCAATGCAGCCAAAGGTCGAAATTGTGATCTAATCGTTACAGTGAATGAATTGGCATCCCAATTTGATAATAGCCAGCGAGTGGCTGTCACCCGTAGCTATATCAATAAGAAGAAGATCCAGGAAGACATATTAGAAATATTACTAGAGTTGAATAATTAAATATCGGAGGGGGAGTAATGATGAGTTTTTTATCTGGATTGTTGGAGTTTATAAAGGATATTTTGTCCCAACCGGCTCTTTTAATTGGAATTATGTCCTTTATTGGGTTGATTGCCTTAAAAAGACCAGGACACAAAGTATTAACTGGAACTTTGGGACCCATTCTCGGTTACCTTATGCTCAGTGCGGGAGCAGATTTCATCGTTGCCAATCTGAATCCACTAGGAGCATTGATCGAGAAAGGGTTTCATATCCAGGGCGTCGTTCCGAACAATGAGGCCATCGTAGCCTCAGCACAAAAGCTACTTGGAGTAGAAACCATGTCCATTCTGGTGCTTGGTCTAGTGCTCAATCTGGTGATCGCCCGTTTCACCAAATATAAATATATATTTCTAACGGGGCATCACAGCTTCTTTATGGCTTGTCTATTATCAGCAGTACTAGGTACTTCAGGAATGTCTGGTGCTCTCTTGATTATTGTAGGCGGGTTCCTTCTGGGCGCATGGAGTGCAATCTCACCAGCGATCGGTCAAAGATACACCTTGAAGGTTACTGATGGAGATGAAGTGGCGATGGGCCATTTCGGAAGCTTGGGTTATTATTTGGCGGCTTGGGTTGGTAAAAGAGTTGGTAAACCCGAAGATAGTACAGAAAAGATAAAAATTCCGGAAAAATGGAATTTCCTTCGCAATACGACAATTTCAACGGCTTTAACCATGGTTGTATTTTATTTAATCGCTGCATTTGCGGCCGGACCCGAATTTACATCGACGTTATCTGATGGGATGTCGCCGTATTTGTTCGCTGTCATGACAGGGTTGAAGTTTGCTATCGGTGTAACCATTGTTTATTCGGGAGTCCGGATGATCTTGGCAGATTTAATTCCCGCTTTCCAAGGGATTGCAACCCGAATCATTCCTAATGCCATCCCTGCGGTCGACTGTGCGGTATTCTTTACGTATGCGCAAACCGCTGTCATTATCGGTTTCGTATGTAGCTTCATCGGCGGTGTCATCGGAATGTTAATTCTAGGTGTGAGTGGAGGAGTGCTTATCATCCCCGGTCTCGTTGCTCACTTTTTCTGTGGTGCGACAGCAGGGATATACGGTAATGCGACAGGAGGTCGCAAAGGAGCAATTATAGGCTCTTTTGTCAATGGATTAGCGCTGTCATTCCTTCCTGCTCTTCTGCTACCTGTGCTTGGTAATTTAGGTTTCTCTAACACGACCTTCGGAGATATTGATTTTGCCGTACTGGGTATTACTCTTGGTCAAGCTGGTTCAACAGGAATATACGTTATTGTAGCTATATTAATCATCATTTTGTTAATCCCTAATTTTATCAAGACCAAATCAATTACGTTAAACAACTATGAAGATACTAAAGGAGACTAACTATGAATAATCTAAATATCAAAATTTATGCAGATGGTGCCGTTGTAGAGGATATGCTAGTTGCTTACCGATCCGGAAAAATAAAGGGGTTCACGACAAATCCTACTTTGATGAAGCAGGCTGGAATAAAAGACTATGAAGAGTTTGCTAAGGGAGTACTACAGAGTATACCAGATAGACCGATTTCATTTGAAGTCTTCTCCGATGATTTCGCTGTGATGGAGGAAGAAGCCAAAAAAATTGCTAGTTGGGGTTCAAATGTGTATATCAAAATCCCGATTACTAACGCTCAAGGAGAAACTTCTATTCCTTTAATCCGCAAGTTATCGGGACTAGGGTATTCACTGAATATTACTGCTATATTAACGCTTACTCAGGTCGAAGAGACCGTGAATGCTTTCGCACAAGGGACGACTAATGTGGTCTCGGTATTTGCAGGGAGAATGGCGGATTCTGGAGTAGACCCTGTACCGATGATGAAAGAAGCTGCAGCCATCTGTCATGCTAAAGAAGGAACCGAGCTACTATGGGCAAGCCCAAGAGAATTGCTTAACATTTTTCAGGCGGACCAATGTGGATGCGATATTATTACCTGTACACCAGCAATCTTGG
The DNA here is from genome assembly GCF_059445545.1 of Paenibacillus sp. Y568. Classification (NCBI taxonomy): domain Bacteria; kingdom Bacillati; phylum Bacillota; class Bacilli; order Caryophanales; family Paenibacillaceae; genus Paenibacillus; species Paenibacillus sp. Y568. The sequence goes on from NZ_JCAIUM010000002.1 coordinate 412,580, forward strand.
GCAAACTACCCTATGTGGGGAAGAAAATGGAGCAAATCTCACTAGAGACCGTTCAGATGTTCTCCAAAGATATTCAAATGCTCGGCTATTCCATTGTGTAAGGTTCTAGTGGTTCTGAAAGGACGCTCCGCGAACGGACCGTTTCTCCAATCGCTGTGGTCTCCAAATTTCTAAATTGAAACCGCTCAGCGGTTAAAATTCGGAGACAGCGTATGCCTTCGAAGTAGCTTTCCTTTGGAAAGCTTTTAGGCGACCGCTATCGCTTTTACGAAATCGTTCCGTCCTCTGCGCTGCCTTAAGCATATTTTTGCAACTTTTCAACCAAAACAACAAAAAAATCGCTCTTATTGGTAAAATGGAAGTACGACCAACCATACCAAAGGGAGCGATTTTTTGTACATTCATGTACCTTGGATCAAATTTTCTAGTCGATGGGTTTAGAAGAAGACATTCCACAAAATCACCTAGTTCGTCTCGTCAATGCAGCTGTAAATCTAGCTGAACGATGCGATCTTTGACGCTGCTCTGCGTTTTTGATCAAACGCGGTTTGTTTCATTAGATTGTGGCCAAGTAAAAACCAACCGCTTGATCTAACGTACATCAATATTATCCACGGCCCGCTTGGAAAGATGGATATTTAGTCATTCCGCCATCGGCAAACAATGTAATGCCTGTGACATAGCTTGCTTCAGATGAGGCTAACCATGCGGCAACAGCAGCAATCTCTTCTGGTTCACCAATATAACCCATGGGGATCATACTTATTACATCTTGCTTCTGTTTGGGATCTGCAAACTTTTCTGCGTTAATGGGTGTATTAATTGCACCTGGACCAATGTTATTTACACGAATTCCCTTTGGTGCGTACTCTAAGGCTAATGTTTCAGTCATTAACTTTATGCCCCCTTTACTTGCTGCGTAATGAACGAATAAAGGCCATGGAATTTTCTCATGAACGCTAGACATGTTAATAACCGATCCCTTAATATTATTGTTCACAAAATATTTGATAGCTTCACGACTTCCTAAAAAAGCACCCGTTAAGTTTGTACTGATAACTTTGTTCCAATCCGATAAAGGTAGCTCATGTGAAGGGACTGCATTCTCAACTCCAGCATTATTGATCATAATATCTAATGTACCAAATTGCTTAACAGCAGATTGAACAAGGTTAATAACATCTTCTTCTTTCGTTACATCACCTGGAACGATCATTCCGTCTCCGCCTGCGGTTCTAATGGCTTCTAATACTTTTGCCGCTTCGTCTGCATTTGACCGGTAGTTTATGACTACGTTGGCATGTTCTTTACCGAATCGAATGCCCATTGCTTTTCCTAACCCTGTTGAACCGCCTGTGATTACGACCACTTTTCCTTTTAAATCTGCATACATCATGAAAACTCCTTTGTTAACTTTTAGCAAGACCTAACAGTACGCCAGCTGTGATAATAAGTAGGATGCCAATAGTGACCCAAATGTATTGACGTTTCGTTTTTTTTTCATGTAATATTAATATCCCGCCAAGGGTTGAAATAACAACGCCCATCTGAGATAGAGAGAAACTTGTGGCAACTCCCACGCGAGGTTGTGAAATAAATAAAAACATGTTTCCTGCAGCCCATATCAAACCTGGAATAATATTTCTAATTACATATTTGTTAAAGGGTTTATGTCTGAAGGTTAGTAGCACTCCACCGATCACCATTCCAATTGCTTGAGGTAAAAGAGCGGACCAGCCATCTACTTCAAATAGTCGTAAAATGACTACATAAACTAAATAACCAACGGTAGAAATTAAAAGAATCAGAATTCCCTTTTTAAAATCACCTGATTTGAGACCTTGTTTGTCTTGTTTGCCCTCTTTGTCCTCTAATGATGTTAAAATCACACCACCGATAATTAAGACTAACGCCAAAATGCCTAAAACAATGGATGTGATCGTAGACCATTCGTGAAAGACGATAACACCAAATAATGTTGTTGCAACTAATTGAAGTCCCGTTGAAATCGGAATTGTCTTGGATACGCCCATTAATTTAATGCTTTTTAATTGATTAACTTGACCAATTGCCCAGAATAGACCTGATACAATCCCAATTCCAAATATCAAGGGCGATAAAACAGGCCGAACAAACAGGTACACACAAATTGAAAAGATAAAAGCACCTATGGTAGTTCCTAGAGTTTGACTATAGGGCCCACCGCCTAGTTTTACATTGAAAAGGACGATGCTTCCCCAAAAAAATGCGGGTAAAATCGCAAACAAAATATCCATTTTTTATTACCTTTCCTTAAAAGATAATCATTCTATCCATAACATTCCCTTGAAGTCATTTTTGAATGCATACCATTTAATTAGTGCCGAAAGATTGAAGCGGAGACTTATTAAAATAAAGGGATTCAAAGATGATTTAAAGAAGTAGTTAACATGTTTTTAGTAATTCCTTGAATTTTCTATATACGGACTTGTATCAGAGGCAGGGTTCACATTTGATATTGAGAAAGGCTGGATGGTAAATATGACAGAGGAAAGTAAGCTATATTCTGGGGGAAGTAAAGGAGGCCCAACGGCGCCGAAGGATCCAGTAGATAGACGGAGTGGCTTTTTTTTAATGTACGATTCTCAGATTGAAGCTACTCCCCGAAATGAAGGCGAGCCTTCACAAGAAATCTATTTAGAGGGAGAACAAATAAAGAATAAGGCAAGGCTCGCAGGTGGCGTGACCGATGAGAATATACTGAAATTGTTGGAGAGTTGCGAGGGTTTCCATTCCTTGGTTCATAGCATAGGCATATCCATTAGATCCGAACAAGATCCTGGGGGAATTATCAACGTTGTACTGCAAAATTGGGGGAAAGTGAATAAATATGAATCAGGTACCCTACTCAGAATTCCATGTCCCAAGAACGGAAGTGAAGTAATTCTGAATCTGGAAGACTATGAATGGTCTCTGGAGGATGATGTCCTAGGCAAAATAGCATTTGAATTTGACCAAGCCGGACAAATAGCGATAGCAAGCATTAAGTTCTATCTGAATGACGGGTATCACGTTCCAGAAATAGAGATGGAACCCCCAGTAGATTTTGGATCAGCAGGCTATCAGGCTATGATTGCTAAGTCTCTGGTAAGCATGGGAAATTCACTCAGGTTGAAGACTGCAATAGAAAGAGCGGAACGTGGCGATGAGGTCACGATAGCTTATATTGGAGGATCAATCACTCAGGGAGCAGGGGCAAAGCCTATTCACACCGGTTGTTATGCATACAAATCCTATTTGAAATTCAAGGAGATGTTTGGACAGGGAGAGGGAGATCATCTCCATTTTATAAAAGCGGGAGTAGGAGGAACCCCCTCTGAACTGGGCATGATTCGCTATGAACGGGATGTATTAAGAGACGGCGACATACAACCTGATATTGTTGTGGTTGAGTTTGCCGTAAACGATGAGGGTGATGAGACTAAGGGGAACTGCTATGAAAGTCTGATTCTTAAGATTCTTGCCAGTGAGAACAAGCCAGCCGTTGTTTTATTATTCAGTGTATTTGTGAATGACTGGAATCTGCAAGATAGACTTTCACCTGTAGGCAGACATTATGATCTTCCCATGGTTAGTGTAAAAGACGCTGTTGTGGAACAGTTTGGACTAACTAAAGCGGCCGGAAACGTTATTTCGAAAAGACAATTCTTCTATGATATCTATCATCCGACCAATGATGGTCATCATGTTATGGCGGACTGTTTGGCTTATCTGTTCGCTGAATGCAAACGCAATTCTTCGAATCAGGTAGATATTACAATCCCTGAGTCCCCAGTGCTGGGGAATGACTTTGTGGATGTTCGGTTAGTCGACCGAAGTAGCGATCCAAGCGTTGCTAAGATCTCAGCAGGTGGATTTATAGAAATCGACCATGATCTGCAATTCGTGGAGCTGGATGATCGTCCTGAGCCAACACCGCAGTTTCCTCATAACTGGATGCACACGGTCTCTTCTGGTCAAGAAGGTTTTAAAATGACCATCCTGAGTCGTAGTCTCATTCTTGTTTATAAGGATTCGGGAAAAGGTGAGTTTGGAAGCGCGGAGGTTTTTGTGGATGGCTTGTTGGCTAAGACAGCGAATCCCCATGAGAACAACTGGACGCATTGTAATCCCGTCATTCTGTACAGTGAAGAGAGTTGCAAAGAGCATAATGTAGAAATTCGAATGGCCCCAGGTCATGAGGGAAATTCTTTTACTATCTTAGGGTTTGGATACACCATATAAGGGGATCATAATTTTAAAGATGAAGTCAAATTATCATATGAATGATATTCTGACTTTATCTTTTTTTTATGTTGAGAAAAAACGGATCTACAAACATAAAGTGTAACAACTTGCCAAAACTAAGCGATTTATTATAGACTATTTTCTATCGGCTCTTTTTTTAAAGACCCTTATGTGATGCAAAAGATTGAAGATATAGCAACAAAAAGAAATTAATCTGGAACGGGGAAATGAAATGAATGAAGTCGCAAGAAGACAACGTAAAGTCAATAAACTGAAGATTATTTCTAAAGTATTACTAATTATTATTGGGGGACTAATAGCTGCCTATGGTCTAGAAGCAGTATTAATACCTAACAACGTCTCAGACGGTGGTGTGACAGGTCTAAGTATCGTAGGCTCAGAATTATTTGGATTACCGTTAGGGTTATTAATTGCCTTAATCAACATTCCCTTTGTGTGGTTAGGATATAAGCAAATTGGTAAAAGTTTTGCCATTTATTCAGTTATTGGTATTGCGTCACTAGCTATCGGGACGATGCTTATGCATCACGTACATACAATTATTCATGGTGATACGTTGTTAGTTACCGTTGTGGGTGGTATTATCATCGGTTTTGGAATGGGACTAGCATTGCGTAATGGTGGCGCATTAGATGGGATTGATATGTTAGCCGTATTACTTTCACGGAAATTACCTTTCGGAACAAGTGATCTCATATTATTTTTAAACATGTTTGTGTTTATTATTGTTTCATTCGTATTTGATCTACAGGCTGCTATTCTATCAGCAATCGCATATTTTATTGCTTCAAAAGTCATCCATATTGTTGAAGAAGGATTAAGTGGGTCCAAAACTTTTAAAATCATTACAAGTCAACCCGAACTAATGGTAGAGACGATTCGTGATCGATTAGGTCGTGGTGCTACATATAGTGATGCTTACGGTGGTTATTCAAAAGAACAATTCAAGGAAATCACTTGTGTTATTAACCGTTTGGAAGAAAGCAAAATAAAAGAAATCATTAATGAAATTGACGAAAATGCTTTTGTTACGGTATATGATGTAGCAGAAGTTAAAGGTGGTAGTTTCAAAAAGAAGGATATTCATTAATGACAATTTAAAAAGAGTGTTGAACATGAGGGCTCAAGCACAATGCTTGAGTTTTTTTGTATCTTTTTAATTTGATCCTTTCGAGTTGCATCCATTTTCTGTTATAGTATTATAACAAGAATAGTTGTAATAAAAGCGGGGGTGCTTCTCATAAAGATATTACAGTTAACCATGGATGAAGCAGTTGAAATAAGCAAAGTAATCTCCAACGAACATCGGATGAATATTTTGAAAATATTAGGCACAGGTCCACACAACGTCAATGAATTATCAGAAAAGTTAGGTTTACCGTTTTCTACGACAGCCGTAAATGTAAGAAGGCTGGAAGATGTCAACTTAATTACTACTGAACTAGTGCCTGGACGAGGAACACAGAAGGTGAACACTAAAAATTACGATCGTATTATCATTGACTTGTTTACAGAGGAACCAGAACCAGAAAAGAATGTCATTACGATTGATATGCCGATTGGTGAATATGTTGATTGCCATGCAGAACCTAGTTGTGGACTGGTCAGTGATAAGGATTACATCGGGATGCAAGACGATCCACGTTCATTTTACGAGCCCGGTCATAGAGAGGCGCAATTGCTCTATTTCCGAATGGGTTATGTTGAATATCGTTATCCGAATCGGATTCCGTATGGGAATACGGCAACAGAAATAAACTTCAGCGCAGAAATATGTTCTGAAGCACCGTATCACAAGTTGGATTGGCCATCAGATATTACAGTTTGGGTTAATGATATCGAGATTGGTACATGGACTTCTCCTGGTGACTTTGGTGGGGTGCGAGGCTTCAATACACCTGAATGGTGGTTGATTTATTTCACGCAATATGGGCTTTTGAAGTATTGGAAGATCAATCAAGATGGAAGTTTTATTGATGGCGTGAAGATGTCAGATGTCACCATAGCCGAATTAAATCTTAGCGAAAAACCGTTTGTTTCGCTAAGGATCGGAGTCAAGAAAGATGCAGTCAATGCAGGTGGTCTCAATTTGTTCGGCCCGAACTTCGGTAATTATCGGCAAGGAATCATTATGAATGTACATTATTAAGACTTTGCTACAATAAAATAGACTATAAAAAAAGAGAGCGGACATGATTGTTCCTCTTTTTTTATAATATAACCCCATATAACCTATTAAAATGTTATTAATGTTAAAATAATACATTAATAGCGAGATTGAAGCTAAAATATCGAGATTTTTATTTAAAAATATATTGATATATAACAATAAAACATGTTATATTAATTTTGAAAAAAGACAAATCACTTTTTAGGGGGTTATGGAATGAAAAAAGTCATGTCTCAACTTGTACTTGTTCTGATGATTATTACGGTAGTATTGAGTGGTTGTTCGACGGGGGATAATTCTAAATCTAAAAATGAAAGCGCTAACAATGGTGGCGGTGAAAAAGGGAACGAGGTTGTGAAGTTAACATACTGGGTTCCGTTTAGTGGGTCTGATGGAGAATACATGGAGAATATGGTTAAGTCATTTAATGAATCGCAGAAAGAAATTCAAGTCGAGTTCATGAATAACAATTGGGATAATTACTATCCGAAGCTTCTATCTTCCCTTGCGGCAAAATCAGCACCAGATGTAGCAGTGGCGCACGTGTCACACTTGGCTGAATTGATTCCAACAGGGATGGTTGAACCGCTTGACGCGTTAGCGACAGAAGCTGGCCTTGATTGGTCAACCTACGGGAAGAATCAAGAGACGTCAGTTATTCGCGATGGTCAACATGTTGCCATACCGCTAGATACGCATGCGGTAGTCATGTACTACAACAAGAAGTATCTTGGTGATGCAGGGCTTCTAAACGCCGATGGTAGTATTAAAATGGATCCAGGCGCAGAAGGTTTCACTAAGATGCTAGAAGTTCTTAAAGAGAAGTTGCCTGCTGATGTATCGCCTATGGTTATCGGAAGTAACAATGTCTTTACGTACTGGATCTGGTATGCCCTTGTTCAACAACAAGGAGGTACTTATTTTAAAGATGGTCAGCCAACGATCAATACACCTGAGGGTAAAGTTGCGATGGAACTGCTTCAGACTTGGTTGAATAAGAAATTGATGTTACCTGACATCGGTGATAATAGTTACGATCTTTTCAAAACATCTAAAGCAGCAGTTACGTTTACTGGCGTATGGTCAACAGGGAACTTCGAGAGTGAAGCATCCCTTGATTTCGCAGCAGCTCCATTTCCTCAACTATATGACCAACCGGCCGCATGGGGTGACTCGCACACATTGATTGTACCTAAGCAAGATAACAAAGAAAAACAGGTCGCTGCCGTTAAATTCGCGGACTGGTTAGCAGAACATGGTGCAATGTGGGCAAAAGCAGGTCATGTACCATCTAAACCATCCGTATTAGCATCGGAAGATTACAAAGCAATGCCATATCGTGCAAGTTATGCAGCTGTTATGGATGTCGTAAAATATATGCCAGATACACCAAAGCTTGGTGCAATAAATGACACGGTTCTTGAATCGCTTGTTGAAATCAATTATGGACACCAAAGTATAGATGAAGGATTGGCAGCAGCACAGAAAAATGCAGAAAAATTAATGACGAGATAACCAAACAAATGATATATCTACGGGGTATTTAAGTGATATCCCGTGATATCTTCATTTGAAGGAGTGAGAAAATTTGAAATTCAAAAGCCAAAGTTATAAAAACTATTTAGCAGCCCTAGTCTTTTTGGCTCCGTTCATGATTCTCTATTTAGTATTTTGGATCTATCCGATACTCAAAGGGTTTATATCAAGCTTATTTGCTGGTACTTTAGGTGCGGAGAAAACCTTTGTGGGAGTGGACAATTATGAATATATGATGAGTGATGAGAAGTTCTGGAGCTCCTTATGGAATACATTGTACTTTATTGTCATCTCCACACCTTCAATTGTCATCTTAGGATTAGGAATGGCGTTACTTGTTAATATGAAGTTGAGAGGCACGACAATGCTCAGAACGGTTTATTTCATGCCTTACATGCTCTCAGTATCCGTTGTAGGTAGCATTTGGGTATTTATTCTGCAATCTAGAACAGGGTTGATCGCTGAAACGCTTAACTCTATGGGAATGACCATGGAGATATCCTGGTTTGGTAGCTGGGGTATGGGTTGGATCTCCATTTTGATCTCCACGCTTTGGTGGACGGCAGGATTTAATATGATATTATTTCTCGCAGGATTACAGGAAATTCCGGATGATTTATATGAAGCAGCAGATATCGATGGGGCCAATAGGTGGGCGAAATTTCGGTATATCACCATGCCTTCGTTAAAGGGTGTCACCGCATTGGTGATTCTGCTACAAACGATAGCCTCCTTCAAACTGTTTGGCCAAACCTGGCTCATTACCAAAGGGGGACCTGGATCATCCACAACCCCACTAGTTCACTATATTTATCAAATCGCGTTTAGGCAATGGGACACAGGGTATGCTTCAGCCGTATCTTTCGTTTTATTTTTGATCATTGCCATGATTTCATTGGCTCAGTTCAAACTATTGATGGGGAAGAAATAAAGAAGAGGTGAACCATGCATGAGTAACATAAAACGAATGATGAACATAAGAATTTGGGGCTACATTATTGCATATGCGTTTGCCATAATCATGCTCGCACCTTTGCTGTGGATGTTCATAGCTGCTTTCAAAGCGCCAGGATCCACGGTAACGATCGTCGGGGAACTGTTTACAACGAAGTTTTCTCTGGATAGTTTCATGAGCGTACTGAAACCTGATGGAACAGCTATGATGTGGCGATGGACATTGAACAGCATTATTGTCGGTATTGTACAGACAGGTATTACGGTATTGATTAGTTCATGGGCAGCATTTGCGGTGTCCAGAATTCAATTCAAAGGAAAGACCTTTGTATTTGCACTTATCCTAGTAGGGATGATGGTACCTGTAGAATCGATTGTAGTTCCATTATTCGAAATGATAACCGATCTAGGTTGGACGAATAGTTATAACGCGCTTATTTGGCCAGGGATGATGCTTCCGCTCGCATTCTTAATTCTTAAGCAATTTATAGATCAATTACCTAATGAATTATTGGAGGCTGCCAAAATAGACGGCGCAAGTATTTTTACGATTTGGTTGAAATTAATATGGCCATTATCTCGCAGCTCTATGGCTGCGGTCAGTATATTTATTTTCATACAGTCTTGGAATAACTTATTGTGGCCTTTGTTGGTGGCACAAGATACTTCAATGATGACATTACCTGTAGGAATTCCAACATTCCAAAGTATTTTCGCAACAGATTTGGCTGTACCAATGGCCTCAAATGTTCTTGCGAGTATTCCAGCTGTGCTCGTATTCCTGTTATTCCAAAAACACATCATTAAGGGTATCTCTACAACAGGTATCAAGTAAATGGGGGAAAAGTATGAGAGAGAACTGTAGCTTAAATGGGTCGTGGAATTTCCTGATTGACCGAAAGGATCAAGGAGAAAGAGATACTTGGTTTGTGAAAGGTTTAATAGATGCTCGACAAGTTGAAGTTCCACATATATGGCAAAGAGAAGAAGAATACGTGCACTATTGCGGTACAGGATGGTATGAGAAGCAATTCACTCAGGCAGAACTTTCCACCGGTATGAACCTGTATTTATGTTTTGGAGCTGTGGATTTTCAGGCAAGAGTATGGTTGAATGGGGTCTACATTGGTGAACATGAAGGTGGGTTTACACCATTTGAATTCGATGTTACCCAGGTAATAAATCAGGGGGGAATGAACCGCCTAACCGTGAGGGTGTTTGATCCTCAGGATAACGCTGAGATCCCAATTGGCAAACAAGGAAGTTGGTATACGAGAATCAGTGGCATCTGGCAGGAGGTATTCTTGGAGCAACGTTCTAATTGTTTCATTGAACATGTTCATATTTCTCCGAATATTGATGATGAAATAGTAGAAACATATTTACGTATTTCCGGAGAGTTCAATGAACCACTCATTGTTGAGTATACCATTACAAATCACGAGGATTCAGACAACAAGATTGTAGTATTCCAAGACATGATCATGAATAATGAATCTCGTCACCATATACCTCTTGAGAATGCGATTTGGTGGTGTCCCGATAATCCTCACTTATATGATATGACAGTTACCATCAAAGAAAATCATGGCGACGTTATCATCGATGAGTTCGTCACCTATTTCGGTATGCGGAAGATTGAATTTGAGGAAGGTCAGTTGTTGCTCAATCATCAACCTTTGTATGTCCGAGGGGCGCTAGATCAAGCATTTTACCCGGATACAATCTACATTGCGCCTTCAGACGAGTGGATATTAAATGAAATTAAGCTTGCCAAACAAATGGGATTTAACCTACTACGTAAGCATATTAAAATCGAAATTCCTCGTTACCTCTACTGGGCGGATCGCATGGGCATGTTAATATGGGCCGAGCCACCCAATGTAGTGAAGTGGTCAGCACAGAGCAGGCAAAGATTCTATAGCGAGCTTCGCGGAATGATTAACCGGGATTTCAACCATCCATCGATTCTTATATGGTCTTTGTATAATGAGGAATGGGGATTGGAATGGGACCTAGCTAACGATATTGAGAAGCAAGAACATGTGAAGATCATGTATGATGACATTAAAAAAATGGATTCGACCCGGTTGATCTGTGATAATTCAGGCTGGGTTCATGTGAAGACAGATATTAACGATCATCATCGTTATTTTGTACTGCCGGAACAAATCGAAGATTGGAAGACCGACATAGAAGAATATATGGTAGGAAATCCTGAGAAGAACTACGTTAACGGTTATAAACCACAAGGTGAGCCAATTATCGTATCTGAGTTCGGAGTATGGGGACTGCCTAGTGTTCAGAAATTGATAGATTACTATAAGGGTGAACCTTCGTGGTTCGCGAATCTTGGAGACGACACCCATCGAGAAGATTTTAAAAATCCACTTACCGCATTAGCGAATTTCGATAAGTATCAATTAAATCGAATTTTCGGAGATTTCGAGAATTTGTCGTTCTACTCTCAGCGCAGAATGGTTCGAGCTGTGAAATCATTAATTGAAGAGATGCGTAAACAACCACAAATCAACGGATATGTGGTTACTGAATTTACAGACGTTGAATGGGAAACAAATGGTTGGTTAGATTACACTAGAAACATGAAAATCGGTTTCGATAGAGCAGGAGATTTCAACGGAAGTCTTATCGTTATGGCAGATCGCTTGAAGCGTAATCTCTGGTGCGGGGAGACTCAATCTTGGGATGTGATCATATGTAATGACGACCTGCGTCCGCTACAAGGTGAATTGAAGTGGGAAATTAGGGGTACGGATGTGTCTGGCAGCATTCCGATTCATGAAGAGAATCAAGCTTATGTTCGACTGTCGGAAGGTATTCGATTTACTACGCCAAGGGTTCTTACTTCGGCATTTCATACATTAAGACTAACTTTGGTTATGGACAGCGAGGCCGTGGCAACGAACGAAGAGGAATTAACCATTACACCGCAGGAAATTATGCCTTCTGTTGCCGTCTACGCTTATAAAATGGATGCATGTTTTCAGGCTTCCCTTGAAGCCAATGGATGGACAGTGATTGAAAATTTCACATCTGCTCAAGTCGTTATTACTTCTGTCCTAGATGATTCAGTATTGGAGTATTACCGTAACGGGGGGCATGTATTGTTCTTAGCAGAAGAAGGAGATAGGTTATCCGACAAGGGGCAGTTTACGTTCCGAGAGCTTGTACGAGGCGAGAGTTGGAATCGCACTTCCTCATTCAATTACGTCGATCCGACCTATTTCGATGGCATTCCACTCCATCATGAGATGGGCTGGGAAATGGAAGGGATTTATCCTGAATATATTGTGCCATTTAGTAACTATGATAAATTGGGTGGAACGATGGGACGCATTGTCTATATGTTCGGCAATGAGAGTATTACCCACACAAGCGAGATTGTCTCAGGATATTTCCAAGGTTGGATTGGTCAAGCTGGCGGGTCTCTTGTAGTCCAGAGAAGTGCAGAAGGAAGTCTTACTTTAACAACATGGAAGTTAAAAGAAAGTTATGGAACCCATCCAATTGCAACGCAATTGGTGAATGCTTTGATCATGAAGTTCATATAGGTTGAGTTATCCAGGAAAAGATTGCAGAACAAAAGGTAGTTAGTGTTTTGATTTCGATATCCATATGAAGAAGGATCTTCATTATCCTCCTTTAAAATAAAGAAGAACCGTAAACACATGGGGTTACCTAAGGTGCTATAAAAGGGGCTGTCTCAAAAGTGGATAAATCATTTGAAGAGGTAGCCGATTTCCCAAAAAAATATTGATGCACAAAAAATAGTAGGTCAAGTGGGTTATCCTTGCCCTACTATTTGGCGCTTTTAATCCATTGTGGCTTGCTTCAACAGATTTTGGGCAAGTGAAAGCCACCCGACCTCAAGGCTAACTTTTTGCAAACCTCGAAGCAGACGACAGCTCGAATTTCTTCTGCCTCTTAGGTATGCATAGTTTTCTTCTCCACCATATCCAGCATCAGCGATAACTGTTTTCGGGACGACTCCCCATGTGGCTTTTATCTTCTCTAAATGCGGTTTCAGACAACGCGTATCCGTGGGTCTTTGATGGATATTGTACCCCACAATGAACTGGTTTTCTGTCCCGATTTGCACGTTGTATCCAGGTTTCAACTGACCATTCCGCATATGATCCTCTTTCATCCGCATGAATGTAACATCTGGATCCGTCTTATTAAAGCTGTTGCGTTGACCGAGTGTTTCCTGATATTTCTCGTACTTTTGTAGACGAGGGAGCAAGTCCTTACGAAGCACTCGAACTGCCTTTTTCAAGGGCTTGTCTTTCGGCGTTTCCAGATGACGGTTTTCGAGTTGTTGAACGGCTTTTTCTAGCTTTTGACTGGTAAGTTCATCCTGACCACTTAACTCGGCGAGATCTTGATCTTTGAATTCTTGATCTTCATGTTTTTGAGTTTCTTCGATGGTAGCAAATAGAATCTGTACTTTCTCCTGAAGTTTGGCCTTATGCTTGACGATAGCTTTACCCCAAACAAACGTATAGCGATTCGCATTTGCTTTGATCTTAGTCCATCCATAAAGTAATGTTCTAACGTAACATACTTTTCTTCGATGAGAAACTGAAGCACAGCAGTAAATGCCGTTTCAAGTACGTCTTTCATTCGCTTTGAACGAAAGCGATTAATAGTCCGGAAATCTGGGCGTTGTCGTCCGGCCAACCACATGAACGGAACTTGTTCTCGTATGGCTTTGGCAATTAAGCGAGAAGAATAAAGCCGCTGAGTGTACGGATAAATGATAACTTTAGTGAGCATTTTTGGGTGGTAACTATCCCTGCCACAACCGGGATAAGCGGCATCAAAAATAGAATCGTCGAGTCGATTCACAGCCGTGTTAATGAGGCGAACGAGGTGGCTTTGAGGAATCTCTTCTTCCAAATCCATTGGCAGAAAAAAGCTAGCTGGTCCATGGTATATTGAATGTACAAAAAAATCGCTCCTTTGGTATGGTTGGTGGTACTTCCATTTTACCAAAAAGAGCGATTTTTTTGTGTTGTTATCGGTTGAAAAGTTGAAAAAATACGCTTAAAGTAGCGTAGAGGACGGAACGATTTCGTAAAAAGCGATAGCGGTCGCCTAAAAGCTTTCCAAAGGAAAGCTACTCCGAAAGCATACACTGTCTCCGAATTTCAACCGCTGAGTGGTTCCAATCCAGAAATTTGGAGACTGAGAAACGGTCCGTTCGCGGAGCGTCCTCTCAGAACACCTAACTTTCTCCTACAAAAAAAATGGGGTGCCCCTAGCCATTTTCATGACTTATGGGACAGCCCCAGGTATAAACACCTTGGCATTAATTAAAATAAATGTGTACTTTCTAGTTGAATGTATAAATTGGAAATAAATTTCTTGAATACCTTGTAAAAATTAGTATTACATAGTATTATAATTCCAACAAATGTATATAATTATGAATAAATGGATTTTTTGATACAGTACCTTGTATAGCGAGGTACTGAAAAGTGGTTTTTTTTTGATCCGGTACCTTATATTGCGAGGTACTGAAAAAAAGAGATGGTGGTATATGTGAATATACAGTTTAAAAAGGGTGTGCTGGAACTATGTGTGCTAGTACTTACTGCCAAGAAGGATCGTTATGGGTATGAATTGGTAGAAATGATATCACGGAAATTCGAGATTGCGGAAGGAACCATCTATCCTCTACTGCGTCGACTAACGATGGAGAATATGTTCTCAACCTACTCAATTCAGTCAAGTGTGGGGCCACCACGGAAATATTATAAGTTGACGGAGCAAGGTAGGAAATCAATGGAAGAGATGTTAGCTCAGTGGAGTCTATTCGCTGATGGTGTGCAAGACATGATTGAGGAGGGTCTTCGCGGTGAATAAACAAGCGTATATGTCAGAGTTGGCACAGCATTTAAAGCCATTAAAACAATCCGAACTTCAAGTCGTTCTTCAAGATTATGAGGAACATTTCGCTAATGCTTTGTATGGGGGACGTGATGAAGGAGAAATAATACGACGATTGGGTAGCCCATTAATGGTATCGAAGGAAATATTCGCACAGACAAAGCTTCGAAATGCGACAGTTTCACCTTCACTTAACAAGGTGATTAAGGCAGTTTTAGCTATAACTGCTTTAACAACCTTCAATATAATTCCTGTGTTATTACCTTTTGTGCTCACATTGTTAGCGTTGGGGATTATGTATATTATTTCTATTATATTCATCGCGTCACCTGTGATTCTATTAATTCAAGACGGTATAAGTCAAACTTTCATGTATGAACTATTCTGGATATTGGGATTGGTTGGCTTTGGAATGATGATGATGTTGGGACTGATCAGATTGACGCAATGGTATTACCGCCAAGTATTACGTTATTTAAAGTTTAGCCTTCATAGATTGGAAAGGGGATGAGTAGATTGAATGGACTTTTATTGAAAATAGCGTTAATTCTAATTATTGTTGCAGTAGCTGGGAACATTATCTTATTCATGATAGGGGTATCGCCGTTCAATATGGTGTCAGTAAATGTTGAAAAAATGGTTAATCCCGCTGGTGTACGGAATATACAAGTGAAGTCAGATACAGAAGATATTGAATTCTTAACTTACTCAGGAACTGAAATTCAAGTGAAGTTACATGGCAAGACAGCAAAGCGATGGGAAAATGATTATGATCTTCAGATTGAAAGAAATAATGGGGAGGTATCTATATCTGTCCAAGAAAAAACGAAGCAGAAGTTTTTCAGTATCTACACCAATATTAAGTTGACCATTCAAGTTCCCGAAAATGTATTTGATCTAATCGACATAGAAACAGATACTGGCGACACAACAATTAATCATGTGGTGTCTAATGAATTTCGTTTAAATAGTGATACGGGGAATCTCAATGTCAATGTTGAAGAAGGAAAGTTTGATATATCTACAGATACAGGTGATGTTGCACTCCAATTGAAACGTATTACATCGGATATTGCGGCAACAACAGATACTGGGAATATAACCGTAACTGTAGCAGAATCGCCCAATAGCTTGCAGTACCAGTTAGTAACAGAAGATGGCAATCAAGAAGCTGATATCCCGCAAAGTTCAAGTGGTGAAGGTGGACCCAATGTAAATTTAACCTCGGATACAGGGGATCTAAAATTGGTTCAACGTTAATAGTATTTGTTCATAAATATGATTGAATATATGAATCTTAAAGAATAAGGAGTTAAACGCCAATGAAGCAGATTTCCTTATTTTGTATCCCTTATGCAGGAGGGTCCTCATCTATATATTATTCATGGAATGAGTATGCCCATCCTAATGTTAAATTGATCCCCATTGAATTGAGGGGTAGGGGTAAGCGATTTACAGAGCCGATGTTAGAAACAATGGCTGAGGCTATTGACGATCTTTATCAGGTTGTGGAATCAAGGCTAGATGATGCACCTTATAGTCTGTTCGGTCATAGCATGGGTGGGTTGTTAGCATACGGCCTAGCACATAAAATCAGGCAAAAAAAAGGATTGGAGCCGATACATCTGTTTATTTCCGCAAGCAGAGCTCCACATCTGCACAATAACACAAAACATCTTCATCAGCTTAAGGATCCGGAATTTCTAGCAAGAATTTCACTACTTGGCGGAATACCTAGTGAAGCATTGGAGAATCAAGAGCTCATGGATTTATTCACACCCATTATTAAATGGGACTACAAGCTTTTTGAGAGCTATAGATACTCGCCTCCCGAGAAAATTCTGAATTGTCCGCTAACCGTGTTTACAGGCTTATATGATAAAACAGTCTCATACTCGGAAGCTTTAGCTTGGAAAGAACACACAGATAACGAATGTAACGTCCTTCAAAAAAATGGTGGTCACTTCTTTATTAATAATCTATCGAGGCAAATGGTAAGTATGGTCAATTCCATATTAACAGATACAAACATGAATCATGAATGGGGATGAGTTAGATGAAAGTTCAATTACAGACCAGTGAAATTAAAAAAGTCATCCTGAGAGCTGAGAACTTGTACAAAACATATACAACTGGAACAGAAAAATTCCATGCAACAGAGAATATTAATCTGGATATTTATGAGCGAGATTTTACAGTTCTGATGGGGAGTTCAGGGTGTGGGAAGTCAACCTTGCTATACATGTTAAGCGGACTAGATGACGTCAGTTCCGGCAGTGTCTATTTCAGAGAAGAGCGTATAGATCAATTCTCAGAAGACAAGATTACCATGCTGAGATCGGAAAAAATCGGTTATGTATATCAATCCATTAATTTGGTACCAGATCTCACGATGTATGAGAATATAGCTCTACCAGGTTTTGTGGCAGGCAGGCCAAAAAAAGAAGTAAAGGAAAAGGCTATGTCACTTATGAAGTTAATGAGCATCGATGGTCAACAAAGTCGGTTACCATCTCAAGTATCTGGAGGTCAGCAGCAAAGGGCAGCGATTGCCAGAGCCTTGATTAATTCTCCAGAAGTTATATTTGCAGATGAACCCACAGGATCACTGAATCAAGAACAGGGAACGGTTATTTTAGATTTATTGACCAAAATTAATAATGAGGGACAATCGATCGTTATGGTGACTCATGATATTAAGGCGGCTTGTCGTGCAGATCGTGTCATTCTTATACGTGATGGAGAGATTGGCGGTTGTTTGGAACTCGATAAATATAAGCCGGAAAACCAAAAAGATAGAGAAAATAAGATATTTCTATTCGTTTCCGGAAAGGAGTAACAACCTATGTACCCAGTATGGTTATTATGCAGTTCCAACCTTAGAAAGAAGAAGGTTCAAAACTTTTTTATCGCTCTGATCATTCTGCTCTCTTCTGTACTGCTGATGACGGCCGTAGCTGTAATAAATAATTCTGATGACGTCTATTTGAAAACACATAGTCAATTGGACGGAGCGCATCAAATCTTGAAAATTGAAAATGGATTGCATGATCCTTACAAGGTTGAGCAGTGGTGGGAGAATCAGCAAGGGGTTACAGTATCTAAGATTATGAAATATCAAAATGTAACTGGAGTTACTCACGAAGGACAGGATTATTCGAACGTCGATGTTATTATGATTGATGGGCCAGATCAGCCATCTGCTGTCGATCGATTGTTATTCGATCAAGGGGAAGAAACGGTTGAACCGCAATCCGGGACGGTATGGATTCCAACCACACTGGCGAGATCAAAGGGGATTCTGCTAGGGGATACGATAGGATTTAAGACGGAACAAGGTTCGCTTGAATTTAAGGTTTCGGCAATTGTTGTAGATATATCTTACAGTGCACCTTTCACATCTACTGCGCGTATATGGATGAATTCGAATAATTACCAGCAGAATCTTTCAGCTATGCATGACTCAGACAAGTTCATGCTTGGATTGAGATACGAGGATTATAACCAAAGTCAGACTTATTGGAGAGCTTTTGAAGAGGGATTGGGATCACCTTATCTAGAATCAAAAGCGGAGTATGAAGGCCTATCATCCTTTTACTTGATTACCAATAAACTTATTGGTTTTGTCATGATATTTCTTGCATTAATCATGACTGCTATCGCATTATACACGATTTACTTTACGATCTCAGATGAAATAATTTCCTACTATAAAACGATTGGGATATTAAAGTCGGTCGGTCTCTCATCAAGGAAAATCATTCGTGTCTTTGTGATACAATATACATTTCTTGCCGTAGTTGCAGTAATTCCGGGAATATTGCTCAGCTATCTTTTCTCGGATTTTATTATTGACAGTTCAGTCTCTTCGCTCAAAACAGGAACATCAGATATTAACGTACTGTCTATTGGTTTCTCATCGTTAATGGGTGCTCTAATTATCTTGATCATTCTTGGAGCAGCATGGTTATTCTCAAATAAAGCGAGAAAAATTGAGCCAGCACAAGCCATTCGTTACGGGATGTCCGAGAAGAAATCTGCACGGAAATCTTCCCTTCTGGGTAGAATGATTCTTAGTTTCGAACGCCTGCCAGTGACACTTGTCATCGGATTAAGAGGAATTCTCAAGAACATTCGCGGTTCGTCTTTGATGATTATCATCTCAGGTATGACTTCTGCAGTGCTGGTATTCGGGTTTATCTTTATTTACAGTATTATTTCAATTGGGCAAACCATACCCAAGTGGGGTTACGATTCTTCTGATATATCCATGCGTATTGATGATCCCTCGAAACTATCATTTGAACAATTACAAACAGAGTTTCAAGCAGATGAACGAGTTGCTAACTTTAGTAGATTTGGAGAATTAAATGGCATTATTCCTATTTCTGCTGATGTGTTAGAACAAGAACAGACTTCAATCGGAATTTATTTAACCGTACTAGATGGGAATTATGATGACACAGGTGTTGTTAATATAAAAGGACGGAATCCTAGCAATGGGGATGAAATCGCCATCGGAGTAAGTGTGGCTAAGAAGTTAAATAAAGAGATTGGTGATTCCCTCGAAATTTATATTCAAGGACAGCCGATTACCTTGAATGTTACTGGGATCTATCAGGCGATTGCGAATGGGTCGAATTCCGCTAGAATCAAGGCGGAAGCCGTTCAGAAGATTCAACCTAACTACAAAGATATGGATTCGTTCCTTATAAATTTGAGAGATGGAGAATCAGCAGACTTCTACGTGAAGGAATTAAATCAAAAATATGGAATCGCATTATGGACTGCGACACAGCAGACTTTGGTAGATGAAGTATTCTCTGAAGCCGTGACTATACTTGTAATTCCATTGGCCATCATGGGAATATTGTTCATTATGGTTACGTTCATTATCATTTACAGTGTAAGTCGCATAAATATTAAAAAGGAAAGTAAAACCTACGGTATTTATAAAACGTTAGGAATGACTTCAAGAAATATCAGAATGTCTATCACTTCAGGCATTTTTGTACTTTCACTAATTGGTGGGTTGGTAGGATCGCTGATTGGAATATTCGCACTTCCACAACTGCTTAATATGGTATTATCGGACTTTGGAATTGTAGATATACCGTTAATAATGAATTGGATAGGAATCATACTGATGGTGCCTATAAGTGCATTAGCAGCTGGACTCGGATCATGGATGGCCTCTAAATTGGTACAGAGAACATCTCCTAAAATCTTGACAATTGAATAAAAGAAGGTTCAAAAAAGCTGAAAATCAATAATTGATTTTCAGCTTTTTTGCGATTCATATTTATGATAGATTAATATAAAAAGAACAATATTTTACACTAATTTACATAAAAGTGCTTGTCTTTATATATTAAATAGATTAAGATAATACCAAATTCTTATATATTTAATAATTTTTAGTGGATACCTGCGATATTCTGTACGTCTTTGGTCGGACTCAAGGAATATCTTGGGAGGGACATAATACCTAATAGAAAGATTGGATAAGTATGTCTATTATTAGTCTACTATGGTGTGAACATTGATATTCATTGTTGTAAATGATAAGAGAAATGGGGTGGCTTGCATATGGATAATGTTGCTTGTTTATTTCCAGGACAAGGCTCTCAGTATGTTGGAATGGGTCAAAAGTTCTGGCAGGAGTATCCTCTTGCAAGAGAGCGGTTTGAAGAGGCTGAAGAAGTATTAGGATGGAATCTCCGTAAATGCTGCTTTGAAGGAGATCTCAGCGAATTAACACAGACCATGAATGCTCAACCCGCAATTCTAACTCTAAGCGTCATCTCGTACGATATTTACATGCAGGAGATTGGTGTTCTTCCTCGATGGCTTGCTGGACATAGTCTGGGGGAATATTCAGCCTTGGTATGTAGTAAGGCGCTTGCATTTTCTGATGCTGTGAAACTTGTTCGTGCACGTGGGAAGTTCATGCAGCAGGCTGCTACATCAGGTATTGGGGCTATGATTGCCGTTTCTGGGATGGATACAACTGATCTAGAAATATTATGTTTTCAGAATTCGACAGAAGCTGAACCAGTTGTTATCGCCTGTCGAAATACTGAGTTCCAGAATGTCGTTTCAGGTTCTAGAATTGCAGTGGATCGCCTAATCGACCAATTGGAAGAACGTAATGTGAAGTATTCATTTTTGCAAGTTAGTGGTGCATTCCATAGTCCTCTGATGGCTACAGCCGCTATAAATTTAGAACAAGAGTTAAAGAAATATACCTTTCAAGACTTCCAAATCCCCGTCATTTCCAATGTTACAGCTGAAGTATACGACAATCCTCTACAAGTTACTGAATTATTGAAGCAACAAATGACAATGCCTGTTCGATGGCATGAATCAATGAAATTACTGAATCGTACTGGAGCGAGTACTACAATCGAACTAGGACCAAAAACAATATTAAGCCAAATGATGAAAAAAGTAGTACCAGCGGTTCAATGTCTTTCATTAGATTCTCCATCTGATTTAAATCGACTTCGTTCTCTAGTAAACAATGCTGACAAGAACTACCTAGAAAGTTTAGAAAGTTACTTTACCGCTGCTACGATAACAAGAAATTACAATGACAATATAGCGGAGTACGAGCAAGAAGCACTTCCACTAATAGCACGTTTGAGAAAGTTGATACTAAATTTCAACGAAAGTTCACATAAGCCGGGACAATTACAAGTGATTGAAGCGAAGGAACTATTGAGATTAGTGCTGTTCATGAAGAAGTTGCCGGAGGATGAACAAAGAATTATTTACAATTCAGTCAAATAATTTTTCAGGGAGAGAACATATATATAACTATTCCGATAGAGGAGGAGAATAATGTTTACACTGAAATTCAAGAGTTTGACAGAAGTTATTGAAAATCGAAGTCTCATTCAAGATAAGGGAATTACTATTATAGGTGGTGAACAAGAAGAGGAGCTTGTTACTTATTATGATCTTTATCAGGAATCACTTGGGTTTCTTAATAAACTTCAGAAGCAAGGATTACAAGCTAAGCAAGAAGTTATATTCCAAATCGAAGATAATCGGAAATTCATTGTAGCTTTCTGGGCTTGTTTATTGGGAGGTATGATTCCAGTACC
Source organism: Paenibacillus sp. Y568 (assembly GCF_059445545.1). Lineage (NCBI taxonomy): Bacteria > Bacillati > Bacillota > Bacilli > Caryophanales > Paenibacillaceae > Paenibacillus > Paenibacillus sp. Y568. The sequence continues at coordinate 434,549 of NZ_JCAIUM010000002.1, forward strand.
TATCAGTATCGGAAAGAATGATGAACACAAATGGAAAGTGTTAAGAATCTGGGATATTCTTAATCGTCCTTATATGATTGCTACACCCAAAGCTTTTGAGGAGATACATAAGTTTATAGACAAACAACAAGAGTATAATTCACATCATTCTATGAAGGGAAATATCATGATGATGGATGGTGAGTTAGGCCAACCGAAACAAGCGGAAATCTATATATCCCAACCGGAAGATATTGCATTTATTCAGTTTTCATCCGGATCAACAGGGGATCCTAAAGGGGTAACGCTGACACATCGGAATCTTCTCTATAATGCCTGTGGAATAATTCATAATACGGAAATTAACGAGCAAGATTCATTCTTGTCTTGGATGCCTCTCACTCATGATATGGGTTTAATTGCTTGCCATATTACACCTTTAGTGATGGGAATTTCGCAGTACTTGATGTCTACAGAATTATTCATTCGCAAACCAATCTTATGGTTACAGAAAGCGGATGAACACCGGATTACAATACTATCATCTCCAAATTTTGGATATAAATACTTCTTGACCTTTTTTAAACCGGAGAAGATTGGTCAATGGGATCTATCGTCTGTTCGTGTCATTTACAATGGAGCAGAACCAGTATCTGCACTATTATGTAATGAATTCTTAAGTACTTTAGAACCATATGGTTTAAAAAGAACTTCAATGCTTACGGTATATGGGTTAGCAGAGGCGTCTGTAGGTGCTGCAATTCCTATTCCAGGAAAAGAGTTCGAAACTTTGTTCTTACATCGGAATCATCTTAATCTAAACGAACAGGTTGTGGATGTGCCACAGGATGATCTAACAGCTGTCAGCTTCGTCAAACTAGGCAAAGCTATTAAATATTGTGAGATTAGAGTTTGCAATGAAGAGTATCAACCATTGCCTGAGAATATAATTGGGAACATACATATAAGAGGAGAAAATGTGACAAAGAAATACTATAACAACGAGTTATCAACATTAGCTGTTACGACTCCTGATGGATGGATCATTACAGGAGATCTAGGTTTTTACAGGGATAACGAACTTGTTGTTACTGGAAGAGCGAAAGATATTATTTTTGTGAATGGTCAAAATGTATATCCTCATGACATCGAGAGGGTAGCTGAAGAAATAAATAATGTTGAACTTGGTAGAGTGGCTGCGTGTGGTGTGTGGGACGACGAGCAGGATAAAGAGGATATTGTTTTGTTTGTAGTGACTAAGTGGAAGTTGGAGAAATTTATTCCGTTGGCGCAAGAGTTGAAGAAACATCTTTACAGTGTAGGTGGATGGGATATTAAACAGATTATTCCAATCCGACAAATGCCTAAAACTACTAGTGGCAAAGTACAAAGATACAAGCTGAGTAAACAATATAACGAAGGTGAATATACGGACATTACCCGACAACTAGAGTCTTTGATCACTGCTGAGTCCATTCAACACGAAGTTCAAAATATTCATGATATCGCTATTCATGATATTGAAGAACAACTACAGCAAATTTGCAGAGATATATTGAAGCGGGAACGTATCGGCCTTCACGAAAGTTACTTTGATCTTGGGGCAAATTCTATCCAATTAGTACAAATATCGGAACGAATTGAGAATAAATTTGGAATATCTTTTGCAGTAACAGATTTATTCGCCTACCCGTCCCTTGCTCATCTTGCGAAGCATCTCTTTTCACAGATCGCAGAGAGTAAGGATCTACAGAGTGAACTTTCACATTCAACGAGTGAGGATGATATTGCAATTATTGGAATGGCCTTTCGCTTGCCTGGGGCTTCAACGAAAGAACAACTATGGAATAATCTGTGTGTTGGTGTTGATTCCATTCAACCTCTAAATTTCAAGCGCAAGCAGGACGCCAAACATTATCTATCTGTTCTTCAATGGGATAAGCCGGAAAGTGACTATGTTGAGGGTGGATATCTAGACGAGATTGATACTTTCGATTATTCATTCTTTAGAATGAATCCGAAGGAAGCCGTCATGATGGATCCAAATCAGAGGCTTTTTTTGCAAAATGTATGGCATACCCTTGAAGACGGTGGTTATGCTGGTAAACAATTACAAGGAAGGAAAGTTGGGGTATATGCAGGGTATTCCAAGGTTGGTTATGACTACGAAAGGCTAGTATCCAAATGTAATCCAGATTCATTACAGCAGTATATAGTGGGTAATCTACCTTCAGTTTTAACCAGCCGAATCTCGTATTATCTTGATTTGAAAGGGCCTGCTGTTACGGTTGATACGGCCTGTTCATCATCTCTTGTTGCTGTACATTTGGCGTGTAAAGCCATTCAGCAGGGAGACTGCGAGATGGCCATTGCAGGTGGAGTCAATACTACTCTTCTACCGATCCCATTGGGGTTAGATATGGAATCGTCTGATGCACGTGCCAGAACTTTTGATGCTCAATCTGATGGAACCGGTGTGGGTGAAGGCGTGGCTTCTATACTGCTTAAGCCATTGAACAAAGCCATCGAAGATGGGGATCATGTATATGCAGTAATTAAAGGTAGTGCAATCAATCAAGACGGTACAACGGTAGGAATAACGGCTCCCAATCCTATCGCACAATCAGATGTTGTGGAAGCGGCTTGGAAAGATGCTAGGATACATCCAGATACACTCACTTTTATTGAGGCTCACGGAACAGGTACAAAGCTTGGAGATCCAGTCGAAATTAGTGGTTTAACACGAGCGTTCAACAAATATACGAAGAGGAAACAATTCTGTGCTATTGGGTCAATCAAAACGAACATCGGACATTTATTCGAAGCGGCTGGCATTGCAGGGCTAATCAAGGCTACTCTGATGTTGAAGTACGCCAAGAATCCCCCGTTGCTTCATTTTAATAAGCCGAATCCGAATATACATTTTGAGAACTCTCCTTTCTATATTGATAGAACGGGTGTTCAGTTTACGAAGAGTGATCAACCGCTTCGTGGCGGTGTAAGTGCATTTGGGTTTAGCGGTACGAATGCACATGTTATATTGGAGCAATTTGTTGAACCTGTACAATTGAATCCTAAGGAAAAGGAAGACTGTTACGTCTTTACATTATCGGGCAAGACGGAAGAAGCGCTTCAACAACTGGTATCCATGTATCGATCAGATTTGATTGAACAAAAATCTGAGGATTTGGATGATATTTGTTTCACAGTAAATACAGGTAGAACACATTGGGAAAGAAGGATTGCTATTATATGTCCAAGTCGTGATGTTCTATTGAAGCAGTTGGAGAGTATTTCTGCAGGAGACCTGCAGATCGAAGGAGTATACCGTGGTCACTATTCAATAATTCCTGATTCATATGCACCTTCTTTTCCAGGTGCAATTAGTGAGACTTCTCTTAAGAATATACAGGAACAAGTGGATAAATATCTCCCATCCGTTGGTAATTCAGAGCGCTTGCAACAGGAACAATTACACACTATTTGTGAGCTTTATGTTCAGGGAGCGAGCGTGGACTGGAATACATTGTATGGCTCGAAAGCAATGAAGAAAGTTCCACTTTCTTTATATCCTTTTGCACGGAATCGATACTGGATTGAGGGAGGAATAGAATCCCCTGCGGTGATTTCTACAAATGGCAATGACCTGAATTCTAGGGGGGATGTTGAGGATGGTTCCCCATTTCAAACACAAATATCAGATGCTCTGATGAATATTGTGAGCAGGGCTTCTGGTCTGGAACTGACTGTGGGAGATATCAACACACACTTTCTCGAAATGGGACTGGATTCAATTATGTTGGTGCAAGTTAGAAAGGAAATTTCTGATAAGTTTAATATCCATATCCCTTTGGAGAACTTTTTTGAGACAGTCACTAATTTGTACAATTTAGAACAATATATTTCCAGTGTGGTTACTCCACACCTGCAAGTCGCAGCCACGGTCACAGCCACAGCGAATGTAGTGAAACATAATGACTCTATATTTAGCACTGAAGAGAAGATTGTACTTGGTAATATACCGAAGAAAGACTTGAAGGCTGACCAACAAGATCAGGCTCAAGGGATGAGCGAAAGTTTACCTTCTGCTAGGCAAGGAAGTCTGGACCATGTTATTTCACAACAATTAACGCTAATGAACGAACAGAATCTTCGATTCAGCCAATTAATGTCACAGCAACTAGATGCCTTGAAACAATGCGCCACACAACAATTTCGTGCTGATTCAAATGAAATTTGTTCAGCTCCTGAAATCCAAATTGCTCCTTCTAGGAGTAACATATCGAGTGAATCTGAATTGGTTTCTAAGCCATTTGTTCCGTATCAACCGATCAGCCTTGATATGTTGAGTGGTTTTACTAACAAACAACAAATTTACATGAATCATTTCTTGGCTGATTACCAACACAGAACACTGAAATCCAAACAGCTTACTCAAGCGACTCGATTTGTGCATGCTAATAATCGGAACGCTTCAGGATTTCGTTTATACTGGAAGGAAATGGTGTATCCGATCATTGCTGAGAGCTCGAAAGGATCCAGGATGGTGGATGTCGATGGCAATGAATATATTGATTTAACGATGGGTTTCGGTGTTAATCTATTTGGTCATAATCCCGAATGGATTCAAGAGGAATTGACTTTAAATGCTGGACGGAATCTGCCTCCTCTCGGTCCCATGTCTAATCAAGCAGGGGAAGTTGCCTCATTAATCTCAGAAATGACTGGGGTTGAACGTGTAGCCTTTTACAATTCTGGTACGGAAGCAGTGATGGTGGCTTTACGCTTAGCTAGAGCAGCGACAGGACGTAATAAAGTGGTTATCTTCTCGGGTTCATATCATGGAACCTTTGACGGTGTGCTCGGAGTTGCCAATCCGACACCAAATGAAGCAGGGGCAATACCTATGGCACCTGGCATTGCGTCAAATTACCTACATGATGTGCTGATGCTGAATTATAACCATCCTGAATCTCTGGATTATATTAGTAATCATGCTCATGAACTAGCTGCTGTACTGGTAGAACCAGTGCAGAGTCGTAGACCGGATATTCAACCTACCTCCTTCTTACAGCAACTTCGTGCCGTGACTGCGGAGGCTGGTGTTGCGCTAATCTTTGATGAGGTTATTACAGGATTCCGAATAGCACTTGGTGGAGCACAAGCATGGTTCGGGATTCAAGCTGATCTCGTTGTATACGGAAAAATTGTAGGCGGTGGACTACCAATCGGGATCGTTGCAGGTAAAGCTCGATTTATTGATCCTGTGGATGGGGGAGTGTGGTCATTCGGAGATGATTCTTATCCTGTAAATGCCGAACAGAAGACCTTTGTAGGAGGTACATTCTGTACACACCCACTAACGATGAATGTTTCACTTAAGGTCCTTCAATATTTGAAATCGCAGGGATCACAAATGTACGAGGGTCTGGATCAGAAAGCGGCCTATTTAATAGACGAATTGAACCTTTATTTCAAGAATGAGCATGTACCGATTCATATGATAAGATATGGAACGTTATTCCGCTTTGTGTCATATGGAGATATTGAAATATTCTATTATCATCTTATTCATAAAGGAATCTACATTTGGGAAGGACGCAATTGTTTCCTATCAACTGCGCATACCATGGATGATATCCAGAATATTATTCAGGCGGTTAAGGAAACAGTAGTGAATTTGCGAGGTGGAGGATTTTTGCCACCATCTCCTGATACCCCAGATGGTGGTGGATCGGGAATCCGCTCGGGCAGTGGAGCGAACCGTGAAATAGATGTAGTACCTTCAATATTCGGAGAAAGCTCTGGTGAAAAGCAATTCCCATTATCTAAGGAACAGAAACAAATGTGGATCGCTTCAGAATCCAATGAATTAGCATCAACAGCACTTCATCAGTCTGTTGTATTAAACATGCAAGGGAAACTAGATTTGGAGAAGCTTCATCAAGCGATTCAGATCATCATGGATAGACACGAAGCATTAAGAACCATTGTCAATCTGGATGGGGAGACTCAACATGTATTGAGCACTCCTGTGATTGATATCGAAGTGCACCATACAATGATGTCTGACGGTGATAAGCAAGATAAGGAATATGCAGTATGGCTGGAATCAGAAGCTGCGAAGCCTTTTGATCTGAAGTCGAAGAGTCCATTGTTTCGGATTTCATTGTTCAAAGTATCAGATATGGAGCATAACGTATTGCTCACCTTCCACCATCTGCTTTTGGATGGTTGGTCTATTGCTTTATTTATTGGTGAGTTGGAGAAATCATACACCGCACTGGTAACTGGTAAATCTCTGAAGCTTCCGAGTGCTGAACAGTTTAGCTCTTTCACTGTCTGGCAAGAAACTTTGATGGAAGGGGATCATGCAGAAGTAGCAATAGATTTCTGGCAAAAGCAGTTCAATCAAAAGTCTTCCCAAATATGTATCCCTTCGAAAAGCGCGGGAATTGTACAAGGATCATTTAATAGTCAAAGATATTCTATTGCACTTAACAAGGGTTTAACTACTGCATTGAAACAATTCAGTATCCATACAAAAAATAGTTTGTTTGTAACGATGTTAGCGGCCTATAAAGTGTTTCTGCATCGGATCACAGGTCAGGAAGATCTAGTCTTGGGTATACCGACTGCTGGGCAGTCTCATATGGGTCAATATTGCCTAATGGGGAACTGCGTGAATCTATTACCTCTTCGTAGTGAAATCAAAGGTCGATATTCATTTGTTGATTATCTAACTACGCTGAAGCACCAGATGCAAACATGGGAAGAACACCAACAAGTATCTTTTGCACATATATCTGAAACCCTGTTGGGGCTGAAAATACCTGCAATCAATGTACTATTTAATATGGATAGACCCGTTCGTCGTTTGCAATTTGCCAATCTGGAGACAAGGATATTACCGATTGCGGCGCAGCATTCACACTATGATCTATTCTTAAATGTAACGGAAATAGACAATGAATTGTGGTTAGATTTCGATTATAGTCTGGATTTAGTCGATAGGGATACTGTTTGTGAATGGGCGCAATGCTTTGTTCAGCTCCTTCAAGTTGTATCGTCTGATGGAGAGCAACTTATTAATCAGATACCAGTCATTACAGAACAACAGCACCATGATTTAGAGAGATTGTGGAAACTTCGCATGAATGACGTTATTAACATGCTAGAAAGTAAACCAATGATAGTTGACATAGATAGCATCCAGAAGATCAGGGTGAATGATCAATATGCACAACCTGCTATTTACGGAATTGTCGGTGAAATTCAGGTTTACACTGACAGATGGATACAAACGGGGTACCTAGCCAGTAATAAGAAAGACGGGACAATTGAGTGGAGGGGACAGGCTGATCGAATTGTAAATATACGGGGACGTCAAGTGAACTTATATGCACTAGAGATGTTCATTTCTTCGCTATTTTATGATAAGGATTGTTTCGTTTCAGAAAGGGAAACTGTGCTAGAAACGTATAATCCCTCTCAAACACAATCAGGTGAATTAAGTGTGTATCTTGTTTCCTCCGAGTCTGCAGGAGACATTAGAAACAAGCTAAGGGATAAGCTTCAAGATTACTTAATGCCAAGGTATATCCTTCCAGTGGAACAGATCCCTAAACATCCGAATGGGGAAGTTAATGTAGAATGTTTGCCTCGATCGATTACTCAGGATGAAGGAATAGAGTCACTGACAGCTACGGAAGAGCAACTATTACAAATATGGAGAGATATTCTAGGTTTATCTACCATATCGCAGTATGAGGATTTCTTCTTCCTAGGTGGAAATTCCTTGAAGGCTACTATTCTTTTATCACGAATATACGAAGAATTTAACATACAGATCCCATTAAGCCAATTTCTTATCCATAGGACGGTTGAAGAACTAGGGAATTATATCGATGGAGCGGATGCAGATGGATTTGTAAGAATACCATTTGCACCCATTCAACAGTCATACTCATTGACTCCAGCGCAACAAAGGGTGTTTATAGTTGAACAACTAGAAGCTGGAAGCATGGTTCATCACATTCCTGGTTACATCAAGATCAATGGTCTATTAAATCATGAACGTTTGTTCGAAGCGATACAACACATGGTGGATCGACATGCCATGCTACGTACATACTTCAAGATTCATGAAGATCAGCTTGTACAGGTAATTACAGACACAATAGATGTATCGATACCTGTGGTTTCTTTAGATCATTCTCAATGGAATGAGGATGAAGTGATGAGTAAGTTCGTCCGCACTTTCGACTTAGGTCAAGCACCTTTATTCCGGGCAGAGTTGCTGATGCTGGGAGACGAAGAAAGTGTTTTACTATTGGATATGCATCATATCATTTCGGATGGATTTTCTATGGCGGTATTTATGAAAGAACTAATGGCGGCTTATCAACAGGATCCTCTACCAGAAATGAAGATCCAATATCAGGATTTCGCACATTGGCAGCAACACTTCTTGGACAGTGAGCAAATGAATCAACAGAAATACTATTGGCTGGAGCAGTTTAGCGGGGATATTCCCGTTTTAAATATGCCGACCGATTATCATCGTCCGCAACAACTTAGCTACAAAGGTGCCCGAATTACTCACATGCTAGATGTAGCATTAAGTAACCGGTTGAATGAATTGGCACAAGAAACGGAAACAACGCTATTTATCATCATGTTCTCCGCATACAAACTGTTGCTACATAAGTATACTGGCCAGGAAGATATTGTTGTAGGGACTCCAATGTCGGGTAGAAATCATCCGGATTTGGAACGGTTAATTGGCATCTTTATTAATACAGTTTCCATTCGTAGCTATCCTCAAGCTAATCTGTCATTCACACAATTTGTAACACAGATTAAGGATCAGGTGCTTCAGGCTTACGACAATCAAGAATATCCGTTCGAACAACTGGTTGAACAATTGAACGTGAACAGAGATATAAGTAGAAATCCGTTGTTTGACACGATGTTCATTATGCAGAATATGGAGTTACATGAAACGAATAGCAAAGGATTGACTTGGATTCCTTCAGAATTTAATCCAGGCGTGTCGCAGTACGATATCACATTCAGTGCTGAAGATCGCGATCAGAGGATTACACTTCATGTCGATTACAGCACTTCGCTTTTTGCAGAGGAAACCATGCGGAGAATGGCTGAACATTATATTCAAATTCTGGAATCGGTATGTAAGTATCGTGATACCACATTATCGCAGATTAAGATGATTTCTCCTGTGGAAGAAGAGAAATTAATTCATGAATTTAATGATACTTTCCTGGAATATAACAAGCATATGATGATTCACGAGACTTTTGAAAGACAAGTAGCGAATACACCTGATGCAATATCCCTAATCTGTGGACAACGGCTAATGACATATCGTGAACTACATGAAAGGTCAAACCAATTAGCCCACTTTTTGCAGAAAAAAGGAGCGAAACGGGGGAGTATAGTCGGAGTTATGGTCGACCGTTCTGAAGAAATGATCATAGCGATCCTAGGAGTTCTCAAAACGGGAGGAGCCTATCTTCCGATTGACCCTGAATATCCTGACCAACGGATTAAATACATGCTATCCGATAGCGGAGCCACCTTACTATTGTCACAATCACATAGCCATGTTCCTGTTCAAGGTCAAGCGCTTAGGATATGTATAACTGATGAAGCGATTGCGCTAGAAAGCATAGATCAATTGCAGAATGTGAACTCATCCGAGGATCTGGCTTATCTTATCTACACTTCCGGTTCAACTGGAAACCCAAAGGGAGTTATGATTTCGCATAGCGCCGTACAGAACTTCATGGCAGCTATGTGTGCTGAAATCCCCTTTGAGGCGAACAAAACTATTCTGGCTTTGACGACGATTTCCTTTGATATCTTTGTCCTGGAAACACTGCTACCGCTTTGTCAGGGTATGAGGATTGTTATTGCGGATGAAACACAGCAAACGGATGTGAACGCTCTATATAAGATGATTACCGAACATCGTATAGATATGTTGCAGACGACACCATCTCGATTAAAAATGCTGTTAACCGGGGATAAGGAAGGTTCCTTTTTGTACCAGGTCAAGGAAATCATGATAGGTGGCGAAGCATTGCCAGCTTCCTTGCTAGAAGGAATTCGTAATGTTGAGAATTTGAAAATATACAATATGTATGGACCAACAGAAACGACGGTGTGGTCATGTGTAAGTGATGTGACGAATAAAGCGGTGGTTGATATAGGTAAGCCCATAGCGAACACCAGAGTGTATATCGTAGATCAACATAATCAACTTCAACCTATAGGAGTGCCTGGAGAACTGTGCATTGCAGGTGATGGTTTGGCTAAAGGTTATCATCTGAGGAATGACTTGACGGAGGAGAAATTCATTCCATGTCCTTTTGTAGAGAATGAAGTTATGTATCGCACTGGTGATCTGGCCAAATGGACACCTCAAGGAACTCTTGAATACTTGGGAAGAATGGATTTTCAAGTAAAAATCCGAGGATATCGTATTGAGCTTGAAGAAGTGGAGAAAGCGTTGCTAAGTCTAGATGGTGTTCAGGGGGCTGTAGTTGTCCCTCGTGAAGATGAATCTGGAACACCATTTCTATGTGCGTACGTACAGGTAGTAGAAGAGATAAGTATTGGCAAGTTACGGGTTGGACTTTCCCAACTGTTGCCGGAATATATGGTTCCGACATCTTATATGATCATGGAACAATTGCCTTTGACACCGAACGGGAAAATTGACAAAAAGTCACTACCTGAACCTGAAATTGTGCATAACAAGCAAGAATATATGCCACCAGAGAATAAATTACAGGAGCAATTGGTAGCCATGTGGCAAGAAGCACTATCTATTCCGTGTATTGGGATAAGTGATCATTTCTTTGAGATAGGCGGACATTCCTTGAGAGCAACGATGCTGGTTGCCCGCATCAATCAAGAACTTCATGTAGATATGCCTCTCCGTGAAATATTCAAACATCCGACTGTTAAACAAATGGCCAAATGGATAGAGAGTGCAAAGATCGAAAAGATTACGGTGATTCCACAGGCTTCAGAAAAGCCATATTATAAGGTCTCTCCCGCGCAGAAAAGATTGTTTGTCGTACAACAGTTAGATCCAGATAGTACGGCTTATCATATGACTGCAGCGATGAAACTAGAGGGTGATTTAGATCGGACTAGGTTGCAGCACACGCTACAGCAGCTCGTTGCACGGCATGATGCTTTTCGAACATCTTTTCAATTAATAGAAGATATCCCTGTGCAATGTATTGAACCTACCCTTAAGTTTGAAATTGAAGATTTAGGTCAGGTACGGACTGAAGATATGGATGAACTTGTGGAAAGGTTTGTACGTCCATTTGATCTAAGTAAAGCGCCTCTGTTTAGAGTAGGATTAGCGAGTATAGGATTAGAGTCATCTGTATTGCTAATGGATATGCATCACATTATTTCAGATGGAACATCCATTCGCATCATAATAGAAGAATTTAATCAGATCTATCAAGGTAAAGTATGTGGTCATCAGGAAATTCAATATAAGGATTACTCCGAATGGTTGAACAATGGTCTGGATAATGATCAAGGGCAGCAGCAGTATTGGTTGGATCAATTTCAAGGTGAAATACCCGTATTGGAAATGCCAACAAACTTCCCACGCCCATCCTTGCAGACATTTGACGGGGCACAGGTTGAATTCACGCTTAATCTCGAGGAAACCAGGCAGTTAAAGACTATCGCGAATGATACGGAAACGACACCATATATGATTCTGATGGCAGCATTTCATGTTCTTCTTGCTCGTTATAGTGGCCAGGAAGATATCATAGTGGGATCGCCAGTGGCGGGAAGACAACGTTCCGAGCTTCAGAATATGGTTGGTATGTTGGCCAATACGATAGCTTTACGTAGCCAACCTAAGGGAAGTGAAACTTTCCAAAATTACCTTATGGAAATGAAGGAACGGGTATTAGATTCCCTTGATCATCAGGACTATCCTTTAGAGCAACTGATAGAACATTTGCAACTCAAACGAGATATTAGCCGTAATCCATTGTTTGATGTCATGTTTACTTTTCAGAATATTGAAGTGGATGAATTCAGCTTAGAAGGAATAAACATCCAGTCATATGATTTACAGGTGCGCAAGACCAAATTCGATATCTCATTGACAGCACAAGCGAATGGAGAATGTATCTCGTTTGATTTTGTCTATGCACAGCAGCTTTATGAGCGGGATTTCATTATGATGCTTGCTGAGCATTTCTTGACCATTGTGCGTGTTGTGATCTCACAAATCGACATCACTCTTGCCGAAATCGATATTCTTTCTCCACAGGAAAAGCAGGAAATTATTAATGATTTTAATGATACGGATCTACCATTTTCTTCACAACGTACATTTATTCAGATGTTTGAACAACAAGTTGACCAGACATCTAACCATTCTATAATCTGCGGTGAGGATCGTCTCACTTATGTGGAATTAAATCGTATAGCGAATCAATTGGCAGGTGAGCTTCAAACTATACTGAACTCTTCAAGTGATTCAACTAGCACACAGCCTGTCATCGCTCTAAAGGCCGATTATCGACTCGAAACGATTGTAGGGATACTGGCTATTCAAAAAGTTGGTGCGGCATTCATGCCGATTGATCCCCAATTTCCAGTAGAACGAATGGACTTTATGATCCAAGACAGTGAATCTATGGTTCTCCTAACTTATGCTGAAGAGACAGAAAGTACTCTAGCTAGCATTAACACACTCTACCTTGACGATGTGCTAAGTTACACCGGAGAAGATAATAATGTCATTGTGGATTCAAATCCAGAGGATCTTATGTATGTGATCTACACATCTGGGACGACAGGGCAACCCAAGGGCGTTATGGTCGCGCAACAGAATGTAGTCAACTATATTCAGTGGTTCGTCAGAAATTTCGATATACATGATCAAGATAGGACCGTACTTCTCTCTTCACTAAGTTTCGATCTGGGGTATACAGCTTTATTATCCGCACTTACTCAAGGATGCGAACTTCATATTATGAAGAGGCATGATTATGTGGATCCAGTATTTATGCAGAAATATATATATGAACACAGAATTACGTACTTGAAAGCAACACCTTCCATGTTTCATTTGTTGATCCACAAGGAAGCGGGAATAAGCGACGATAGTTCGTTTAGGTCATTGAGACTAATTGTACTAGGAGGAGAGAAGATCAATGACTCCGATATAGGAACGTACCATGAACAGTATCCAGAAACAGTTATCATTAATCACTATGGCCCAACCGAAGCAACGATAGGATGCATTGCGTCACCTATTGACTATAAACATATCCGGGAATATAAGCATCAACCCGTACTAGGCAGACCGATTTCCAATGCCAAAGTATACATTATGAATCGGTATGGTAAGCTCCAACCCATTGGAATACCTGGAGAATTAGTAGTTGCTGGTGCTGGAATAACACGAGGATATTTGAATAATCCGAATCTGACAGACGAGAAATTTATACCTAATCCTTTCGGGTCACCAGGGAAAATGTATAGAACGGGAGATATCGCTAAGTGGACGACCGATGGAAGAATTCAATTTATAGGCAGATCTGATCATCAAGTTAAGATTAGAGGCTACCGGGTTGAGTGCTCTGAAATTGAGCAACGACTGTTGGAACATCACGATATTCAAGAAAATGTGGTGATCGCGAAGGAAGAAGGATCTATGTTATACCTCGTTGCCTATATCGTTAGTGATCCTCCGTTGGATACAGTTGAAGTTAAGCAATGGATAGCCGCAGCTCTTCCAGAATATATGGTTCCTGCAAATATAGTCTTCATGGATCACATACCGTTAAATCCGAATGGAAAGGTAGATGTGCGGGCACTACCGGAACCTCATCAAGAAGGAAATGATGAACTTCCATATGTTCTACCTTCAAATGAGGTGGAGTCAGCCTTGATCCAAGTATGGGGCGAGATATTAGGTCTACAACAGATCGGAACAGATCAGAATTTCTTCGAGTTAGGCGGAGATTCAATCAAGGCGCTACAGATATCCTCCAGATTGTTACGCTATGGCTTGAAGATGGAGGTGCGCCACTTGTTCCAGCATCCGAGAATACAACAATTAAGTAAATATGTCCAATCGGTTAAGGTGAAAAGTGATCAAGGGATTGTGACTGGCCCAGTCGAATTAACCCCAATTCAAATGCGTCTATTCGAGCAAAAGTGGGAGAATATACAGCATTACAATCACGCAGTCATGTTGTTAAACCGTAATCGCTTTGATGAAGAGGGGATAAGAGCCACCCTAACTACATTAATTGAACATCATGATGCTTTAAGAATGAAATTTACGTTTGACGGAAATACCGTTCTGCAATTTAACCGAGGAATAGAAGAACCCGGTTACGAACTTATCGTTATAGATTATAAGGATGAACAACTAGATGAGGAAGTAAGGATTGATATGGAGAGACAGGCAGAACAGATTCAAGCTTCTATGCGTATTGGGGAAGGGGCTCTGTTGAAGGCAGCATTGTTTAAGACGGCAATTGGAGATTACTTACTGCTCGTTATTCATCATCTTGTTGTAGATGGGGTGTCTTGGAGATTTATCCTGGAAGACCTTGAAACAGGTTATTCCCAGTTTATCCAGAAGCAGTCGATAAGACTTCCAGACAAAACAGACTCGTATCAGAGATGGGCGGAACAGTTAGTTGAATATGCGAGCAGTAAGAAAATGATGGAGGAAATACATTATTGGCACCAATGCGAGCAAACAGAGGTTAGAACTTTACCTAAAGATAAATTAGTGAACATTCGAACATCGAGGGAAAATGTCACAGCAACCATTAAGCTTGACTTGGGTACCACTCATAAGCTTCTCAATGAAGTGAATCAAACCTATAACACCGAAGTCAATGATATTCTACTCTCCGCATTACTCCTAACAATGTATGAATGGATTGGAGGAGATCAGAATGTTGCGGTTCATCTGGAAGGGCATGGACGAGAAGAGATGATAGAACAGATAGACCTGTCAAGAACAGTGGGCTGGTTCACGTCAATCTATCCTATACTACTCAATCTCTCCTATGCTTCGGATATAAGTCATTGCATTAAATCGATCAAAGACGATCTACGTCGTGTACCTAACAAAGGAGCGGGATACGGAATCCTGAAATCACTTACTTTGAGGGGCTTCCAATCAGAGATACCGTTACAGTTCAATGTACAGCCAGAGATTATTTTCAATTATTTGGGACAGTTCGACCAGTTGCTTCAATCAGATCATCTTGAGATTTCAGATCTCGGCACCGGAACGGAGATCGGTCCAGATATGGAGAAACGATATGCCCTTGAATTTAACGGAATGATTATTCAAGGAGAACTGGTCATGGATATTCATTACAACAAGGATGAGTACCGCCAAGAAACGGTCGAACGATTGGCGAAGTCTTACAGTACTCACTTGCAAGACATCATCAATCATTGTTCAGAGAAGGAAACATCGGAGAATACTCCAACTGATTTCCACTACAATAAGTTGTCTCAACAGCAGCTCGATAGAATATCGAAGTCAATCCAATTGAAGTTGTAATAGATAATATATGGCATGAAAAATAATTCCAATATATTTCGGGAGTGTTGATGCATTGAAACATGAAATTGAGAATATTTACACATTAACACCGCTACAGGAAGGAATGCTTTATCATGCCCTTCTTGATCCTCAATCCACAGCGTATTTCGAACAACTTACTTTCACTTTGCAAGGTCAAATTAATATTTCGCAGTTTGAGAAGAGCTTTAACATGCTAATCCAGCGATATGAAGTATTAAGAACTGTGTTTGTATTTAAAGAATCAGAACAACCCTTGCAGGTTGTTCTGCAGAATGTTGACACTAGCATTCATGTTATCGATATGACCGAATTTGAATATGAGGAACAGCAAGATGTTATATCACAATTTAAGCAACAGGATAAGAAGAATGGATTTGACCTTCAACAAGATGTGTTGATCAGGTTGGCACTTCTCCGCACTGGCGCTGAAGAATACAAGGCGGTAATGAGTTTCCCTCACATTATTATGGATGGCTGGTGCCTGGGTATTATTGCCACTGAATTGTTTGGGATTTATTCGGCCTTAGAGCAAGATGTCCCTGCACCGTTGAATGATAAGTATCCATATAGTGACTATATTGCTTGGTTGGTGAAACAGGATCAAGAGAAAGCACTGCAATATTGGTCCGATTATTTAATCGATTTCGAAGACCAGACCCAGGTTCCTATGCAACATAAATCGCTAGCAGAGCAAGGATTTGAGTACAGAAGACATTCATTTCAATTTAGTAAGGAAGTTACTCGGGGGTTGGAAAAACTCGCAGTTGACCATCAGGTTACATTAAGTACGGTCTTCCATGTCATGTGGGGGATGTTAATGCAGAAATATAATCACATAGATGACGTTGTGTTTGGAACAGTTGTTTCAGGTAGACCTTCTGAGGTTGCAGGTATAGAAGATATGGTTGGATTATTTATCAATACAGTACCCTTGCGTGTGAAAATAAGCGAGGGAACGTTGTTCTCTGAGCTCTTACAAGATGTGCATGCGGCAATGATAGAGGCGAACGTAAATAGTCACGTTTCATTAGCAGAAATTCAGTCTTTCACCGATCTGAAACAGCACTTAATTCAACATATTGTCGTATTTGAGAATTATCCGCTAGATTCCTCGCTCCTTAATGACAGTGGAGAGGGGAACAAGATCTCTATCTCGGATTTCGAGATGGAAGAGCATGCGAATTACGATTTTGATATATCCGTTTTTCCGCAGGAAGAATTGGAAGTTCAATTCACTTACAACGGTTTATTATACGAAGAATCCTTTGTTCAACGGATCGAGGGACATCTGATGCAGATGGCACATCAGATATTAAGAGATGCCGATAAAGAAGTTTCAGCTATCGATATCCTAACAGACAATGAAAGAACTCAGATTCTGCAGGGATTTCATTTAAATGAACCGGAATATCATCTGGATAAGACAGTCTCACAGCTCTTTGAAGAGCATGCACGTATCCAACCTCATGCGATTGCAACCCGATATCGGGGTACCCACTTGACCTATGATGAATTAAATAAAGAGGCCAATTGCCTTGCGAGGTGGCTAGTCAATCAGGGTGTCCAACGAGGGGATTTTGTGGGGATCATGATGAAACGCTCACCACTGATGCTGAAGAGCATTCTAGCGATCTGGAAAGCAGGAGCCGCATATATTCCACTGGATGTCCATTATCCCGAAGAACGCATTATTTCCATTATGGAAGATTCCAATGCAGCCCTGTTGTTGACGGAATCAGACTGTGGATCGGAATCATTACAACAACGATATGGTACAAAATGGGTCGAATTAGACATCAATAATGAACATAATAGGCATGAGAATTCAAGCAACCTGAATCTTCCAGTTGATCTTCGTGATCTAGCCTACTGCTTGTTTACATCAGGTTCAACAGGTCAACCGAAAGGAGTGATGATAGAGCAACTGGGGATGCTGAATCATATTATGGCTGAACGGGATGCTCTTGAATTATCCAACCAACTCATCTTTGCGCAGAATGCCAATCATTGCTTCGATATATCTGTTTGGCAATTCGTATGCGCGCTAGCATTGGGTGGGACGACGAGTATTATTCCTGACGAGATCGTATTGAATCCACAGCAATTCATTGAGTTGATTCATTCAGACAAGATAACTTTACTTGAGGTTGTTCCATCCTATTTATCCTTGCTAATGGACCATATTGAGCAACAGTCAATCCATCTTGATCATCTGGAACTTCTCATGATTACTGGGGAAACGGTGACACCAACAATCATACAGAGATGGTTCAGTTTATGTCCACATATTCCAATAATCAACGCTTATGGACCGGCTGAAGCTTCTGATGATGTATGCCAATATAGACTAGATCGCTCTCCAATAGGAGTAGAGAAGATTTCAATTGGAAGGCCCTTATCTAACATTCAAATGTACATTGTAGATCAGCACATGCAGTTATGTCCTGAAGGAATCACGGGTGAGATTTGTGTGAGTGGGATTGCAGTGGGCAGGGGATATTTGAATCAGCCTGAGAAGACATTGGAAGTGTTCCAAGATGATCCATTTGCTAATCAATTGGGTGTACGTATGTACAGAACAGGAGATTTAGGCAGATGGTGTGTAGATGGTCAGATTGAGTTTGAAGGCAGACGTGACCATCAGGTTAAGATTAGGGGATTTCGTATCGAATTAGGGGAAATTGAGAACACTCTATCTTCCCATACGAATGTTAGAGAGGCGGCAGCTGTAGCGTGGCAAGATGCAGGTGATCATTATTTATGCGCTTATTTCACAAGTGACCAAGAGATACCCGAGAACGAGATTAAATCGTACCTAAGCCACTTTCTACCAGAGTATATGATACCTGTTCATCTCATCCGTCTGGAAGAGATACCTTTGAATATGAATGGTAAAATTGACCGAAAAAGGTTACCGCGTCCAGTCGATAATGCTAAGCCTATGTGGATTGCTCCACGTAACGCAACAGATGAATTATTGTGTGGTATCTGGAAAGACGTGCTAGGCCAACAGCTTGCTGGAATTCAGGACAATTTCTTCGATTGCGGTGGACATTCCCTAAAGGCAATTATTATGGTATCCAAAATTTATAATCAATTAAATGTAAATGTAACCGTTCGTGATATATTCCGGCTCCCTACTATTCAGGAATTGTCTGATTATATATCTGAATTGACCGAAAGTATCGTTGAATCTATTCCTGTTATGGAACAACAAGCCTTTTATCCAGTAAGTTCAGCTCAAAAAAGGATGTTCATTCTTTATGAGTTAGAAGATCATAATAGTGTCGCATACAATATGTCAATGACATATCTAGTTAAGGGTGAATTGGACTGGGAACATTTCGAAAAATCCGTACAAGCACTGATTCGACGGCATGAAGTGTTGAGGACACAATTTGAGACGATAGATGATGAAATTGTGCAAAGAATACTGTCTGAAACTCCATTTGATATACAGAGAACGGATCTATCGAAATCACCGAACCTGATAGACAACGTGATTCAATCTTTCGTCCGACCTTTTAATCTGTGTCAAGCACCACTACTTCGAATTAAAGTCGTACAAACTGAAGATAACGAATACTATCTATTGGTCGACATGCACCATATTATTTCAGATGGACTAACAGGTCAGATCATTGTCCAAGAATTAATAGATATTTATCAGAATAAGGCATTGTCTCCGTTAACGATTCAATACAAAGACTTCGCAAAATGGCAGCGAGATCAACTTAGCTCAGATGTGATGAAAGAACATGAGACTTACTGGTTGCGACAATATTATGGTGAGTTACCGCTGTTGAATTTACCACTGGATTACCGGAGACCCGCCCGCCAAAGTTTCTCAGGGAGAACCCTTAGCTTCAATACCGGGAAGGAGTTAGCCAAGCAACTTCAGGATCTTTCTGTTCAACAAGGATCAACGTTATTTAATGTTCTACTTGCTGCATATCATGTGATGCTGTCGAAATATTCAGGTCAGAATGACATCATAATAGGAGCACCTGTCACTGGAAGAAATCATCCAGAATTACATAACATGTTAGGGATGTTTGTGAATACAATTGCTTTGCGAATAATATCTAACCAGGATACATCGTTCAGGAAATTTCTGAAAGAAGTAACTGAGCACACGCTTCAAGCAATTGAACATCAGGATTATCCATTTGAGCAACTGATTGACCGAATAGATGTGACACGTGATACTAGCCGCAATCCCTTATTTGATACCATGTTCAATCTATTTGATGCGGAAGATCAAGAGATTCTTCTAGATAAAGCGAGTATCACTCCTTATCAACGGGACAATGATGTGGCTAAATTTGATTTGCTAATGGATGCATATGAGGACAAAGGAAACATCTATTTCGATTTCCAATACTGCACTGATCTATTTAAAGAAGAGACGATTAACCAGATGTCGAAGCATTATTTATGGATACTGAAGGAACTTGTAAGTAATCTGGATATCTCACTTCGTAAAATTAGCTTGTTGTCGGAAAGTGAGAAGAATCGGATAGTCCAGCAGTTTAATGGTAAGAAAGTGTCATACGATTACAGTAGGAATGTGGCTGAGCGCTTCGAGAAGCACGCTGCGGATTGGCCAGATCGTATCGCTGTCATATTTGAGGAAACCAGAATTTCGTATGGGCAATTGAATGAGAGAGCGAATCAACTTGCTTCTTACTTACTAAATATTGGGTTTGGGCAAGGGAAGGTTGCAGCGGTGATGTTGGATCGCAGTCCACATTTTGTGGAAAGTGTGCTTGCGATTTGGAAAGTGGGAGGCGCTTATGTTCCTATTGATCCAGCTTACGGAAATGCAAGACAAGAGAATATTCTAGCCGATTCAGGAGCTGATGTGTGGATAACGACAACTGAACATCATGGAACTGGTCAAGCAGAATTTGATCAAGGGCAACTTATATACCTCGATCAGATTGAAGAGCAATTATTATCGGAATCTGCTGATAATGTTAACATTCCAGTGAATATTCACGATCTATCCTATATTTTATTTACGTCTGGATCAACGGGTAAACCCAAAGGAGTCATGATTGAGCATCTTGGAATGTTAAATCATATTCTGGCAGAAGCTGACGAATTAGGTCTTGATGAAGGGCTTGTGTTTGCACAAAATGCCAACCAATGTTTCGATATTTCCGTATGGCAGTTCTTCGGACCGCTTGCTCTAGGTGGAACGACAGTAATCTATTCCAATTCACTTATCTTGGATGTGGATTCATTCATGCAGCGAATGGATGAAGACGGTGTGACATTGTTAGAAGTAGTACCAACCTATCTTTCTGTCATGATGGACGTGATCGAGAGGAGAAAAGACTTACTGTCTACACTTCGTACGCTGATTATTACCGGCGAGGCTGTGAAGCCTGAAATGGTGAAGAGGTGGTTCATGCTATGTGAACATATTCCGATGGTCAATGCGTATGGACCTGCTGAAGCGTCGGATGACAGTGTTCAATACATGATGAAAGACTCACCCAAGGATGCACAACTTATTCCAATAGGTAAGCCGATCGCGAATATGACTGCCTACATTGTGGACGAAATGATGAGTCTTTGTCCTGTAGGTGTAATCGGTGAGATTTGTCTGGCTGGTATAGGTGTCGGAAGGGGATATATCCATGATCCAGAACGCACTCGTGCATCCTTCATGATCGATCCGTATGCAGAAGAGTCGGGGCAGCGTCTTTATCGTACTGGTGATAGAGGAAGATGGCTTCCCGATGGATCAATTGAATTTTATGGTAGACAGGATTATCAAGTGAAGATTCGTGGATTTCGAATTGAATTAGAAGAAATAGAGGCTGTACTTCTTCAACAAGATAATATAAAAGAGGCTGTTGTCATGGCTTTAGATGATGATGGAGGAAATCCTTATTTATGCGCTTATATGACATCGACAGTAAACATTGATTTACAAGCAATGAGAGTTGAACTTTCTCAGCTATTACCGGACTATATGATTCCACCATATATTATATGTTTGAGTACGATGCCCCTGCTGGATAATGGGAAAATAGATCGAAAATCATTGCCGAAACCGGATCGAAACATGGTCGTTGGTAATGAAGTAATTGAACCTATCGATGAGATGGAGCTTCTACTGGTCGAGATATGGCAGGAAGTATTAGGTATCGATAAGTTGGGGACGAACCATAACTTTTTCGAACTTGGTGGCGATTCGATTAAGGCAATACAAATCTCGTCTAAATTAAATTCGCGTGGGTTTCAATTGAAAATCAAGTATCTATTCCAGTATCCGCAAATCAGACTTTTAAGTAAATGGGTGAAGCAAGATGTCAGAGAAATTGACCAGGGGCTTGTAGAAGGAGAAGTATTATTAACTCCGATTCAGCACTGGTTCTTCGATAATAAGTTCGTGCATCCTCACCATTGGAATCAATCGGTTATGTTATTTAATCCTGAGGGGTTTGATGCAGAGAAGGTGCAAGCAGTATGGTCACATATCATGCTACATCATGATGCACTTCGTATGGTATATGAGCAAGTGTCGGACATGATCCGACAATTCAATCGAGGGATGGACATTCCGGTACTGGACCTTGAAATCATTGACGTCAATCATGCTGCGGATGCCATTTCTGAAATCAATCATGCTGTAGAAGTAATTCAATCGGGGATAGATCTCAGTACAGGAACTCTCGTGAAACTAACCTTATTTCACACCAATCAGGGAGATCATCTATTCATAGTGATACACCATCTGGTCGTAGACGGTGTATCATGGCGAATCCTCTTCGAGGACTTTACGACTGGATATATGCAACTGATTCGTAATGAAGAGGTTGTGTATCCTAGCAAAACTGATTCCTACAAACGTTGGGCAGAAGAGTTGCACAAATATGCAAATAGTAAAGCTATGACTCGTGAAATCCCATACTGGAGTCAAATAGAGAATAGGGTAGTTCCGACTTTGGCGAAGGACTTTACTAGAATGGATATTCGAGTGAAATATAATAACATCCGTAGCTTCCAACTGTCTGAGAATGAGACTGATTTACTATTAGGTGCTGCTCATACAGCTTATGGGACGGAAATAAATGATCTGTTGTTGACTGGCCTTGGGATGGCCATTCAAAAATGGGCGGGGCACGATCAGGTAGTAATCTCACTTGAAGGTCATGGTAGGGAAGAGATGATTGAATATATCAACATCAGCAGAACTGTAGGTTGGTTTACATCGGTTTATCCGGTTGTTCTAGATATGAATGGCTCGGATAATATGTCATTACTAATCAAAAGGGTGAAGGAAAACCTACGTCGTATTCCGAATAAAGGGGCTGGATACGGCATTCTTAAATATTTGACAACGAAAGAGAATAAACAAGGATTGATATTCTCATTGAAGCCTGAGATTAAATTTAATTACCTGGGACAATTCGATACAGATGTTAACACGGAAATATTTCAAGTATCTCCCCTTACTTGCGGGATGAATGAGAGTCCTGAAGATGAACGAGAAGTAGCTCTGAATATCAGCGGCTTAATTGAGAATGGGGCTTTACACATATCGATCGAATACAACACCAATGAATTCACGGATACAAACATAGGTTTGTTCGTAGAGGAATTCCAAGATGGGTTGTCCCAAATTATCAAACATTGTATTACGAAGGAAAGTAAGGAACTGACTCCTTCGGATGTAGGCGACGATAACTTATCCTTTGAAGAGTTGGATGAAATCCTGATGTTCTACAGCAATAAAGAGTGAGGAAAGGCCTTACTATTGTGAGAAGGAGTGAGCCAGGTGCAGAAATTATCTGTCAAGAGTGTTTATAATTTATCGACGATGCAGGAAGGTATGTTGTTCCACGCTTTGTTGGATCCAGAATCTCCCGCGTATTTTGAACAGTTCTTATGCACCATTCACGGAGAGCTAGATGTTCATTTACTTGAACAGAGCTTTAATATTCTTATTGAGAAATATGATGTTCTTCGAACTAATTTTATGCACGAGAACTTAAAGAGTCCCAAGCAGATCGTATTCAAAGAACGAAGTCTAAAGATTCATTATCTAGAGCTTTCATCCAAGTCAGAACAGGAAAGTAAGCAGGTTATTGAACAATATATCATTCAAGACAAACTTCAGGGCTTTGATCTAGTGAAGGATATGCTGATCAGGCTTGCAGTGTTCAAAATGGGGGAAGGACGATACCAAGTCATATGGAGTTACCACCATATCATAATGGATGGTTGGTGTTTGAAGATATTACTCCAGCAATGGCTTGAGTTGTATGTACTCCTTGCCGAAGGTCGCCCTATAACTATGGGAGAGGTTAGACCTTACTCAGAATATATCCAATGGCTGGATCAACAAGATACTCAAGAAGCTGAACAATTTTGGCGTCACTATCTTAGCGGGTACTCTCAGCAGGCTTCATTACCTACGTTACCCCTAGGAGAAGGAGATACACGATCGAAGAATGTGGAGTATCAACAGATCGATCATTCTTTTTATATTCAAGAGGATGTTGCGCATAAGCTTGAGAGAGTTGCTAAGAAATATCAGGTCACACTGAACATGCTACTTCAGACGGTATGGGGAGTTCTTCTTGGGAAGTATAACAGGACGGAAGATGTAGTGTTTGGTGTTGTGACTTCAGGTCGGCCTGCCGAAGTTGAGGGTATTGAAGAAATGATTGGATTGTTTATTAACACGATTCCGGTACGGGTCCGATGGAATTGGAAAGAGACATTTGCTGAACTGCTTAAGAATGTACAACAAGTCGTTATAGATTCACAAAATTATGATTATTACCCACTGGCAGATATTCAATCTTGTTCTGATCTATCACGAAATTTAATTCATCACCTGTATGGTTTTCAGAATAATTCTGATCAGGAGAAATCGGTATTGCGAGGAATCGAATCGCATTTCTCGATTGATGAAGGCAGTGATTTCGAACAATCGAATTATGATTTCAATATTATTATTAGTGCGAGCCAGGGATTGGAAGTCAATTTTAAATACAACGCTAACGTTATGCATCCACAGATAATACATAATATGGAGGAGCATTACCGTCACCTACTTAAACAGGTAAGTGATAATCCAGAAATATTGATCTGTAATATGGAACTTATTACTGATGATGAAAAAAAGGAAATACTGGATCAATTCAATGATACATGTATTCCGTATGAGCTCCATGAGACATTTATTCAGCATTTTGAGACCCAAGTATTCAAGACTCCAGATCAACTTGCCGTTGTATTTCGCGACCAGCGATGGACATATAAGCAGTTGAATGAAAAGGCTAATCAATTAGCACGTTGGCTGATGGAAAAGGGTGTGACGAAGAATCAGATCGTTGCCCTGATGTTGGATCACTCGTCCGAAATGATTGTAGGCATACTGGGGATAGCTAAGGCTGGAGCAGTTTTTCTACCTATCGACCATCAGTGTCCTACTGAACGCGTGAAATTCATGATGTTGGATAGTCAAGCTACATTACTTCTCTCTAGACAACGTTGGCTACAGGGAGCAAGTTGGGAGACTGAAAACGCGGATATTGATGAGATTTCTCTTGATACATATGAGACTACCAATATTCCTAGTACTAGTAATCCTTCGGATCTAGCATATATTATCTATACTTCTGGATCGACGGGTCAACCTAAAGGGGTCATGCTGGAACATCGATCTCTGTTGAATCAATCATTATGGCATGCGGAGTATTACAAAATTACGGAAGAAGACCGCTGTTCCAAATATATAGGGTTCGGATTTGATCCTTCAGTGATAGAGATTGTTCCTCCCTTGATTGTAGGGAGTGTCATTGAAATTATTCCAGAAGAGCTTCGATTAGATGTATTCGAATTAAACAGGTATTTGGAGGAGCGGGGCGTCACGGTTGTAATTCTCCCAACACCTATGTGTGAACAATTGATGAGGCTAGATAACCATTCGTTAACGAGAGTGATCACGGGTGGTGATAAACTGAAGTCATTTAGAGAGACTGGATATCAACTCTACAACAATTACGGTCCTACTGAAAACACCATTGTCACCACCTCCTTTAAAGTAGACCGGCTATACAATAATATCCCCATTGGACAGCCAATATCCAATGTCAGAACTTATATTGTGGATAATAACGACTGTTTGCTTCCAGTAGGAGTACTTGGTGAGTTGTGCATCGCAGGAGTAGGACTGGCTAGAGGTTATCTGAATCAGCCGGATCTAACCTTACAATCGTTTGTGCTTGATCCGTACTATCCGGGTGAACGGATGTATCGTACAGGAGATCTATGTAGGTGGCTACCAGATGGGAATATTGAATTCATTGGACGAATCGATCAGCAGGTCAAGATCAGAGGCTATCGTATTGAATTAGGAGAAATCGAATGTCGCTTGATCCAACAACCGGAAGTTAAGGAAGCGGTAGTTACGGTATTTGATCATATTAATGGTGAGAAGATGCTGTTTGCGTATATCGTGTGCAACATCTCTGTGACGACAAACCAAATTAGACGTAATTTGGCCAAAGAGTTGCCGGAATATATGATTCCAACCTATATGATGTTCTTGGATCAGATGCCTTTAACCGTGAACGGAAAGATCGACCGTAAAGGGTTACCTCAGCCTACGGTTCCTGAAGAGGAAGGAAAGGAAGATACGATACCCCGAAATGATATAGAAGCTAGACTTATTGAAATTTGGAAGAACGTATTGGGGGTCAGCAAAGTTGGGGTTTACAGCCATTTTTTTAATCTCGGTGGAAATTCCTTAAGCGCTATTAGGCTGGTATCTGCGATTAAGAAAGAACTTCAATCCAGCATACTATTGCAGGAAATATTTCAGAATCCTGTACTTTCAGATATGGCAAACCAAATCAGTGGGGAAGATAATGACTACTCCTCGATTGAGCCAGCTGCTCCCGCAGATTACTATCCTGTATCGTCAGCACAAAAGCGGTTGCTCATTGTAGAACAATTGGAAAGTGTAGGAGATGCGTATCATATTCCTGTGCTATTACGCATCCGTGGTGAGCTGGACTTGCATAAGTGGAAACGAACAATACATCAAATAATT